>JAEUKY010000136.1 GCA_016794005.1 Rhodospirillales bacterium
GGCACGCTCAAGGTCAACCACCGCACGATGATGACGTCGCTCGACGGCGTGTTCGCCGCCGGCGACATCGTGCGCGGCGCCTCGCTCGTCGTCTGGGCGATCCGCGACGGGCGCGACGCCGCCGACGCCATGCACAAGTACCTCGCCGCCAAGGCGAAGCCCGCCGCCGCGGCGGCCGAGTAAGGAGCGCCAAGCCATGACCGATCCGATCGATACCGGCCTTCGCTATGTGCGCGAATACGAAGCCAACGCGGCGAAGCTGATCGAAGGCAACGCCTACGACCCGCGCGACGAGCACGACGCGTGCGGCGTGGGTCTCGTCGCCGCCATCGACGGCAAGCCGCGCCGCGCGGTGGTCGAAGCGGGGATCGCCGCCCTCAAGGCCGTGTGGCACCGCGGGGCGGTCGACGCCGACGGCAAGACCGGCGACGGGGCGGGCATCCATATCGAGATCCCGCAGGACTTCTTCAAGGCGCACATCGCGCGCCAGGGCGTGAAGCCTTCGGACGCGCGCGTCGCGGTCGGGCAGGTCTTCCTGCCGCGCAACGACCTCGACGGGCAGGAGCGTTGCCGCACCATCGTCGAGACCGAGATCCTGAAGATGGGCTACGCCGTCTACGGCTGGCGGCAGGTGCCGATCGACACGTCGGTGTGCGGCGAGAAGGCGAACGCCACGCGGCCCGAGATCGAGCAGATCATGGTCCACAATTCGCGCAACGTCGCGGAAGACCAGTTCGAGCTCGACCTCTACGTCGTGCGCCGGCGCATCGAGAAGCAGGCGCTGGCCGAGAACCTCGTCGATTTCTACATCTGCTCGCTGTCGTGCCGCTCGATCATCTACAAGGGCATGTTCCTGGCCGAAGCGCTGTCGGTCTTCTACCCCGACCTGACCGACGAGCGTTTCGCCTCGTCCTTCGCGATCTACCACCAGCGCTATTCGACCAACACGTTCCCCACGTGGAAGCTGGCGCAGCCCTTCCGCACGCTCGCCCATAACGGCGAGATCAACACCGTGCGCGGCAACGTCAACTGGATGAAGAGCCACGAGACGCGCATGGCGCACGAGCTGTTCGGCGCCAACGTCGACGACCTGAAGCCCGTCGTGCAGCCGGGCTCGGACTCCGCCCAGATGGACAACGTCTTCGAGCTGCTGGTGCGCGGCGGACGCGCGCTGCCCATGGTCAAGACGATGATGATGCCGCAGGCGTGGTCCTACGCGGACAAGACGCCCAAGCACATCCGCAACATGTACGCCTATTCCAATTCGGTCATGGAGCCGTGGGACGGCCCGGCGGCCGTCGCGGCGACCGACGGCAAGTGGGTGCTGGCGGGCATGGACCGCAACGGCCTGCGCCCGTGCCGCTACACGATCACCGCCGACGGCCTGCTGATCGTCGGTTCGGAAGCCGGCATGGTGAAGGTCGACGAGCAGAACGTGGTCGAGAAGGGCCGCGTGGGCCCCGGCCAGATGGTCGCGGTCAATCTCGGCGAAGGAAAGTTCTTCCGCGACGGCGAGCTGAAGGAATGGCTGGCCAAGTCGCGCCCGTTCGGCGACTGGACGAAGAACATCACCGTCATCGACCAGATCGTGCGCGCCGACGCCGAGCCCAAGCAGGAACTGTCGCGCGACGAGCTGCGCCGGCGCATGCTGGCGGTCGGCTGGACGCTCGAGGATCTCGAGCTGATCCTGCACCCGATGGTCGAGGACGCGAAGGAAGCGGTCGGCTCGATGGGCGACGACACGCCCATCGCGGTGCTGTCGGACAAGTTCCGCGGCCTGCACCATTTCTTCCGCCAGAATTTCAGCCAGGTCACGAACCCGCCGATCGACAGCCTGCGCGAGCGGCGCGTCATGACGCTGCGCACGCGGCTGGGCAATCTCGGCAACATCCTCGACGAGGACGAGAGCCAGTGCCGCATGCTGCAGCTCGAAAGCCCCGTCCTGCTGAACGAGGAGTTCGAGGCGATGCGCGCCTATATGGGTGCGACCGCCGTCGAGGTCGACTGCACGTTCGATCCGGCCGCCGGCGAGTTCGCCCTTCGCGACGCGCTGAAGCGCGTCCAGCGCGAGGCCGAGGACGGCGTGCGCGGCGGGGCCGTGCACGTGATCCTGTCGGACAAGAACCAGGGTCCGGCGAAGGCGCCGATCCCGATGATCCTGGCGGCCGGCGGCGTGCACACGCATCTGGTGCGCCAGCAGCTGCGCACCTTCACGTCGCTCAACGTGCGCTCGGGCGAATGCCTCGACGTGCATTTCTTCGCCGTGCTGATCGGCGTGGGCGCCACGACCGTCAACGCGTATCTGGCGCAGGAAGCCATCGCCGACCGCCACCGGCGTGGCCTGTTCCCGGGCCTGACGCTGAAGGAAGCGGCCGAGCGCTATCGCAAGGCGATCGACGAAGGCCTGCTGAAGACGATGTCGAAGATGGGCATTTCCATCGTGTCGTCCTATCGCGGCGGCTACAACTTCGAGACGGTCGGCCTGTCGCGCACGCTGATCTCGGAATTCTTCCCCGGCATGACCAGCCGCATTTCCGGCATCGGCCTCACCGGCATCCAGAAGAAGGCGGGCGAACTGCACGCGCGCGCGTTCCGCGAGGACGTGATCGCGCTGCCCGTCGGCGGCTTCTACCGCTTCCGCAAGTCGGGCGAGGCGCATTTCTGGGAAGGCGAGCTGATCCACGTGCTGCAGCGCGCGGTCGAGTCCGATTCCTACGCGACCTACCGCAAGTTCTCGGAAGGCTGCCGCAAGCTGCCGCCGATCAACCTGCGCGACCTTCTCGATTTCAAGCCCGGCCGCAAGGCGATCCCGGTCGACGACGTCGAGAGCATCACGGAAATCCGCAAGCGCCTCGTCGCCCCCGGGATTTCGCTGGGCGCGTTGGGTCCGGAGGCGCACGAGACGCTGACCATCGCGATGAACCGCATCGGGGCGAAGTCGGATTCGGGCGAGGGCGGGGAAGATCCCGCGCGCTACCGGCCGCGCCCGAACGGCGACAACGCGTCGTCGGCGATCAAGCAGGTCGCGTCGGGCCGCTTCGGCGTGACGGCGGAATACCTCAACAACTGCCGCGAGCTGGAAATCAAGGTCGCGCAGGGTGCGAAGCCCGGCGAGGGCGGCCAGCTTCCGGGCGCCAAGGTCACCGACCTGATCGCGCGGCTGCGCCATTCCACGCCGGGCGTCACGCTCATCAGCCCGCCGCCGCACCACGACATCTACTCGATCGAGGATCTCGCCCAGCTCATCTACGACCTGAAGCAGATCAATCCCGAAGCGCAGGTGTGCGTGAAACTGGTGGCCCGCTCGGGCATCGGCACCATCGCGGCCGGTGTCGCCAAGGCCAAGGCCGACGCGATCCTGATCTCCGGCCACGTGGGCGGCACGGGGGCTTCGCCGCAATCGTCGATCAAGTACGCGGGCTTGCCGTGGGAAATGGGCCTCAGCGAGACCAACCAGGTGCTGACGCTCAATCGCCTGCGTCACCGCGTGAAGCTGCGCGTGGACGGCGGCATCCGCACCGGCCGCGACGTGGTCATCGGCGCGATGCTGGGCGCCGACGAGTTCGGCATCGGCACGGCCAGCCTCGTGGCGATGGGCTGCATCATGGTGCGCCAGTGCCACTCGAACACCTGCCCGGTGGGCGTGTGCACGCAGGATCCCAAGCTGCGCGCCAAGTTCGAGGGCACGCCGGAGAAGGTCGTCAACCTCTTCACGTTCGTGGCCGAGGAAGTGCGCGAGATCCTCGCCTCGCTCGGCTTCAGGTCGCTGCGCGACGTGATCGGCCGCGCCGACCTGCTCACGCAGGTGCTGCGCGGCGACGAAAGCCTCGACGACCTTGACCTCAACCCGCTGCTCGTGCAGGCCGACCCGGGCGAATATCCGCGCCACTGCACGCTGGTGGGCCGCAACGAGGTGCCCGAGACGCTGGACGAGCAGATGATCGCCGACGCGGCACCGGCCCTCGAAGGCGGCGAGAAGATGCAGCTCGCCTACAACATCCGGAACGTCTACCGCGCGATCGGCACGAAGCTCTCGTCGATGATCACGCGCAAGTACGGCATGACCGGCCTCAAGCCCGGCCACATCACGATCCGCCTGCGCGGCTCGGCCGGCCAGTCGCTGGGCGCTTTCGCCGTGCAGGGCATCAAGCTCGAGGTGTTCGGCGACGCGAACGACTATGTCGGCAAGGGCCTGTCGGGCGGCACCATCGTGGTGCGGCCGGTCACGTCCTCGCCGCTGGTCTCGCAGGCCAACACGATCGTCGGCAACACGGTGCTCTACGGGGCGACGGCGGGAAGGCTGTTCGCGGCCGGCCAGGCGGCCGAACGCTTCGGCGTGCGCAACTCCGGTGCGACCGCCGTCGTCGAGGGCTGCGGGTCGAACGGGCTCGAATACATGACCGGCGGCACCGTCGCGATCCTCGGGGCCGTGGGCGACAACTTCGCGGCCGGCATGACCGGCGGCATGGCCTTCGTCTACGACGCCGACGGCAGCTTCGCCGATCGCGTCAATACCGAGACCGTGCTGGTGCAGGGTGTCGAGACCGCGCACTGGGAAGGCGTGCTCAAGGAACTGATCGAGGAGCACGTGCGCGAGACGCAGTCCAAGCACGCGCGCGGCATGCTCGCCGACTGGGACCGCGAGATCGGCAAGTTCCGCCAGATCGTGCCGAAGGAAATGGTGGCACGCCTCGCGCACCCCGTGCGCCGGGCCGATCTCAAGCGCTCGCACCAGCAGGCCGGCGACTAGCAAGCGCGAACGGGGATGTCCCGTCCGCCGCTCTGGCTGCGCCTGATCCCCGTCGGCCTCGTGCTGGCGGGGGCGGCCGCCGCCTATGCGCGGCGCGACGCGATCACGCCCGGCGCCATCGAGGCGGGCATCGGCCTTGCCGGTGCGTGGATGGGGCCGGTCTTCGTCCTTGCCCATGTCGCTGCTTCGCTCGTCTCGGTGCCGCGCTGGGCGATGGCGATCGTCGCGGGCCTGCTGTTCGGGCTTGCCGAAGGGATCGTCTGGTCGCTGGCGGGCACGCTTGCCGGCACGTCGGCGGGCTTCCTTCTCGCGCGCTTCGTCAACTCGGGCGCCTTCGTGCCGCACGACCTGCCGCGCGTGGGATCGTGGATCGCGCGCGCGGAAGCCGGCGGCTGGCGCACGGTGGCGCTGGCACGCCTGCTGCCCGTCCCCGGTGCGGCGGTCAATTACGGCTTCGGGCTTTCCGCACTCTCCTATCGCGACTTCGCGTTCGGCACGCTGCTGGGTTCGCTGCCCGCCGCCGCCGTTTTCGCCAATCTGGGCGCGGCCGGCTGGGCGGATCCCGAAGCCGCGCGCATGGAACTGATCGGTGCCGTGGCGCTCGGCCTCGCCCTCGTGGCCCTTTCGGTCGTGCTGCCGCGCTTCCTCGGGCGGCGGCCATGAACGCGGGCGGGATCGCCGACGCGCTCGAACATGCCGTCGACGGGCCGGCGGACGGCCGCGTCACGCTGGGCGAGCTGATCGCGCGACTGGAGTCGCGCGGCTACGGCATGCTGCTGTTCCTGTTCGCGGCCCCGAACCTGACGCCGGGGCCGAGCATCCCCGGCTTCTCGACGATCTTCGCGCTGCCGCTGGCGGTGATCGCCGCACAGATGGCGCTGGGCGTTTCGCATCCGCGCCTGCCGGGGTTCCTCGCGCGCCTCGGCGTGTCGCGCGTGCGCGCGCGTTCGATCCTTTCCCATCTGCGCCCGATGCTGGCGCGGGTGGAAAAGCTGTTCGCCGAACGCTGGCCCGTCTGGTGCGGGCCCGCGGCACGACGCTGGATCGGCCTCGTCGCGATCCTGCAGGCGGGACTGCTGCTGCTGCCGCTGCCGGTCCTGCCGCTGATCCCGTCGTTGGCGCTGATCGTGCTGTCGCTCGGGCTCGTCGCGCGCGACGGGCGCGCGGTGGCGGTCGGTCTCGTGCTGTGTGCCGCGGCAAGCGCGGCGTTCGTCGCCGCACTCGTTCTCGGTGCGGCGGCCTTGGGCCTCGCCTAACGCGCGGCGGGATTGTAAAATCCGGCCAACCCGAGTCGCGATGCGCATCCTTCACCATCTTCCGCTTTCCCCGTTCTGCCGCAAAGTGCGCGTCGCACTGGGCGAGAAGCGGCTCGATTTCGACATGAAGGTCGAGAAGACGTGGGAACGCGCGCCCGCCTTTCTCGCGATCAATCCGGCGGGCACCGTGCCCGTGCTGATCGAGGAAGACGGCACGGCGATCTGCCACTCGCAGGCGATCTGCGAGCATCTCGAACGCGAATATCCCGAGGCGAACCTGATCGGCGAGACACCGGCCGAGCGCGCCGAGGTGCGGCGCATCGTCGCGTGGTTCGACGAGAAGTTCGCGCGCGAGGTGACCGACAATCTCTACCGCGAGAAGATGATGAAGCGCTTCCTCGCGACGGCCGAGCCGAGCTCGCAGGCGATCCGCGCGGGCTACCAGAACATCCGCTACCACCTCGAATATGTCGGCTGGCTCGCCGAGCGGCGGAAGTTCCTCGCGGGGCCGCGCTTCAGCCTCGCCGACATCGCGGCGGCGGCGCACATCTCCACGCTCGACTATCTGGGCGACGTCCCGTGGGAGGCGTATCCGCGCGCCCACGAATGGTACGCGCCGATCAAGAGCCGGCCGTCCTTCCGCCCGCTGCTGGCCGACCACGTGCCCGGCTCGCCGCCGCCGGCGCACTACGCCGATCTCGATTTCTGAAATGACACGGGCGACCCCGCGCGGCTAACGTCGCGGTCGGGGGCAATCGATGATTGTATTCGCCTGGTGGCATGTCGCCGCCGTCTTCCTGCCGTTTCTTGCGATCCCGCCGCTCGTGTCGTGGATCGCGCTGCGCGTCCACGCGCCGCACCGGCCGATGGACCGGCGCGGCTATGCGCTGCGCATGCTCGGCCTGTCCGGCGCGACGGCGCTGCTTTTCGCGCTGCTGCCGGAACTCGGCGCGGACGAAGCGCTCGCCGCGGCCGGCGTCGCGTATCTCGTCGCGCTCGTGCTGACGACGCGCTGGGCGCTTGCGCGCCTCGCCGATCTGGGCGCGCGTCGCGGACTGGCGCTGCTGGCGGGCGTGCCGGTCGCGGGCCTGGCGCTGGCCTTCTGGCTTGCGCTGAAACGTTCCCCGGCACCGCAGGCGCGCGGTAAACCCGCAGGGCCGCAATTCCGCAAATAATATTTACGATCGGCCCGGCGCGCTTGGACTTGCGGTCGGGCGCATGGCGACCCACAACACGTTGTGGATAACGCCGATTGAGTAGATTTTAGAACAGGTTGGCTCACTTGGCGGCACGCGAACTGCAATGTAGATAAGAATTCCAACTGCCCGAAATCCGCAATGACCGCCACCGCCCAGCTCAGTCCCATCGGCCGCAAGCTCCCGCCCAAACTGACCCAGCCGCTGCTGGACCAGATGCTGGACGCGCATGTCCGCTGGCTGACCGGCAAGCCCGGCGGCAAGCGGCTGGTGCTGAAGTTCTTCGAGGCGAGCCATCTCGATTTCAACGACCGCGACCTGACCGACGCCGAGTTCGTCGGCGGCAGCTTCGTGGAAAGCGACTTCTCGCGCGCCAAGCTGCAGCGCGCCAGCTTCTACGGTGCGGACGTGCGCCGCGCCTATTTCATCGACGCCGACATGACGCGCGTGGATTTCCGCGCCGCGTGCCTGTCGGGCGCGGACCTCGAAGGCGCCATCCTGCACCGCGCGGATCTGCGCGACGGCGTGATGGTCTCGGCCGGCGACGACGGCCAGCTCGACTATTCCAAGGCCGCGACCGCCACGACCAACGCGTCGGGGGCGCGCTTCGTCGGCGCGCAGATGACCGAGGCGCGCGTGGGCCGCGCGATCGGCAACAAGACCGACCTGACGAACTGCAATCTCGCCAACGCCAGCCTCGTGGGCGCCGACCTGACCGGCTCGGACCTGACCGGCACCATCTTCCGCGGCGCCGACCTCACCGAGACGAACCTGTCGAACTGCATCCTCGGCGGGGCGACGTTCGCCGAGGCGCGCATGATGCGCACCAACATGGAAGGCGCCGATCTCGCGGCCGTGTCGTTCGACGGCGCCATCATGCAGGAAGTGCGGCTGGCGCACGCCAAGTACCCGGTCGATCCGCTGCGCATCGGCTACGACCTGCCGGCGGCCGTCGCGGCACACGGACTTTGGGTCGATACCGAGGGGCGCGAGGGCACGCAGCTTGTCCTCGAAGCCTACGACTTCACGGGGGCCGAGCTTGCCGGTGCGCGCCTGTCGGCGGCGAAGTTCGTGCGCTGCACGTTCCGCAAGGCGGATTTCACCGGTGCCGATCTCACCTTCGCGAACCTGACCGGCTGCCAGTTCACGGGTGCGAGCCTGCCCGGCATCAAGGCGCGCGGCGCCAACTTCACGAAGACGAACCTGATGAACGCCGATCTGCGCGGGGCCGATTTCAGCGCGCTGCCGCTCGCCCCCGGTGCCGCGCGCGCCCAGTGGCCCACGCGCCTTGCCGACGCGCAGGCGACGGGTGCGAATTTCTCGGGTGCCAAACTCACCGATTCCAACATGCGCCGCACGATCCTGCGCGGCGCCGACCTGACCGACGTCGACGCGCGCGGGGCCGACATGTCGCGCGCCGATCTGGTCAAGGCGACGACGACGAATTTCCGGCGCTAGCGGCGCGGGCGCGGCGGCGGGGGCGGCGGGTCGCCGCCCAGCTCCATGCGTTCGATGTTGACGCGCGCGGTGTCGGCGGCGGCCCCGTCGGGTTCCAGCAGCAGCACCTCGCGCCAGTCGCGCCGCGCCCCGTCCTTGTCGCCCTTCAGGCGCTTCAGGATGCCGCGTTCGAGCCAGGCTTCCGGCATCGACGGGGCGAGCCGCACGGCGGCGTCCGCGTCTTCCAGCGCCAGATCCAGCGTGTCGAGCTGCCGGTAGGCGGCCGCGCGCAGCGCATGCGCGTCGCCGCGCCCGGGATCGAGGTCGAGCGCGCGGTTGAGGTCGTCGATCGCTTCCCAGAACTTGCCTTCGGCCGCCAGCGCCTCGGCGCGGTCGATCCAGAAGGTCGCGGTCCCGGGCGAGATCTCGATGGCGGCCGCGAAGGCGAGGATCGCCTGCGTCGGCCGGTCGGCGGCGAGCCACGCGCGGCCGGCCTGCGCCGCGAGACTCGCGCGCAGCAGCGTGCGCGCGTCGCGGAAGCGGCCGGCAAGATCGGTGAAGGCTTCGGCCGCCTGGCGGAACGCGCCGCGGTTGAAAAGCGCTACGGCAGCGCAGTGCAGGGCGGGTTCGCCGCCGCCGCGCGCGCGCGCCCAGCCCATCGCGTCCTCGTAGGCCTGGTCGGGCTGGCGCTCGGCCTTGCGCATGCACGCGTCGTATTCGCCGGCGTTCGCCGGCGAGGGTTCGAGGCGCGGCAGCGGGCGCGCGAAGCCGGCACCGGGGGGCGCGCTCTGCACCGGCGTCTGCGTGCGCGGCTGCTGGGCTTCGAGCGGTGCGGCGGCGAGCAACGCCGCGAGCGCGGCGAGGAGCGGGACCAGTCGTTTCATGCGCGAGGGTGTAGCGCCGGACGGGTCGCAATGCCATAGACTTGGCGAATCATGGCCGTCGCACTTCCCGACACGATCCCGCTCCACCCCGCGCGCGCGAACCGGCTGTTCTGCTTCGGCCTCGGCTATTCGGCGATGGCGCTCGCCCGCCGGCTGAT
>JAEUKY010000149.1 GCA_016794005.1 Rhodospirillales bacterium
TGGGCGACGGCGAGATCGCCCGTCCACGCGGACGAATTGCCCAGCACCATGATCTCGTTGCGCATCAGCTCGATCCCGGCCGACGTGCTGGCCACGCCGGAACTGAGCGACCAGTCCGCGCACACGGCCGCGTCGACCGCCCTGGCCGCGTCGATCTCGCCCAATGCGACGGCCACGCCCAACGCGGAAGCGCCCCGCGAATAGGCCATCGATTCGTAGGTGTCGGCGCACACCACGTCCTGTCCTTCGGACCGCTCGGCCGTCAGCAGCGGGCATTTGACCTGCACGTAATGCACGTCCTGGGCGTCCGCGATCCCCGCCTGCACCATCGCCGCGCGCACGGCCGACGCCGTCGCGTCGATCTGTGCCTTGCGGCCGATCTCGCTCGCGGCGAATTCGCGCGTGAAGCCGGTACCGATGGCAAGCCGCTTGGCCGTGGGCTTCGCGCCGCCGTCGGGTGCCGTCGCGAACACGATCATGTGCGGGCTGAGGCCGCCCTCGGTCCCGCCCGACATGACGAGTGCCACGCGCGCCCCAACGTCCGCCGGCGTCGTTCCGGTCGCTTCGGCAAGGGCGAGCTTCATGGCGAGCGTGGCGTAGCCGCGCGTGAAGTCGTTCACGCAGCCGTTGCCCTCGGTCTTGCCGAGGATCGCCACGATCCGGGCCGGATCGATGCGCCCGGCCGCGAACGCGGCCTTGAGGGCGGACATGTCCGACGGGTCCCGCATCGGCAGGCGTTCGACGATCGCGCGCATGGTCGCTGGCTCCCTAGATTCCGTGCAGCCGGTCCACGATCCGCGCGACGATCTGGCCGACCGCGAGATCGACCGCGACCAGCATCAGGGCCGGAACGGCGTCGATCCCCAGCACGACGCGTGCCACCCGGAAATGGATCGCGATGGCCGCCGAGACCGAGATCACGCCGATCAGGAACAGCGGCATCGGCGGCACGCCTTCGAACGTGCCGAGCAGTGCCGCGGGCAGATAGAAGGCGATCTGCAGCACGTTCGCCCAGTTGTACGCGACGACGTAGCCGTACCACTCGACAGGCTTGCCGATGCGCTCGCAGATCGCGTGCGACAGGACGGGAAAGGCGGTCCAGCCGATGACATAGCCGATCGCCTCGATCGCGAAGGCGGGGCCGAAATCGGGCTCGGACCCGACGTCGCCCAGGCGGCGCAGCACCATCCAGCCATAGACCGGGGCGAGCAGGAAACCGGGGACGAGGAACGAGGCGATCCAGCCGGCGTCGCTGCCGGCCCCCATCCAGTCCACTCCCGTGCGGTCGCCGCGCAGGACGCGCATCAGCCCGTTCAGCGGTCCGGCGACCAGACGGGCGAAGGCCATCCCTAGGCCCGGGACGCGGGCGGGCCCGCGAAGTATCCGTCCAGCATGTGGCCGTAGATCTCGGCGAGTGCGGCGATGTCGGCCACGGCTGCGCGTTCGTCGGTCTTGTGCATCGTGCGGCCCACCAGGCCGAACTCGACCGTCTTGCAGTGGCGCACGATGAAACGCGCATCCGAAGTGCCGCCCGTGGTCGAGAGGGCAGGCCTGCGGCCCAGCACCTTTTCGACTGCACCCGAGATCAGGTCGGAGAACTCGCCCGGATGGGTGATGAAGGATTCGCCCGACACGCGGCTGGTCATCTCGACCTTGCCGCCGAGCGCTTCGATGCGCGCGGCGATCCAGTCGAGCAGCGATTTCGACGTGTGCATGTCGTTGAAGCGGATGTTGAGGCGCGCGCGCGCTTCGGCGGGGATGACGTTCTCGGTCGGGTTGCCGACGTCGATCGTCGTCACCTGCAGCGAGGAGGGCTGGAAATGCGCGTTGCCTTCGTCGAGCGGCTTGGCCGTCAGGTCCGAGAGCAGCCGGATCAGCCGGTGCGTGGGATTGTCGGCGAGGTGCGGATAGGCGACGTGGCCTTGCACGCCCTTGGCGACGAGCGTGGCGTTGACCGAGCCGCGCCGGCCGATCTTGGCCATGTCGCCCAGCGTCGTCTCGTTGGTGGGTTCGCCCACGACGCAGGCGTCGATCTTCTCGCCGCGCTTGGCCATCCAGTCGAGCACCTTGACCGTGCCGTTGATCGACGGGCCTTCCTCGTCGCCGGTGATCAGCAGCGAGATCGAGCCGGGTACGCCGCCCTTGCGCGCCTCAAGGAAGCGCGCCGCCGCCGCGACGAACGCGGCGATCGAGCCCTTCATGTCGACCGCACCGCGCCCGTAGAGGAATCCGTCGTGGATTTCCGCCGCGAAGGGATCGACCGTCCAGCCGGCGAGATTGCCGGGCGGCACCACGTCGGTGTGGCCGGCGAAGCAGAAGTTCGGCCCGCCGGTGCCGATGCGCGCATAGAGATTGTCGACGTCCGGCGTGTCCTTGTCCGAGAATTTCAGCCGGTGGCACGCGAAGCCCAGCGCCTTCAGCCGCTTCTCGAGCGTGCCCAGCGCGCCGTCGTCGGCCGGCGTGACCGACTTGCAGCGGATCAGGTCGCGCGCGAACTCGACGGGATCGACCACGGGGATCAGGCCCGCAGCAGGTCGTTGATCGACGTCTTCGAGCGCGTCTTCTCGTCCACGCGCTTGATGATGACGGCGCAGTAGGTCGACGGGCCGGGTTCGCCGTTGCCGCCGGGGATCGGCTTGCCGGCGATGTTGCCGGGCACGACGACCGAATAGGCCGGCACGCGGCCCATGTGGATCTCGCCGGTCGTGCGGTCGACGATCTTGGTTGACTGGCCGATGAACACGCCCATCGAAAGGACCGAGCCTTCCTCGACGATCACGCCCTCGACCACCTCGGAGCGAGCACCGATGAAGCAGTTGTCCTCGATGATGACGGGTTCGGCCTGCAGCGGCTCGAGCACGCCGCCGATGCCCACGCCGCCCGACAGGTGGCAGTTCTTCCCGATCTGCGCGCAGCTTCCGACCGTGGCCCACGTGTCGACCATCGTGCCGCTGTCGATATAGGCGCCGACATTGACGAACGACGGCATCAGGATCGCGTTGGGCGCGATGTACGCGGAATGGCGCACGACGCTGCCGGGCACGGCGCGGAAGCCGGCCTTGCGGAAGCGCTCGGCCGTCCAGCCGACGAACTTCGAGGGCACCTTGTCCCACCACGAGGCGCCGCCGGGCGCGTCGGAGATCAGCATGTTGTCGTTGAGGCGGAACGACAGCAGCACCGCCTTCTTGAGCCACTGGTTGACGATCCATTTGCCGTCCTTGCGTTCGGCGACGCGCGCCTCGCCCGAATCGAGTGCCGCAAGGGCCGCCTCGACCGCCTCGCGGACGGCACCCTTGGTGCCGAGGCCGAGTTCGGCGCGGCTTTCCCAAGCCTGATCGATCGTCGTTTGCAAATTGCCAAGGCTCATCGTCGGCTTTCCGGTTTTCGCTGTGGAGAATGGGGCGGGCGGGTCCGGAAAATGGGCCGTGCGGCGGTCGCTGTCAATCTCGCCCTGCCGGTGCCGCCCGTCTTGGCTTTGCGCGTCGCGGCGGGCTATTCTCGCCGCCTTCGACGAAAGGCCCAAGCCCCTGAGCGCCACGCCAAAAGACGCCAAGACGCGCATCCGTCCGCAGCCCGAAGCGACCGACGGATTCGACCGGCTGGTCGCCG
>JAEUKY010000220.1 GCA_016794005.1 Rhodospirillales bacterium
CTGCGAGGCGCGCATCAGCGCCACCAGCGAGTTCGCGTCGAACTCCTTCGCCCATTGCGCGGCGCGCCGGTCGATCTCGGCGCGGCGCGCGGCGGGATCGGGGAAGGCGGCGGCGAGTTCTTCCATGGCGCCGTATTTCAGAAGCGTCTCGACGCGCAGTTCCGCCATCGCGGAATCGATGCCGCCGTTCGAATAATAGTGTCCACCATTCCAGTTGGGGTGTGCTGCGAACCGCGCGACGAGCCGCTCGTCGGCACCGGCGTCGCGCGGGGCCTGCAGGTTCGTGATGACGGGCACGATCGCGTCGACGAAATCGGGATGCCGCGTGCCCCACGTGAAGGCCTGGAACCCGCCATAGGACGGGCCGACGACCGCCAGAAGCCGCTTCACGCCCAGCGCCTCCAGCATCGCGCGCTGTGCCGCGACGATGTCGGGCAGCGAGAAACGCAGGAAGTCGGGCCCGTAGGGGCGGCCGGTGCGCGGATCCGCGCTGCGCGGGCAGGTCGAGCCATAGGACGAGCCCAGCATGTTCGAACTGACGACGAAGAAGCGATCGGTGTCGATCGGCTTGCCCGGCCCCACGAGCGGCCCCCACGAGCCTTCGCCCGACGGCCCGTGCGTGTCGGTGAAGCGGTGGCTCGACGTGAAGCCGTGCGTGACGAGGATCGCGTTGCGCCCGTCGGGGGCGAGCTTTCCGTACGAGACGAAGGCGATCGTCGCCTCGGGGAGCACGTCGCCCGAGACGAGGCGGAAATCGCGGATCGTGTGGGCGCGGTCGGGGGCGGCGGCGTCTTTCATCGCGCGAA
Source organism: Rhodospirillales bacterium (assembly GCA_016794005.1). Taxonomy (GTDB): domain Bacteria; phylum Pseudomonadota; class Alphaproteobacteria; order CACIAM-22H2; family CACIAM-22H2; genus Tagaea. The sequence goes on from JAEUKY010000220.1 coordinate 807, forward strand.
AGTAGCACGCGGCACGGACCGGTCCAGAAAATACAAATTTGACTCTTTATGCACAGGATTGTATGAATTCGTCCCAAGTCGATTCCAGATTCGACAACCGGGAGGGGGCCGCCGTGTCCGTCCAGATCGCTGAAAAATCAAAAATTTCCGTAATTCCGGTGTCCGACGCGCTGGGCGCCGAAGTGACGGGCGTCGATCTGGCAAAGCTCACCGACGACCAATTTGACCTGATCCGGAAGGCCCTGAACGAGCATCTGGTGCTGCGCTTCCGCGCCACGAACCTCGGCGACGTCGACTTCACGCATTTCGCGGCGCGCTTCGGCGACATCCTGCCGTCGCCCAGCTACACGCGCTCGCGCCCGGTCTATATCCCCGAAGCGCCGCTGGTGACCGTCATCTCGAACGTCACCGAGGACGGCAAGCCCGTCGGCGAGCATGGCGACGGCGAGCTGCACTGGCACACCGACCTCGCCTTCACCGAAACGCCGTCGGCGCTGACGATGCTGCTGGCGCGCGAGGTGCCGCCCGCCGGCGGCAACACGAGCTTCGCCAACATGTACCGCGCCTACGAAGGCCTGCCGGCCGACCTGCGCAAGCGCCTGTCGATGCTGAAGCTGAAGCACCAGGCCAGCCACAACGCGCAGGGCGGCAAGCGGCCGGGCTACGCGCATCTCAACATCGACGATCCGCGCGAGATGCCGGGCCCGATCCATCCGATGGTGCGCGTGCATCCGCTGAGCGGTCGCGCCGCGCTCTATCTGGGCCGGCGCTTCGGCGCCTATATCCCGGGCCTGACGCTGGCCGAAAGCGAAGCGCTGCTGAACGAAGTATGGGCGCAGGCGATCGGCCCCGCGAACGTCTGGTCGCAGAGCTGGCAGGTCGGCGACCTGGTCGTCTGGGACAACCGCGCCACGATGCACCGGCGCGAAAGCTTCAAGGGGCAGGGGCTGCGGCGCATGCACCGGCTGACCACGCGCGGCGAACGGCCCGTCGGCCTCGTCGCCGATCCGGTCGAGTTCTGAGCGTGGTCGGCACCGAGCAGCCGCCCGTCGACGCCGAGCCGGGCGAGCGCAGGCACCGCACGCTCGCAAGCCGCGTCTTCGAGCAGCTCCGCCGGCTGATCGACCGCGGCGAGTTCCCGAAGGATTTCAAGCTGCCGACGGAAGCCGAACTGGGCACGCGCTTCGGCGTGTCGCGCGTGGTCGTGCGGGGTGCCCTGATGCGCCTGCGCGAGGCGGGCTATATCCGCTCGGTGCAGGGCTCGGGCAGCGTGGTCGTGCGCGGGCCGGCGTTCGGAGCACTGGTCTATCCCGCCGTGCAGACGATCGGCGATCTCGAACGGCTCTACGAGTTCCGCATCACGGTCGAGGCGCAGTCGGCCGAGCTCGCCGCGCGCATGCACACGCCCGAGACGCTGGAAGTGATCGAGGACGCGCTGCGCGACGCCGACCGGATGGTCGAGCACGGCACGCCCGAGCTTGCCGCCGACCTCAATTTCCGTTTCCACCGCGCCGTGGCGCTGGCCACCGGCAACCCCTATTTCATCGTCACGCTGGAGCGCATCCCGAACCTGATCGGCTTCGGCCGCGTGCAGGTGAAGAATTTCGGCATCGAGGACCCGATCGAGCGCCTTCGCGGCATCGGTGCGGACCACTGGTCGATCTACGAGGCGATCCGGGCCCGCGACGCGCAGCGCGCGCGCGCCGAGATGGAGAGCCACATCGGTGCCGCCCGCAAATACATCTTCGAACGCCAGCCGATCGCCGAATAACAAAAAGCCAGCCCCCGGAGGATTCCCCTATGACCATCGCACGCCGCAGTTTCGTCGCCGGCTCCGCCGCAGCCCTGACCCTCGCCGGGATGCCCGTCCGCGCGCAGGCGCGCAAGTTCGTCGTGATGG
>JAEUKY010000372.1 GCA_016794005.1 Rhodospirillales bacterium
GCTACCCGTAAGCCGGAGGCGGCAACGATGCGTCTTCTCGCTCTCGCGATCCTCGCCCTCACGCTCGGCGTCGCCGGCCTCCAGATGATGGCCGAAGACGGCAAGGCGCGCGCGCAGGCACCCGCGGCCCAGATCGAATAGTCCGGATTTCGGAACGAGAAACGGGCGGGATCGGAAAAACCGGTCCCGCCCGTTTTCTTTTCGGCGACAAATCAGCTCAGCTTTGCGACGGCAAACAGCGCTTCGATGGCCTCGATCGGCTCGCAATTGCGTGCGGGCAGCGCGTGCCATAGCCAATGGACAAACTCGGCCACGGAGGCGTCGCTGGCCGCCGAGGGGCCGAGCGCGATCCGGTAGGCATGCTGCCAGATAGGTGCAGCTCCCTGCGGCGCGAGGCGGATTAGCCGCCCGTCGCGCACCAGATCGTGGGCGAGCAGATCGCTCTCCAGGACAAGACCCTTTCCCCGCCGCGCGAGATCGATCGCCAGCATCGAGCGGTCCAGTTCGATGTCTTCGGCCTCGAACAAGTGTTCAGCGTCGAATGCACGGAACCAATCCGACCAGTTCAAGATGTTGCTCGACCCGATCAGCGGGAGCGAGGCGATCGCCTTCAATGAAGGTCGCTTTCCGAGGCGGCGGGAAACCCCCGGCGACGCATACGGCGCGACTGCCTCCTTGGCAAACGGCGCCCACGGATAGCGCGGCGCCGAGGCACCGGCATAAAGGATCGCGACGTCGAAATGCGTGCCGCTCGACGGCCAGTCCGACACGCTGGTCAGCTTGATGTGCATGCCTCGATTGGCGCGGCGGTACCGCTCGATCCTGTCGGCAAGCCAGAGCGACGCGAGACTTGCCCCCGCAACCACGGTGACCTTCCGCCGGCCCGCTGTCGCCGTCGAGGCACGCGCGAGCAGAGCCTCGATCTCGTCGAACCGCTTTTCCAGACCTGCGGCCAGCGCCCGACCGACCGGTGTGGTGGATACGCGGCCGTTCGCGCGCACGAACAGGCGACTCCCGATCTCGGCTTCGAGTTTCGCTATCTGATGGCTGATCGCCGAACCGGAAACGTTCAGTTCCGCACCCGCGCGGCCGAAATGCAGATGCCGCGCGGCGGCGGCGAACGCGAGAAGGGCCTTGATGGGCGGAAATCGACGCATCTCTGAGGCGGTGAATCCATTTCATCGACCGCATGAACCGTAACCGGATTGCTGGCGCGATGCAATTGAACAAGCCTTTGCGCACTGCGCGGTTCGTCCCCGCGCCCATCCGAAAAGGAAACGAGAATGCCTGAAGCCACTGCCGCCGAAGCCGGATATCTGAAGATGGCCGCCGAATTCAGCTTCCGCGCCCGCATGGACAAGTCGTCGGCGCAGGGGCCGGTGTTCCAATCGGCGTCCGGCTCGGTCGTGCGCGACGTCAACGGCAAGGAATATCTCGACTTCAATTCTGGCCAGATGTGCTCCGCCCTCGGACACAATCATCCGAAGATTGCCGCGGCGATCAAGGAAGCCGCCGACACGATGATCCATGCCCATAGCAGCCACTACAACGTGAAGGAGGTCGAACTCGCCGCGGCGATCGGAAGCGTCGTGCCGCGGCCTCTGCAGAAAAGCCTGTTCGGGGAATCGGGAGCCGATGCGAACGAGATGGCAATGATGATCGCCCGGAAATACACGGGCGGGCACGAGATCGCGAGTCCCCATATCAGCTTCCACGGCCTCTCCGACGCGACCCGCGCGGTGACGTTTTCAGGGTGGCACGCGAACCATGGGCCTTTGCCGACCGGCACTTACGCACTTGTTGCGCCCTATTGCTACCGATGCCCGCTGGCGCAGACTTATCCGGCATGCGAGTTCGCATGCCTGAAGACAAGCTTCGAATTGCTCGACGCTCAATCGACGGGCCGACCGGCGGCAGTCATCACCGAGCCGCTGTTCAGCGCCGGTGGCGTGATCGAGCCGCCGATCGGCTGGCTCAAGAGGCTCCAGGAGATGTGCCACGCGCGTGGCATGCTGCTGATCTGCGACGAGGAGCAGACCGGACTAGGCAAGCTCGGCGCGATGTTCGGCTTCGAGCGCGACGGGATTGTCCCTGACATCGTTACAATCGCGAAGCATTTTGGCGGCGGAGTGGGCGTCAGCGCCGTCGTCACGTCGGCCAAAATCGAGGAAAAGGTCGTCGAGGCCGGCTATGCCGCGACGCATTCGCATAGCAACGATCCGCTGATCTGCGCGGCCGGAACGGCCAGCATCGGCATCGTCGTCGACGAGAACGTGCCGGCCCGCGCCGCGCACATCGGCGCGCGGGTAATCGAGCGCCTCAAAGACCTCCAGCAGAGATTTGAGGGGATCGGCGACATACGCGGCCGCGGGATGCTCGTGGGCATCGAGATCGTGACCGATCGCCAATCCAAGAAGCCGGATGGCGCGACAGGAAACGGGGTCGCGCGTGCCTGCTTCGACAAGGGCCTCATCTTCAGCGTCCGGCGCAACGGCAGCGTGCTGCGGTTCGTCCCGCCGCAGACCACGACTGATGCCCAGATCGACGACGCGATGGAAATTCTCGAAACGAGCTTTGCCGACGTCCTGAAGGCAAAGCGCGTGAACTGAATTTTTCCCAAACCGGAGGAGACCTTCCGACATGGCTAGAAACACGATCCTTGCGGCTGCCGTCGCAATTTCAGCGTCGATTGCCTCGTCTGCGGCGATCGCGCAGGCGCCGAGCGCACTTGATACGGTCAAGGCCCGCGGCGCGCTGCGATGCGGCGTCAACCAGTCCTTTGCGGGGTTCTCTGCGCCGGACACGCGCGGCGAATGGCGCGGCCTCGACGTCGACGCCTGCCGGGCAGTTGCGGCAGCGATCTTCGGCGACGCGCGCGCCGTCCAGTTCGTGCCGCTGACCGCGACCCAGCGGTTCGTGGCACTGCAATCGGGCGAAGTGGACGTTCTCGCGCGCAACGCGACATGGTCGCTGACCCGCAATACGCAGCTGAAACTGAGTTTCGTTGCGACCAACTACCACGACGGACAGGGCTTCATGGTCAAGCGGTCGAGTGGAATACGCTCGATCAAGGATCTTGCCGGCGCCACAATCTGCGTCCAGCCGGGCACGCTGACCGAACAGAATCTTGCGGACCAATTCCGCAGACTTTCGATCGGCTTCCGGCCCGTTGTCATCGATGGGATCGAGCAGGTCTCGCAAGCCTATTTCGGCGGGCGCTGCGACGCGATCACCAGCGACCAGACCCAGCTTGCGGCGATACGGTCAAGCGCCACTACCCCCACCGATCATACGATTCTTCCGGATACAATCTCGAAGGAGCCGCTTTCGGTCGCCGTTCGGGCCGGGGACGAACTCTGGGGGAATGTTGTCCGGTGGAGTGTGTACTCGATGATGGAGGCCGAGGAGCTGGGCCTCACATCGCGCAACGCTGCCGATGCCATTGCAAGTACCGACCCCAACGTCCAGCGGTTCGTCGGAAAAACCGGCAATCTCGGACAGACGCTGCACCTGGGCAACGAATGGGCGCTGAACATCGTCCGTCTGGTCGGGAACTACGCCGAAAGTTTCGAGCGGAACGTTGCACCCCTCGGCATCGACCGGGGTGTCAACCGTCTTTGGCGGGACGGCGGGCTCCTGATCTCGCCCCCGTTCCGATGAACGGCACCGGTCGCCCGGACGCCGCGCTACTTGCGCGCGACCATCAGCTTCTTGATCTCGGCGATCGCCTTGGCGGGGTTCAGGCCCTTCGGGCACGTCTTCGTGCAGTTCATGATCGTGTGGCAGCGATAGAGACGGAACGGATCCTCGAGATTGTCGAGCCGTTCGCCCGTCGCCTCGTCGCGGCTGTCGGCGATCCAGCGATAGGCCTGCAGGAGTACTGCGGGCCCGAGATAGCGGTCGCCGTTCCACCAGTAGCTCGGGCAGCTCGTCGAGCAGCAGAAGCACAGGATGCATTCCCACATGCCGTCGAGCTTCTGGCGCTCTTCCGGGCTCTGCGGG
>JAEUKY010000379.1 GCA_016794005.1 Rhodospirillales bacterium
GCCGTCACGCCGGACGAGCTGGGCGCGGCATGGGACGGGGCGAAGCTGCACCTTCCGCTGGTCGCCGAGCTGAACGGAAAGCCCTTCGGCCGCCCGAACGCCGGGACGGACATGAATTTCGATTTCGGCCAGCTGATCGCGCACGCCGCGCGCACGCGGCCGTTGACGGCAGGCAGCATCGTGGGCTCAGGTACCGTATCCAACCGCGATCCGTCGGTCGGCTCGTGCTGCCTTGCCGAGGTGCGCATGATCGAGACCATCGCCGACGGCAAGCCGAAGACGCCGTTCATGAAGTTCGGCGACCGCATCCGCATCGAGATGAAGGATGCGGCGGGCAACTCGATCTTCGGCGCCATCGACCAGAAGATCGTCAAGTACCAGGGAGCGAAGCCGTGAAGGTCTGGGGCTATTTCCGTTCGTCCGCCGCGTTCCGCGTGCGCATCGCGCTCGCCCTCAAGGGGCTCGAGCCCGAGCAGGCCTTCATCCATCTGCGCAAGGGCGAGCAGCGGGCACCCGACTATCTGGCGAAGAACCCGCTCGGCCTCGTTCCCACGCTGGAAGACGGCGGGGCGACGATCACGCAGTCGTTGGCGATCTGCGAGTATCTCGACGAGACGCACAAGGGCGCGCCGTTCCTGCCCGCCGATCCGGTCGGCCGCGCGCGGGTGCGCGCACTGGCCTATTCGATCGCGTGCGACATCCATCCGATCAACAACCTGCGCGTCCTGCTCTATCTGCTGAAGGTGCTGAAGATCGAGAAGGCGGCGCACGACGCGTGGTACCGCCACTGGATCGCGGTCGGCTTCGAGGCGCTGGAGAAGATGCTGGCCGACGGCAAGGCCGGGAAGTTCTGCCACGGCGACGCGCCGACGCTGGCCGACATCTGCCTCGTGCCGCAGGTGTTCAACGCCAAGCGCTTCTATTCGGATGCCGAGCTTGCCGCCTATCCGCGCCTGATGGCGATTTTCGCCAACTGCCTGGCGCATCCGGCGTTCGCGAAGGCGCTGCCTGAAAACCAGCCGGATTTCGATCCGGCTCCCTAGCGTTTCGCGCGCGCCTCGGCGACGAGACGCTTCATCGTCTCGGCGTCGATGGCGCCGGGGACGAGCGCGTCGCCGATCACGAAGGCGGGCGTGCCGCTGATCGCGAGCGCCTGGGCCAGCGCCACGTTGCGCTGGAGGAGTGTCACGACCGCAGGCGATTCCATGTCGCGGCGCAGCCGCGCCACGTCGAGTTTCAGGTCGCCGGCGATGCGGAAGACGGCCGCCTCGTCGAGCTGGCCGCGGAATTCCATCAGCGCGTCGTGGAACGCCGGATACTTGCCCTGCACGCGCGCGGCAAGCGCCGCATGCGAAGCGATCAGCGACGCCGGACCCAGGATCGGCAGGTCCTTGCGGATCACGCGCAGTTCCGGATCGCCCGCCAGCAGCGCCTTCATCGGCGCGTGCATCTGCTTGCAGTACGGGCAGCGATAGTCGAAGAACTCGACGATCGCGAGATTGCCGCGCGGATTGCCTGCGACAGGCGCTTCGGCGTCGTCGTAGAGATCGCGGCGGCGTTCGCGGACGGACTCGGCCGAGCGCGCGCGGGCCTGCGCCTCGCGCTTGGCCTCGATCGCTTCCAGCGCTTCGAGGACGAGCTCGGGCCGCTGGCGGAGCGTCTCGATCAGCACGCGGCGGATCTCCTCGCGCTCGGCGGGCGAGAAGGCCTCCTGCGCCACGGCGGCGGGGGCGAGAAGGGCGGCGGCGAGCGCCGTTGCGGCGAGGATGCGGCGCATGGGTGGGCTCAGCGCGACAGCGAGATTTCGGCGACGTAGCCGATCGCCGCCGGTACGTCGGGCGGCGCCTCGCTGCGCAGGCCGCCGAAGGCGATCATCGCGATCTGCACGCCGGCCGGATTCTCGTTCGGCCAGAAATGGCGGTGCACTTCGGTCAGGTCGATCGCCTCGACATGCCAGTTGCCGGCCTGGCCGGGGCGCGGGTCGCGCAGGTCGAGCTTGCGGCCCTTGTCGTCGGTGATCCATTTGGCCTGGCGGGCTTCCTCGGCGCGCGCGGCGCCGAAGCCGCCGAACGCGATCTCGACATAGCGGTCCCACTCGGGCGGCTGCATTCCGATCAGGCTCGTGTAGCGCTCCATGCCCGGGCGCTGGGGGCTGCGGAAGAAGACGAGGACGCGCACGCCGCGCTCCAGACCGTCCCCGATCCCGCCGCCGAACTGCGTGGGCTCGAGGTACCAGCTCCAGCGCATATACGGCGTGGCGCCGATCGTCGTGGCGACGCGCCTTCCCATCGTTGCGCCGCCGGGCGCGTTGGCGCGCGCGACGACCGAGCCCTGCAGCTCCATCAGGTTGATCTGCGCCTCGGAAATGCCGCGGGTGAAGACCCATTCGCGGGCGCTCGCGCCCGGATGCACGCCCGGCACGCCGCGCTCGAGGATGCGCAGCGAGCCGTCGACGACGACCGCGCGCGGTGCCGTATCCGCGCAGGCCCCCAGCAGCAGGAACGCGGCGAAAGCGAGGAGGCGCATGTGCATGTCTATCTCACCTGGGGACGGAGACGCTCGGCGGCGGACTTGATGTCCTGGGCGCGCAGGATATGCGGGGAGCCCGCCGGCAGCAAACGTTCGGCGCGCTCGGCGAAGGCGCGCGCGTCCACGCGCCGTCCCAGCAGCATCGCCTGTTCGGCCTGCGCCAGCGACGACATGCCGAGCTGGCCGTCGCGGCCGTAGGCGACCGCGAGCTGGCGCCAGATTTCCGCGCTCTCCGGCTCGCCCTTGACCGCCTGTTCGAGATTCCTGATGCCGGCGGCGTTGAGCGCCTTGTCCTCCGTCGCCACCTGCGCGGTCGCGAGTTCGAGGCGCAGCAGCGCGTTGTCCGGCATCGCGGCGACGGCTTTCTCGTAGTACGGGATCGCGCCGCGCGGATCGCCGCTCTCGTAGGCGAACTGCGCGCGCGTCTCGTTGAAGAACGGGTCGTCGGGCTTCTCGGCGAGCAGCGAGTCGACCAGCGGGATCGCGCGCGGGATCTCGCCGCGCCGGTAGAAGGCGAAGGCCCGCGCGTAGCGTCCCTCGGGCGTGCGGTCGCCTTCCCTGTACTGCTGGAGCGCGCGCGCCGGTTCGGTGAAGCCGAGCAGCTTGGCGCGCATGCGCCTGTGCATCTCGACGAACTCCGGCTTCACGGGCACGTTCGAGAAGCGCGAATTCTCGACCCAGTTGCGCACGAAGGCGAGCCGCTCGGTCGTCACCGGATGCGTGCGCATATAGGGGTCCTGCCGGTCGACCGCCAGCAGTTCCTGGTCGGCGAGGATCTGCAGGAACTCCATCAGGCCGCGCGAGGATTGCTGCGTGCGGTCGAGGAATCCCACGCCCGCCTGGTCGGCCGAGGATTCGAGGGTGCGGGTGTAGCGCAGCAGCTGGCGCTCGGCGACCTGCTGGCCGGCCATCACCGACGCCATGGCGCCTTCGGCCGAGCGCGCCGCCGCCGCCGCCGCGGCGCCGAGCAGCGAGAAGATCATCGTCTCCCACGCGTTCTGCATCGCCTCCGGCAGGCGTGCGAGATGGCCGCCGGAGATGTGGCCGGTCTCGTGCGCGATCACGCCGATGATCTGGCCGGGATTGTCCGTCCGCAGAAGCAGGCCGGTATGGAAAAACATGTTGAGCCCGACCGCGACGAACGCATTGAGCGATCGGTCGTTGATCAGGTGGACGTTGATGTCGGCGGGATTGAGGCCGGCGGCCCGGAAAACTGGCGCGGCATAGGTGCGGATGATATGTTCGGTCTCGGCGTCGCGGATGAAGCTGAGGCGCTGCTGGGCATGCGTCGGCCCGGCGGCGGTGAAAAACAGCAGTGCCGCCGCCAGGCACGCCGCGACCGGCCGGACGCGGCCCTTCTCTCGATCGACGAGCGCCAAGCGAGTGACCCTTGAAGCGACGATTGCCGTGCGGATGAAGCTCTTCAAATTCTCCGCCTTTTCCGAAGGACAGGCTAAGCCGGCCCACCCCCGAAATCAATCGCGGGGCCGTGGCGCAATTAAGGCGGCGCTGTCGGCGATCCTTGCGGCGGCGGCGCTTTCGGGCTGCGGCTGGTTCGGCGGCTCGTCGGGCGGAACGCCGGGCGTGATCGGCTCGGTGCGCGGCTTCCTGGGCGGGGCGACGGCCGACGAACCGCGCGCGGCCCTCGTGGCGCGCGACATCCTTTCGGCCGGCGGCAGTGCGGTCGATGCCGCGGTCGCGGCGGCGTTCACGCTGACGGTCACCTATCCGACCCAGATGCCGCTCGGCGGCGGGGGGGCGTGCCTCGTCACGTCGGGTACCGCCAAGCTCCGCGCGATCGAGATGGTCTCGTTTCCGGCGGTCGCGGCGCGCGCCGATTCGACCGTCGCTACGCCGGGCATCCCGCGTGGGCTTTTCGCGCTCCACGCGCGCTTCGGCGTGCTGCGCTGGGAGCAGGTCATGTCGCCGGCCGAATCGCTGGCGCGCAACGGCGGACAGGCGACGCGCGCGTTCGCCAACGATCTGGTCGCCAACTGGGACGTCGTCGCGCGCGGCGACGACAGCCTGCGCAGGCTCTATTCGCGGGGCGGCCAGCCGGTGGGCGAGGGCGTGCCGCTCGTGCATCCCGACCTTGCCGTCGTGCTCGGCGCCATCCGCCAGCGCGGCCCGGGCGACCTGCACAGCGGCCAGCTCGGCCGGATGGTGGTCCAGGCCGCATCGGCCGCCGGCATCGACCTGCGTGTCGACGACCTTGCGGCCGGCGCTCCGCAGTTCGGTCCGTCGCTGCGCGTCGGCGAGCGCTTCGATCTCTTCGTCGGCGCCACGCCGGCGATCGGCGGCATCGCCACCGGGCAGATCTACGGCGCGCTGGAGGCGCGCTGGCGCGCGACGAATCCGGCCGAGCGCGCCTCGCTGCTTGCGTCGACCGGAGCGTCGGCATCGCGCGCGCGCGCCACGTTCGTCGGCGCCGACCTCGCGCCCAGCCGGCCGCTGGCCGAAGCGATGTCGTCCGCGAACCTGCGCGCGCTGTCGGGTGCCGGCGGCGCATGGGCGGGCGAAGCCGATACGCCGGGCGGTACCGCGCTTGCCGTGGTCGACCGCAACGGCATGGCGGTCGCGTGCAGCTTCGCGGGCTATTCCGCCTTCGGGATCGGCCGCATCCCGCCGGGCGTGGGTTTCCTGCTGGCGCCCGCACCCGACAACGCCGCGCGGTCGGCGCGCTGGCTGACCGTCGCGATCGGCATGCGCGACCGCAAGGAAGTCGTGTTCGCCGGTGCTGCGTCCGGCGGGGCCGGCGCACCGCTCGCCCTTTCGCAGGTCGCCCTCGACACGCTCGTCGCCGGGCGGGAACTCGGTGCCGCACTCGCCGCCGACCGCGTGGCGCCCGGTACGGCGGCGCCCGCGAGCGGCGGGCCGACGCGCGTGCAGGCGATCGTATGTCTCGACGGGCTGCTCGAAGCGCCGTCGTCCTGCCGGATCGAGGCCGAGCCGCGCGGGGCCGGTCTCGGCATCGGCTCGCAGTAGATGTCGCTGAAGACCGCCCGGCGCGCGGGCATTGCCCCCTTCATCGTGATGGACGTCATGCGCGCGGCGCGCGTGCGCGACGAGGCGTGCGCATCGCCGGGCGACCTCACCGTCCACATGGAAGTCGGCCAGCCCGGCACGCCGGCGCCGTCGACCGTGCGCGCCGCGGCGAAGGCGGCGCTCGACGCCGACAGGCTCGGCTACACCGATGCGATGGGCGTGCCGCAGCTGCGCGCGCGCATCGCGCGGCACTATCGCGAGACCTACGGCGTCGGGATCGACCCCGCGCGCGTCTGCGTGACGACGGGTTCGTCGGGCGGTTTCCTGCTCGCGTTCCTTTCGGCGTTCGACGCGGGCGACCGGGTCGCACTCGCCGATCCGGGCTATCCCGCCTACCGCAACATCCTGAAGGCGATCGACTGCGTGCCGGTCGGCCTGCCCGCGACGGCCGCAAGCCGCTTCCAGCCGACGCCGGAACTTCTCGACGCGGCGGGCGGGGATCTTGCCGGCCTCATCGTCGCGAGCCCGGCGAACCCCACGGGCTCGATGCTTTCGCCCGCCGAACTCGAAGCGCTGGTCGGCTGGTGCCGCCGGCGCGGCACGCGGCTCGTCTCCGACGAGATCTACCACGGCATCGTCTATGGCGAGCCGGCGCGCACCGCGCTTTCCTTCGGCGACGACATGTTCGTCGTGAACAGCTTCTCGAAATACTTCTCGATGACGGGCTGGCGCCTGGGCTGGCTGATCGTGCCGCCCGACCTGACGCGCGCGGTCGAGCGGCTCGCGCAGAACATGTTCATCTCGCCGCCCACGCTGGCGCAGGTCGCGGCCGTCGCCGCGTTCGACGCGCGCGACGAGATGGACGGGCACGTGCGCAGCTATCGCGCCAACCGCGACTATCTGCTCGCCGAACTTCCCAAGGCGGGCTTCCGCGAGTTCGCGTCGCCGGACGGCGCCTTCTATCTCTACGCCGACGTGGCGCACCTGACGAACGACAGTACCGAGTTCTGCAGCCGCATGCTCGCCGAAGCGGGCGTGGCCGCCACGCCCGGCGTGGATTTCGATCCCGAGCGCGGCAACCGCTTCGTGCGTTTCTCGTTCGCCGGCACGATGGCCGACATGGTCGAGGCCGCGAAGCGCCTGAAGGCCTGGCGCAAGGCCTGAAACGAAAACGGCGCGCCCCGGAAGGCGCGCCGCTTCTTCTTTCCGTCCGTCCGGACCTAGCCGGTCAGCCGGTTCCACCAGCCGCGCTTCTTCGGCCGGTTCGGATCGTCCTCGGTCGGCGGCACCGCCGCTTCGACCGGCGCGGGTGCCGGTTCGCCGACGCGGATCGGCTCGGCCGGCACTGCCGCAGGCGACTGCTGCCGGTTCCATGGCCAGTCGTGGGCGTCACCGGGGCCGGCCACGCGTTCGGGCGGCGGGAAGCGGTCGTCGCCGGGACCCTGCACGCGGGCGCGCGGCGGTTCCGCGCCATAGGACGGCGGGTTGTACGAAGGTTCGGGATCGGGATTGGCGGGCGTGGCCATCGGTGCCGGCGCGCCGTTCGCGTCGCCTTCCGGCGCGCCCGCGTTCGCCGGCATATCGCCGTCCTCCGGACGACGGCCGCGACGCCTTCCGCCGCGCCGACCGCGGCGGCGGCGGCGGCGCGCACCGTCTTCGCCGCCCTGTTCGCCGCCCGCACCTTCGCGCGGGGCTTCGCCGCCCTGCGGGGCTTCTTCGCCTGTTTCCGACGGCGCGCCTTCGTGGCTTTCGGCCGCGATGCCGGGAGCCGCTTCCGGATGCTCGCCGCCCTGCTGCGGACGCTCGCCGCGATCCCCGCGACCGCGCCGGCGCCGCCGGCGGCGACCGCTGCCTTCCTCGCCGCCGCGTTCGCCGTCGCGGCCGTGGCGCGAAGCCTCGCCGCGCGCCGGCGTTTCGCCGTCGCCGTCTTCGTCGCGCTCGCGCGGCTCGGCCGGATCGATCGACGCGCCGGCCGACGGCGTGAAGTCCTCGACGCTGCGGATCGGTGCGGCACCCTGCGCGTCCGGCGCCTTGGTCTTGGCGCGTTCGATGCGGAAGGCCGGCGGGATCAGCGTGTCGTCCGAGTGGAACTGCACGCGCATGCCGAAGCGGCTCTCGATGCCCGCGAGTGCGGCGCGCTTGTTGTTGAAGAGGTAGAGGGCGACCGGCGTGGCGACGTGGACCGAGATCTCGGCCGCGCGCATCTTGCCCGCTTCCTCCTCGATGCCGCGCAGCACGTGCAACGCGGCGGACTCGGTCGAGCGCAGGCGGCCCGTGCCGTTGCAGTGCGGGCAGACCTCGAAGCTGATCTCCGAGATCGACGGGCGCAGGCGCTGGCGCGAAAGCTCCAGCAGGCCGAAGGCCGAAATGCGGCCGATCTGGATGCGCGCGCGGTCGGACTTCATCGCGTCCTTGAGGCGACGCTCGACGTTCGTCTGGTGGCGATGGTCGTCCATGTCGATGAAGTCGATGACGATCAGGCCCGCGAGGTCGCGCAGGCGCAGCTGGCGCGCGACTTCGTCGGCCGCCTCCAGGTTCGTCTTGTACGCCGTCTCGTCGATGTTGCGTTCGCGCGTCGAACGGCCCGAGTTCACGTCGATCGCGACGAGCGCTTCGGTCGAGTTGATGACGATGTAGCCGCCCGACTTGAGGCGCACCGTCGGCAGGTGCATCTCGTCGAGCTCGTTCTCCACCTGGAAGCGCTGGAACAGCGGAACCTGGGCGTCGTCGTAGCGGCGGATGCGGCCGATGTCGCTGGGCATCAGCATGCCCATGAAGTGGCGCGACGCCTCGAAGCCGCCGTCGCCCTCGACGAGGATCTCGTCGATGTCGGACGAGTACATGTCGCGGATCGCCCGCTTGATGAGGCTGCCTTCCTCGTAGATCAGCGACGGTGCCGAGGAACGCAGCGTCAGGTCGCGGATCTCCTCCCACAGGCGCATCAGGTACTCGTAGTCGCGCCGGATGTCGGCGGTCTCGCGCTCCATGCCGGCGGTGCGCAGGATCACGGCCATGCCGTCGGGCAGGTCGAGCTCCTCGATCAGGTTCTTGAGGCGCTTGCGGTCCTGCTGCGAGGTGATGCGGCGCGAAATGCCGCCGCCCCGGTCGGTGTTGGGCATCAGCACGCAGTAGCGGCCCGCGAGCGACAGGTACGTGGTGAGTGCGGCGCCCTTCGTGCCGCGCTCTTCCTTGACGACCTGGACGAGCAGCACCTGGCGGCGCTTCAGCACTTCCTGGATCTTGTAGTGGCGCTGCGGACGCGCGCGGCGGCGCGTCTCGTGCGCGTCGTCGACCGTGTCGCCGCCGAGCGATTCGACATGGTGCTGGCGCGGCTCCGCGGCCTCGTCGCCGGGCAGTGTTTCGGCCGGGTGGCCGTCGGGCGGCAGCACCTCGCCGGTGACCGGCTCGGCCGGCGCCGGCGCATCGAAGCCGACGGGTGCGGCTTCGACGGGGGCGGGGGCCGGTTCGGCCGGTGCGGGTTCGACCGCGGCGACCGGTGCCGGTTCGGCGACCGGCAAGGCGAGCTGCTCGGCCGGCTGGGCCGGTGCTGACGGCTCGATCCCGACGGGGCCGGCTTCGGCCGCCCCTTCGAGCGGGACGGTCGGCAGCGGATCGGCGGGTGCGGCCTCGGCGTCGCGCTCGTCGCGGCGCGGGCGGCGCGGACGTTCGAAGCGGACCGTGTCGTCCTCTTCGTCGGCCATCAGCGCCTGCCGGTCGGCGACCGGGATGCGGTAATAGTCCGGGTGGATTTCGTTGAAGGCGAGGAACCCGTGGCGGTTGCCGCCGAACTCCACGAACGCCGCCTGCAGCGACGGTTCGACGCGCGTGACGCGCGCCAGATAGATGTTGCCCTTCAGCTGCTTCTTGCTGGCCGTCTCGAAATCGAACTCGTCCAGCTTGTTTCCGTCGAGCACGACCACGCGGGTTTCTTCCGGGTGGGTCGAGTCGATCAACATGCGCTTAGCCATCGCGATACACTTCTCCGAATGCGGCGCCGCTCGGCCCGGATGCGCTTCGCGACGCGGCGGAATGCCGGCGTCGTTCGCGCGCATGGGCGCGGCGCCATTGAAATCTTGACCGGATCGGTTGGGCGCACGGTGCCGTCGGGGGTGAGCCGTCTGGCGTCGCGGTCGCGCGCGGGTTCCTTGGGCCCGCGCCGCGGTCTTGACCGTCGCGAAATTTTCCGTCCCGTACGCGCTCCGACCCTGGAAAAGGGGAGCGGGGAAGCGGACCCTTCCGCGGGGTCCATATTCTTGGGCGTGCGCCGTCGATCGGCCGCCCTGGCGCGTTCGCCGCGAGCCTCACCCCGGGCCTTGCCGCCGCACGGACCGAAGTCCGGAGCGGTTGCGGCACGCGATGGGTGACCCGCACGGACGCGGCGCTCCGGTCAGGGGCGCGTCGACATCCAGCGAACGAGGGGGAGAATACAGGCCGATCCCCCCGGTTCACAATCGGTAAATAGCGACGGCCTTGCCGGGGATTCGTGTCGCGGGATATATGTCGAGTCGATGCCGGCCTTCCTGCGCAATATATTGTGGTCTTTCAGCTTCCTGCTGGCGTTCGGGCCGCTGGCGGCCGCCCAGGCCCCGTCGCGGCCGGCCGCCGGGGGCGAGGCGGTCGTCACCGGGGTCTGGCTGACCGAAGCACCCGGGGCGACCCGGCTGGTCCTGCAGATCTCCCGCCGGCTGGAGCACAAGGTCTTCTTCCTTGCCGAGCCGATGCGCGCGGTCGTCGATCTGCCGGCGGTGCAATGGAAGATCGCGGGCGGCGAGGTGGCGCCCAGCGGGCTGGTCGCAGGGCTGCGCTATGGCGCGTTCGACGCGCAGACCGGGCGGCTCGTGCTCGACCTCGCCCAGCCGGCAAGGCTGCGCGAGGCGCGCTACGACCTGCCGAGCGGGGCGCGGGCCGGCCAGCGCCTGATCCTCGATTTCGAACGCACGACGTCCGAGAGCTTCGCGCAGGGCGTGCAGCCCTGGTCGGTGTCGGGCGTGCTGAAGGCCATGCAGGCGAACGCGCCGGCCGCCGCCGCACCGCCCGGCGCGCCGCCCGTCCAGCAGGCCTTCGCCGCCGCCCCGCGGCCCGTCCCGCCGGGCGTGCAGCCGGTCGCGCCGCCGCCATCGGTCGCGGCCCCGCGCCCGCCGCCCGCCACGCGCCAGCAGGCGCACCGCCCGACGATCGTCGTCGATCCGGGCCACGGCGGCGTGGACCCCGGCGCGATCGGAACGAGCGGCACGCACGAGAAGGACATCACGCTCGCGATGGCGCGCGAGGTGCGCCGGCTGCTGGAACAGACCGGCCGCTACCGCGTGCAGCTCACGCGCGACGAGGACGTGTTCATCCGCCTGCGCGACCGCATCGCCATCGCGCGCCAGCACAGCGCCGACCTGTTCATCTCGATCCACGCGGATTCGATGGGCAACGGCAACTCGGCCACGCGCGGCGCGTCGATCTATACGCTGTCGGAGAACGCGTCGGACGCCGAGGCCGCGGGGCTGGCCGCGCGCGAGAACCGGGCCGACATCATCGCGGGCGTCGACCTGACGCGCGAGAACCGCGACGTGACCTCGATCCTGATCGACCTCGCCCAGCGCGAGACGATGAACCACTCGATCGTCTTCGCGCGCCAGCTGGTTTCCGAGATGGGCCGCGAGGTGCAGCTGCTGCCGCAGAACCCGCACCGCTTCGCGGGCTTCGCAGTACTTCGCGCCCCCGACGTGCCCTCGGTGCTGATCGAGCTTGGATACCTGTCCAACCGCGACGACGAGCAGCTGCTGAACCGGCCCGTCCACCGCACGAAGGTGGCCGGCGGCATCGTGCGCGCGATCGACGGCTATTTCGCGGCGAACCCCGTCCGCCGGCCCTGATCCGGGACCGCGACAGGCCCCCGTGCTTGGCGTATAGTCCGCCCCGCACCGAGCCTGACGGAACCGCCCTATGCGTCGTGGGATCATCGCCCTTGTCGTCCTGATCTTCCTCGCCCTCGTCGGCGGGACCGCGGCGACGTTCGCGGGGCTCTGGTATTTCGGGCGCGGCCTGCCGGACCACAAGCAGCTTGCCGAATACCAGACGTCGGTCACGACGCGCGTGCACGCGGCCGACGGGCGCATCCTCGCCGAGTTCGCGATCGAGCGGCGCACCTTCGTGCCCTACGACGCGATCCCCCGGCGCGTCGTCAACGCGTTCCTCGCGGCGGAGGACAAGACGTTCTTCTCGCATCCGGGCGTGAGCCTGCCCGACATCGCGCGCGCGGCGATCCAGAACATCACCAATCTCGGCGCGCGCCGGCCGGTGGGCGCCTCGACGATCACGCAGCAGGTCGCCAAGAACATGCTGTTGACCAACGAGGTGTCGCTGGAGCGCAAGGCCAAGGAAGCGATCCTGGCACTCCGCATCGAGGAGTCGCTGTCCAAGCGGCGCATCCTCGAACTCTATCTCAACGAGATCTATCTGGGCTTCGGCGCCTACGGCGTGGCCTCGGCGGCGATGAACTATTTCGACCGCTCGCTCGACGAGCTGTCGCTGCCCGAGGCGGCGTTCCTCGCCGTGTTGCCGAAGGCGCCCAACAACTACGACCCGCGCCGCTACATGGAACGCGCGCGCGAGCGGCGCGACTGGGTGCTGGGCCGCATGCTCGAGGACGGACACATCACCGCCGCCGAGTACGACGCGGCGCGCGCCACGCCGATCGTCACGCGCCAGCGCGGACCGGAAGACACCGTGCGCGCCGACTATTTCGCCGAAGAGGTGCGCCGCGAACTGCTGGCGCGCTTCGGCGAACGCGACCTGTTCCGCGGCGGGCTCAACGTGCGCACGACGATGGACCCGAAGATCCAGGCGGCGGCCGAAGCCGCGTTGCGCCGCGGCCTGCTCGCCTACGACCGGCGCCACGGCTGGCGCGGGCCGGTCGCGCGCATCGACGCGAACTCGCCCGACTGGCGCCGCCTGCTCGTCGGCCATCCGCGCCCGGCCGGTGCCGCACCCGAATGGCAGGTCGCCCTCGTGCGTTCGCTCGCCAGCGACGCGGCCGAGATCGCCTTCGCCGACGGATCGACCGGCACGCTGCCGGTCGAGGAGTTGCGCTGGGCGCGCCGCACCGAGAAGGAGCAGCGCGTCGGGGCGGCGGTGCGGGTACCCGCCGACGTCGTGGCGGTGGGCGACGTGATCCTCGTCGAACCGCTCGCCGCGGCGAAGCGCTTCACGCTGCGCCAGATCCCCAACGTGGGCGGCGGTGTGGTCGCGATGGACCCGCACACCGGCCGCGTGCGGGCACTGGTGGGCGGGTGGAGCTACGAGCTTTCGCAGTTCAACCGCGCCACGCAGGCCCAGCGCCAGCCCGGCTCGTCGTTCAAGCCGTTCGTCTACCTGCCGGCCCTCGACAGCAACTTCTCGCCCGCGAGCCTGATCCTCGACGCGCCCATCGTCGTCGACCAGGGACCGGGCCTGCCGCCGTGGCGCCCGGCCAACTACTCGCGGAACTTCTACGGGCCGTCGCCGATGCGCGTGGGCATCGAACAGTCGCGCAACCTGATGACGATCCGGCTGGCGCAGGCCGTCGGCATGGACAAGGTCGCCGAGACGGCCGAGAAGCTCGGCGTGGTCGACAGGCTGCCGCCCAGCCTCGCGATGGCGCTGGGGGCGGGCGAGACGACGCTGATGCGCCAGACCACGGCCTACGCGATGTTCGTCAACGGCGGCAAGCGCATCGAGCCCACGCTGATCGACCGCGTGCAGGACCGCGAGGGACGCACCGTGTTCCGCCACGACACGCGCGTGTGCGAGACCTGCCGGAGCGACGTGTGGCTGCCCGACATGGCGCCGCCCGAACTGCCCGACGCGCGCGCGCAGGCGATCGATCCGCTCAGCGCCTACCAGATGGTCTCGATGCTGCAGGGCGTGGTCGAGCGGGGTACGGCACGCCGGCTGCGCGATCTCAACCGCCCGCTCGGCGGCAAGACGGGTACCACGAACGATTCGTTCGACGCGTGGTTCCTCGGCTTCTCGCCCGACCTTGCGGTCGGCGTGTGGGTCGGGTTCGACGCGCCCCGCACGCTCGGGCCGAACGAGACGGGCTCTTCGGTCGCCGTTCCCATCTTCCGCGAGGTGATGGCCGAAGTGCTGCAGGGCACGCCGGTCGTCCCGTTCCGCACGCCGCCGGGCATCCGGCTCGTGCGCATCAATCCGCAGAGCGGCGCGCCCGCGCGCCCCGGCGAGCGCGACGCGATCTGGGAAGCGTTCAAGCCCGGTACGGAAGTGCGCGCCGACCAGCAGGTGCTCGACGGGGCCGGCCAGTTCACGTCGCCGCTGCAGGGGATCGCGATCCCGAGCGGCGAGACGAGCGACGGGATTTATTGA
>JAEUKY010000381.1 GCA_016794005.1 Rhodospirillales bacterium
TCCCCTCGATCCAGCGCCGCATGTCCTCGTCCTTGCAGCGCTTCGAGCAGAACGGGCGGAACTCGGCCAGCGTGGCCTGCCGGCAGACCGGGCATTGCGGCTTGGGCGCCTTGCGCTTGAGTGCGACGACCTGCGACATCCCGCGCCCCGCTCAGTCCAGCGAACCGCCGCGCGAACGTGCGCGCGTGAACTCGATCGTGCCGCCCGCGGTGTAGCCGAGCACGTCGACCCGCTTGCGGTCGGAAACCGTCGCGCGCTTCAGCGCCTCGACCAGGCGCGCGCGCTCGCCGGGCTTCGACAGGCGCAGGAAATCGACGACGACCAGCCCGCCGAGATCGCGCAGACGCACCTGGCGCGCGATCTCGCGCGCCGCCGCGATGTCGACCGTGACGGGTTCGGCCGTGGCGCGCCCGAGATTGACGTCGATCGCGACGAGTGCGGCCGTCGGTTCGATCGACAGCCACGCCCCGCTGTCGAGATTGACGCGGGCCGAGCCGAGCGTGACGAGGATGTCGGCAACGCCGTGCCGTTCGAAGATGGCGCCGCCGTCGCGCAGATGCGCCACGCGCGCCGACAGGTCGGGGAAAAGCGTCTTGAGCCCGAGGCGCGCCGCCAGCGCCGTTTCGGCACGATCGCAGTAGATGTCCGGCGCGTCCTGCGGGGCGAGCGTGCGGACGATCGTGGCGAACGGATCGTCGGCCAGCAGCAGGCGCGGCGCATCGCCGCCGGCGGCGAGATCGGCCGCCTGCACGCGCAGCCGTTCGAGCTCGCTTTCGACCGCGGCAGGCTCGGCATAGGCGGCACCGGCGCGCAGGGTCAGCCCTTCGTTTTCGCGATGGAGCCGGCCGGCCAGTGCCTGCAGCGCCTCGCGCTTCGGTGCGGCCGTCCGCTTGGAGATGCTGGCCCCCTTCCCGCCCGGGGCGAGCGTGACGTGGCGTCCCGCCAGCGTGACGCGCGTGGCCGCACGCGCCAGCTTGTCGCCGGACGGGGCCTCGACGACCTGGACGCGCATCATGTCGCCCTGCGCTGGAACGCGTGCGCCGGCGACGTCGAGCAGCGCCTTCAGCCCGTCTGCAAGATCGAGGAACGCGCCGACCTGCGGCGCGATCCGCGCCACGCGCGCGAGATGGACGCTTCCGGGCACGAGACGCCGGTCGACCGGCTCGCGCGTCATGTCGACGGGCTGGCCGTCGGCGACGGCGACGGCCCGGTACTCGGTCGCGTCGCTCTCGATCAGGATCTCGTCGACGGGCGCCTTCATGCGCGTTCGGTTCCCGAAAGCATCTGCGCGACGGCGAAGAGATCGAGGCCGACGATGTTCGAATAGCTGCCCGACACGAACCGCACGAACGCGGCCGCCCGGCCCTGGATCGCGTAGCCGCCGGCCTTGCCCTTCCATTCGCCGCTCGCGAGATACCCGTCCTTCTCCGATGCGGTCAGGCGCTTGAAGGCGACGACGGACGTCGACAGCCGCACGACCGGCCGCCGGCCGGGGACGATCAGGCAGATGCCGCCATGCACGCGATGGCGCCGGCCGCCGAGCAGGTCGAGGCAGGCGGCGGCTTCCTCGCCCGTCTCGGCCTTGGGCAGGATGCGCCGGCCGCACGCGACGACCGTGTCGGCGGCGAGAATGCGCGCATCTGGATGCGCAGCCGCGACGGCGAGCGCCTTGGCCAGCGCCAGCCGTCGGGCAAGCTCGGGGCCGGTCTCGCCGCGCTCGGGCGTTTCGTCGAGTTCCGCCGGCGCGATCGCCGACGGGACGACGCCGATCTGGGCCAGCAGTTCGCGCCGACGCGGGCTCGCCGAAGCCAGAACGAGCGGCGGCGCCACGCCGGGCCTATTTGAAGCGGAAGGTGATCCGACCCTTGGTCAGATCGTACGGCGTCATCTCGACATTGACGCGGTCGCCGGCCAGAACGCGGATGCGGTTCTTGCGCATCTTGCCGGACGTGTGCGCGAGCACTTCGTGATTGTTGTCGAGCTTCACGCGGAACATCGCGTTGGGCAGCAGTTCCTGCACCACGCCCGAGAACTCGATAAGACCTTCTTTCGCCATGGGCCTCCGTTGGGGGTCGCCGCCCCACGGACGCGCGAAGCGGCCCGGAAAGCGGGAAAAGTCGCGGGAAATTGGCCCCGAACGGCCTCCGGGTCAAGCACTTAAGCGTTTCCGTCGCCGGAGAAGTCCTCGGCGACGTCCGGGAACCGCTTCAGGATGCGGGCCTTGAGCTGGTCGCGAAGCTGGCGATAGCCCTCCAGCCGCGCCTCGCGGCTGCCTTCCTGGATCAGCGCGGGGTCGAAGGTCGGCCAATATTCGACCTCGCACGCCATGATCCGGGTCAGTTCCAGCGCCTTGTGGTGCGCTTCCGGGCTGAGCGACACGATCACGTCGAACGAGCTGTCGTGCAGCTCGTCGATGGTCTTGGCCTTGTGCCGATGGATGTCGACACCGATCTCGTCGAGGACCGCGATCACGAACGGATCGACGCTGTCGCGCTTCACGCCAGCGGAGTCGACATAGACGCGGGTCCCCATCAGCCGCTTGGCGATCCCCTCGGCCATCGGCGAGCGGACCGCGTTCAGCGTGCAACAGAACAGGATGCTGCCGACCTTGCCGGTCATCCCGCGAGGGCTAGGCCCGGATATGGAGGACGCAGATCAGCGTGAACAGCCGACGCGCCGTGTTGAGATCCATCGCGATCTTGCCGTCGAGCCGCTCGCGCAGCAGTTCAGAACCCTCGTTGTGGACGGCACGCCTGCCCATATCCAGCGCTTCGATCTGCGAAGGCGAAAGCCGCTTGATCGCGTCGTAATAGCTCTCGCAGACAGTGAAGTAATCCTTGATGACGCCGCGGAACGGCGACAGCGGCAGCACGGTGCGGTCGAGCGGCTGGCCGACCTCCGAGCGCACGTCGAAGGCAAGGCGGCTGTCTTCGATGGAAAGCGTCAGGTGGTACGGGCCCCGGGCGTCGCCCGAAAGCTCGAACGTGTTCTCCTCGAGCAGGTCGAAGATCGCGACGGTCCGCTCGTGCTCGATGTCCGCGTTCCGGCGGATGCGCAGCTGCTCGTCGAGATCGATCTTGCAGATCCGGTTGCGCCGCTCCGACGAGCCGTCCATGCGCTATCCTTTCCGGCGTGCCGTGCGAAGCGCCATCGACTGCGCGTGGCTGACGAGCCCTTCCGCGCGCGCAAGCGCCGTACCTGCGGGCGCCAGCCTGGCAAGGCCGGCCGCGTCGGCGCCGATCAGCGTCGTGCGCTTGAGGAACGCGTCGAGGCCGAGGCCGGACGAGAAACGCGCTGCACGCGACGTCGGCAGGACATGGTTCGGTCCGGCGAGATAGTCGCCCAGCGCTTCGGGCGTGTAGCGGCCGAGGAACACGGCACCGGCATGCCGCACGCGCGCGGCCAGCCGTTCCGGCCGCGCGACGGCAAGCTGGAGATGTTCGGGTGCGAGCATGTCGATCAACGCGACCGCATCGTCGAGCCGGCGCACCACGATCGTCGCACCGTGATCGCGCCACGAAGCGCCGGCGATGGCGCGGCGCGGATGGTGCCTGAGTTCGTCCGCGACGGCCCTGCGGACGGCCTTCGCGAACGCCGCATCGTCGGTGATCAGGATGGACTGCGCGTCGGCATCATGTTCCGCCTGGGCAAGCAGATCGACCGCGATCCAGCGCGGATCGTTGGCCGCATCGGCCACGACGACCACTTCGGACGGGCCGGCGATCAGGTCGATGCCGACCGTGCCGAACACCATGCGCTTGGCGGCGGCGACATAGGCATTGCCCGGCCCCGTGACCTTGTCGACGGGTGCGATGGTCTTGGTACCGTAGGCGAGTGCCGCGACCGCCTGCGCCCCGCCCACGCGGTAGATCTCGTCCACGCCCGCGATCTTGCAGGCCGCGAGCACCAGCGGATCGAGTTTGCCGTCAGGTGCGGGCACGACCACGACGAGCCGCCCGACGCCGGCGACCTTCGCCGGCACGGCGTTCATCAGCACCGACGAGGGATAGGCCGCCTTCCCGCCCGGCACGTAGAGGCCGACCGAGTCGAGCGGCGTCCAGCGCCAGCCGAGCAGCAGCCCGGCCGCGTCCTTCCAGATCTCGTCCTTCGGCCACTGGCGGGCGTGGAACGCGGCGATCCGCGAAGCGGCAAGCTCGAGCGCGCGCACCGTCTCGCGGTCGCACGTCTTCAGCGCGGCGGCGACCTCGCGCGGCGTGACGCGCAGCTCGCGGGCCGTCAGGCGCACGCGATCGAACCGGTTCGTATATGCGACGAGGGCCACGTCTCCACGCTTGCGCACGTCGGCGACGATGCGCGCGACCGCCGCATCGACCGACGTTGCCTCTGCCGCGCGGGCCTTCGTCAGCCGGGCGAACTTCGCGGCGAAGCCGGATGCGCGCGCGTCGAGATCAAGCGGCACGGGCGACCTCCGAAATCCGGTCGACGACGCCCTGCACTTCGCGATGGCGCGTCTTCAGCGCCGCGCGGTTGACGATCAGCTTCGACGTGACGTCGGCGATGTGCTCGACCTCGACCAGGCCGTTGGCCTTGAGCGTCGCACCGCTCGACACGAGGTCGACGATACGCCGCGCCAGCCCCAACGACGGGGCCAGTTCGATGGCGCCGTTCATCTTGATGCATTCGGCCTGCACGCCGCGCTGCGCGAAGTGCTTGCGCGTCACGTTCGGATACTTGGTCGCGACGCGCACGTGGCTCCACTTGCGCGGATCGTCCTTGCCCGCAAGTTCGGCCGGCTCGGCGACCGAAAGGCGGCACTTCCCGATGCCGAGATCGAGCGGCGCGTAGATTTCGGGGTAGTCGAACTCGACGATCACGTCGTTGCCGACCACGCCCAGATGCGCCGCGCCGAACGCAACCAGCGTGGCCACGTCGAACGCGCGACCGCGCACGATGTCGAGGCCCGGGTCC
>JAEUKY010000003.1 GCA_016794005.1 Rhodospirillales bacterium
CCCCTGCGCGCCGACCTGGGCGAGGATCGCCTCGGAAACCGCGTGGCGGCCCATGCCGCCGATGGCGCTTCCGGCCGCGATCCAGAGATAGATTCCCATGATTTTTCCGCCCCTTGGCGCACCGACTGGAAAGCGACATTCTCGCCCGCTAAGTTGATGGAGTTCAACAGGCTTGGAACCGACATTGCGTTTGCGTCTTCTGATCGCGGTCTGGCTGGTCCTCGGCGTTCCGGGGGCGTTCGCGCAAGGCGGGCCCGTCCATCCCGTGCCCGCGATGGGCTCGACGGTCGAGAATTTCGCGGCACGCTGCGCGGTCCCCGCCGAGATGCTCGAACTCAGATACCCGCTGCCGCGCGTCGCGCGCCGTCTGGCCGAGGGCAAGACGCTGACGGTCGTGGCACTCGGCTCGTCCTCGACCGAAGGCGTGGGCGCTTCGTCGCCGGCACTCAGCTATCCCGCGCGCCTCGAAGCCGAACTGCACGCGCGCTTTCCGCACATGGCGGTCACCGTCATCAACCGCGGCGTCGGCGGCGAGGAGGTGCTGCAGATGTACATGCGCCTCGACCGCGACGTGCTGGCGGCCGAGCCCGATCTGGTGATCTGGCAGGCCGGCGTCAATTCCGCGATCAAGGACGCGCCGCTCGACGGTTTCGCCGAGACGCTGGCCGCCGGCATCGACAAGGTGCGCGAAAAGGGCGTCGACGTGATGCTGCTGGGCCCGCAGAACGCGCCGCGCTACGTCAACGCGCCGCACCGGCGCGAGTATTCCGACCACCTGATGCTGATCAGCCGCACGAAGGAAGTGCCGATCTTCCCGCGCTTCCGCGTGATGAACCACTGGCAGGCGACGGGCCAGATCGTCGCGAAGGACGCCATCGCGGCCGACCGGCTGCACATGACGGACGCCAGCTATTACTGCATCGCGCAGCTGATCGCGCGCACGATCGCCTCGGCCGCGCCGGCCCGCTAGGCCTCGTCGAAATCGAGCACGACTTCAGCACTCGTCGGGCGCGACTGGCAGGCCAGCACGAAGCCCTTCTCCAGTTCCCACGGCTCCAGCGAATAGTTCGCCGCCATCTCGACGTCGCCCGCGCGCTTCAGGCACCGGCAGGTCGAGCAGACCCCGCCCTTGCAGCTGAAGGGCAGGTCGAGGCCGGCGGCCGTGCCCGCGTCGAGGATGCTGGGCCCGTCGAACGGTACTTCGAAGATCTGGCGAATACCGTCGCGCACGACCGTCACGCGCGCGGCCCCCTCGCGCCGCGCGGAAGCGGGCTTCGCTGCGGGACGCGACGGCGCGTCGGGGGCGAGGAAAAGCTCGGCGTGGATGCGCGATTGCGGCACGCCAAGCCCGGCGAGTGCCGCCTTCACCGTCTCGACCATCGCGAAGGGCCCGCACAGATGGAAGCCGTCGGCGGTGGCCGGATCGAACAGGGCCTTGGCCAGCGCCTCGATCTTCGCGGCGTCGATGCGGCCGTCGAGCAGCGGCGTGTCTTGGCGCTCGCGGCTCAGCACATGCACCAGCGACAGGCGCGTCATGTGGCGGTTCTTGAGGTCTTCGATTTCTTCGCGGAAGACGATCGAATCGATCGTGCGGTTCGCGTAGACGAGCACGATTCGCGAGGCGGGTTCTTCCGCCAGCACCGCCTTGGCGATCGAGACGACCGGCGTGATGCCGCTGCCGGCGGCGACCAGCACGTGCGTGCGTGTTGCCTTCGCGTCGATCACGGGGCCGAAGCGGCCCTCGGGCGTGCCGACGGCGATGCGGTCGCCCGGCTTCAGCTTCGTATTGGCGAAGGTCGAGAAGACGCCGTCTTCCACGCGCTTGACCGCGACGCGAAGCTCGCCCTCGTGCGGGGCGGCGCAGATCGAATAGGAGCGGCGCGCTTCCTTGCCGTCGATGTCGGCTTTCAGCGTCACGTACTGGCCGGCCGCGAAGCGGTAGGCGGCGGCGAGTTCCGGCGGGACGCGGAAGGCGATCGACACGCAGTCGGCGGTCTCGCGGCGGACGTCGGCGATCTCGAGCGTGTGGAAGGCCATCAGATGCACTTGAAATGTTCGAAGGGCTCGGCGCACGCGTTGCAGGCGTGGAGCGACTTGCACGCGGTCGAGCCGAACCGGCCGGTCAGGCGCGTGTCGGACGAACCGCAGCGCGGGCAGGCGAGGACGGGGTCTTCGGCGAAGAGTGCCGCCTTGAGTTCCGATGCCTTGCCTGCCGGCGGGGCGATCCCGTAGGCGCGCAGCTTCTCGCGCGCGCCGGGCCCGATCCAGTCGGTCGTCCAGGCGGGCGCGTTGACGAGGGCGATGCGCGGCCGGCCGAGGCCGGCGGCCTCGATGGCGTTCTCCACGTCGAGGCGGATCGCGGCGGTGGCGGGGCAGCCGGTATAGGTCGGCGTCA
>JAEUKY010000040.1 GCA_016794005.1 Rhodospirillales bacterium
GCGATCTCCTCGCCGATCGCGAAGCGTGCGACGCCCGAAAGCTGGATCAGGAAGCGGCCGTCGTCGGTCTCCGACCAGCTCGTGATGCGGCCGGCACAGCCGACCGGATAGAGCGGCTGGGGCACGCCCTTCCGCTCCTTCTCGGTCGGCTGGATCATGCCGATCAGCTTGTCGGGCGAGGCGAGGACGTCCTCGACCATCGCGAGGTAGCGCGGCTCGAAGATGTTGAGCGGCAGCTTGCCGCGCGGCAGCAGCAGCACGCCGGTCAGCGGGAAGACCGGCAGCGTGGCCGGCATGTCGGCGAGGGTCAGGCGTCCGGCGGTGGTGGGCATGGCCGACGCGCCCGGCCGCTCAGGCGAACATCAGCGAGGAAAGGCGCTTGCGGCCCTGCACGGTCGCCGCATGCGCGTTGCCGAGCGCCTCGAAGAACTTCACGAGCTGGGCGCGCGCCGCACCGTCGTTCCAGTTGCGGTCGCGCTTGAACAGCTCGAGCAACTGGTCGATCGCCGCCTCGGCCTGGCCGCCGGCGAACAGGGCGAGTGCGAGATCCATCCGCGCCTGGTGATTGGCCGGATCGTGCGTGACCTTCTCGAGCAGCGGGCCCACGTCGCCGGCCTTCTCGCCCTGGCGCGCGACGTCGAGCGCCGTGCGCGCGGCGACCAGGTCGGCATCCTTGGCGGCTTCCGGCGGCGCGGCGTCGAGCGCCTTCTGCGCGCCGTCGAGGTCGCCCGACGCGATCAGGCACTTGGCGAGCCCGGCGACCGCCTTGGCGTTGGCCGGCTCGTGCTTGAGGATCTGGCCGTAGAGCGCTGCGGCGGTCGCGAAATCCTCGGCCGCCAGCGCGGCCGCGGCCTGCTCGAGCGCCTGCTCGATCGGCGAGGGGCCCGCGGCCCCGCCCAGCTTCTTGACGAACTTGCGGATGTCGCTCTCGGGCAGCGCGCCGAGGAACGCGTCGACCGGGCGGCCGCCCTTGAAGGCGAACACGGCGGGGATCGACTGCACGCGCAGCTGCTGGGCGAAATAGGGATGCTCGTCGATGTTGATCTTGACGAGCCGGACCGCGCCGCCGGCCTCCTTGACGACCTTCTCGATCATCGGGCCCAGCTGCTTGCACGGCCCGCACCACGGCGCCCAGAAATCGACGATGACCGGCACCTTGGCCGACGCCGCGATCACGTCCTGTTCGAACGCGTCGTCGGTCGAATCCTTGATGAGGTCGGCCGGTGCGGCACCCGCCTTGGCGGCCCCGATGAGCTGGTCCATGATCCGTCCCGTATCCGAATTGGCTGTCGCGGTGAAACCCGCGGGGAAAATGGCGTTTTTCCGGGGGCATGACAACCCCCCAGGCCCCCCGTTTTAGGTCTTGCAATCGGGGCGGCTCGCCCTATTATCCCGGCGCGTTTCGCCACGGCGACCGGTGCGGGAATAGCTCAGTGGTAGAGCATCACGTTGCCAACGTGAGGGTCGAGGGTTCGAATCCCTTTTCCCGCTCCAGTCGCCGCGGAACGCCCCCTGAAAATCAGAGCCTGTCGGGAACGGCCAGCAGCACCTGGCCCATCGCGATCTCTTCGGTCACGGGCCGGCGCGCGCCGAACTCGACTTGGTAGGTCGAGTAGCCGAGCTCGCGGAACAGGCGCACCGCGTCCATCAGGCACAGCGACTGGCGCGCCCAATAGGACGGCTCCCAGAGGAAGAAGATCTTCGGGCGGAAGCGCTTGATGGTCGCCATGGCGCCCTGCAGCGCGTTCCATTCCTCGCCCTGCGCCAGCAGCTTGATCACGTCGAGGCGCTCGATCGGGTTGGCGGCGACGTAGTCGTCGAGGCTCCACACCTTCATGTCGATCGAGCGGGTCGAGCGGCCCACGTTCGACTGCTGCAGCGACGCGTTGGCGAAGTTGCCGATCGTGTCGTCGTGCAGGAAGAGCTGGCGCGTCTCGGTGCGGCCGGCGACGGCCGCCTGGTTCAGCGTCACGTTGGCGAGGCCGTTGAGCGCCAGGTTCGCCTTGAGCCGGCCCAGCGGATGCGGGTCGGGCTCGAACACGTGCACGCGGCCCGCCGGGCCCACGCGGTTGGCCATGATCATGGCGTGCATGCCGATGTTCGAGCCGATGTCGAACGCGACCTGGCCCGGGCGCAGCATGCGGTTCAGCAGCTTCGACACCTGCGGGCGAAACGCGCCGTAGAAATAGATGTACCACTCGAGGAACGAGTGGGTGTCGATGTTGATGACCATGCCCTGGTCGTAGTCGAGCACGGTGCGCATCGGCCGGTCGTTGCCCGGCGGGTGGAGCATTCGCACGACGCGGTCCGTACCCTTCGGGTGGAAGCGCCGGGTCAGCCAGGCAAGGGCCGGAACCCAGGTTGCGGCGGTCGGCGGCGGCTCGAAGCGAAGGGGTGCGGAATCGGGCAAGAGACTTGTCTCGTTCGCTGGGGTGGTCATCGTCGCGTGGGCCATTTCCTTGGATTCCTCCGCCGGATCCTGTGGTCCAACGGCGGCGATCCCGGCGCTATTCCCCGGGGTTGGCCCGGATTGTTACCGTATGTTACCGGAAAATGCCGGAGGTGCCAGCGCCGCGCAACCATTCTTCACTAAACTGCTGTAAAATAGGGCTGTTGGCAGCCCGAAGACGGGCGCTATGCTGGCTTTTCCGGCGTCCGCCGGGCAGGGGAAGGCCGCCATGTCGAAGCGCGACGAAGCCCGAAAGACCGAAATTCTCGACAGGCTGGCCGGCATGGCCCGCCAGCGCCTGCCGGCCGGCGGGTCGGTCGCCAACGCCGAAACCGCCGAAGCCTTCATCCGCCGGTTCTACGCCAACGTCGCGGTCGACGATCTGGCCGAGCGGGCGGCCGACGACCTCTACGGGGCGGCAATCTCGCTGTGGGCCTACGGGCGGGCGCGCGCCGCCGGCACGGCCAAGGTGCGCGTCTACAACCCGCGCCTTTCCGAACATGGCTGGGCGTCGACCCATACGGTGGTCGAGGTCGTCAACGACGACATGCCGTTCCTCGTCGACTCGATCACCGCCGAGATCAACCGGCGCGACCTGTCGGTTCATCTCGTGATCCATCCGGTCGTGCCGGTCGCGCGCGACGCGGGCGGCACGGCCACCGCCCTTGCCGACGGTGCCGGCCGCGAAAGCTTCATGCATATCGAGATCGACGCGCAGGGCGACCAGGCCCAGCTCGATTCGATCCGGACGGGCGTGGAAGGCGTGCTTGCCGACGTGCGCGCGTGCGTGGCCGACTGGCGCCAGATGCTGGCGCGCGTGCGCGAGGTGCTCGACGGGCTCGACGCCAATCCGCCGCCGCGCCCGGCCGCCGAGATCGCGTCCACGCGCGACTTCCTGTCGTGGCTTGCGGCCGACAATTTCACGTTCCTCGGCTATCGCGAGTACGTCTACAACGGCGAAGGCACGACGTTCCGCAGCGTGGTCAATGCCGAGCGCGGCCTCGGCCTTGCGCGCAATGCCGAGTTCGTCGTGTTCGACGTGCTGCGCCGCATCGCCGAACTTCCCGCCCTCCAGCATTTCGTGCGCGCCCCCGACCTGCTGCGCGTTGCCAAGGCCAACCGGCGTTCGACGGTGCACCGCTCGGCCTATCTCGACGCGATCGGCGTCAAGGTCTACGGGCCCGACGGCATCGTGGTCGGCGAAAAGGTGTTCCTCGGCCTGTTCACGTCGGCCGCGTACATGCAGCGCCCGCGCGAAATCCCGCTGCTGCGCGACAAGGTCACGGCCGTCGTCAAGAAGGCGAATTTCTCGGCCGACGGGCACAACGCCAAGGCGCTGCAGCACATCCTCGAAACGCACCCGCGCGAGGAGCTGTTCCAGAGCACGATCGACGAGCTCTACGACATAGCACTCGGCATCCTGCGCCTGCAGGAGCGCCAGCGCATCGCGCTGTTCCTGCGCCGCGACGCGTTCGACCGGTTCATCTCGGCCCTCGTCTACGTGCCGCGCGACCGGTTCAACACCGAGCTGCGCGACCGATTCCATTCGATCCTCGCGCGCGCCTATGCGGGACGCAAATCCGCCTTCTACGTGCTGCTCGCCGACGACAGCGCGCTGGTGCGGTGCCACTTCATCGTCGGGCTGACGCCCGGTGCCGTCCCCGACGTGCGCGTGGAGGACGTCGAGAACGAACTGGTCGAAGCCGGCCGCGGCTTCGCCGACCGGCTCAAGGACGCGCTCGTCGCGGCGGAGGGCGAGGAGAAGGGCCTGGCGCGCCTGCGCCGCTATCAGTCCGCGTTCCCGGCCGCCTATCGCGAGCATTTCACGCCCGAGCAGGCGGTGGCGGACATCGCCCTCGTGGAATCCACGCTCGCCGGCGAGACGACGCTCGCGCTCAACCTCTACCGCCCGGTCGAGGCGGCGGAGAGCGAACTGCGCCTGCGCATCTTCCACCGCAACGCGCCGGTTCCGCTGTCGGACGTGCTGCCGATGCTGGAAAGCATGGGACTCAAGGTGATGACCGAGGATCCGTTCCGCATCCAGCCGCTCGACGCCGCGGCGGCCGGCCCGGCGGGCGACGTCTACATGCACGACCTGGCGCTCGTCGCGCGCGAGGTGCGCGAACCCGACCTCGCGCGCGTCAAGCCGCTGTTCGAGGCGGCGTTCGCCGCCGTGTGGTCGGGCGAGTCGGCATCCGACGGGTTCAACCGGCTGGTGCTGGCCGCCGCCATGTCGGTGCGCGAGGTGACGGTGCTGCGCGCACTCGCCGCCTATCTGCGCCAGGCCGGCATCACGTTCAGCCAGAGCTACATGGAAGACACGCTCGCGCACCATCCGAAGATCGCGCGAAGGCTCGTCGACTATTTCATCGCCTGCCACGATCCGGCTGCGGACAAGGACCGCGAGGTGAAGGAGCGCGGGCTCGCCGTCGAGATCGCGCACATGCTCGACGACGTCGCCAATCTCGACGAGGACCGCATCCTGCGCCGGTTCCTGAACCTGCTGCAATGCGCGCTCCGCACCAACTATTTCCAGACGGGTGCCGACGGCCGGCCGAAGAGCTATCTCTCGATCAAGTTCGACAGCCAGAAGATCGACGAACTGCCGCTGCCGCGCCCGCTCGTCGAGATCTGGGTCTATTCGACGCGCGTGGAAGCCGTGCATCTGCGCGGCGGCAAGGTGGCGCGCGGCGGGATCCGCTGGTCGGACCGGCGCGAGGATTTCCGCACCGAGATCCTCGGCCTCATCAAGGCGCAGATGGTCAAGAACGCGGTCATCGTGCCGGTCGGCTCGAAGGGCGGCTTCTTCGTGAAGAAGCCGCCGGCACCGGAGGCGGGCCGCGAAGCGTTCCAGGCCGAAGGGATCGCCTGCTACCAGATCATGATGCGCGGGCTGCTCGACATCACCGACAACATCGCGCCGTCCGGCATCGTGCCGCCGAAGAACGTGCATCGGCGCGACGCCGACGACCCCTATCTCGTCGTCGCGGCCGACAAGGGGACGGCGACCTTCTCCGACATCGCCAACGCGATCTCGGTCGAGTACGGCCACTGGCTGGGCGACGCGTTCGCCTCGGGCGGGTCGGCCGGCTACGACCACAAGGGCATGGGCATCACGGCGCGAGGGGCGTGGGAAGCGGTCAAGCGCCATTTCCGCGAGCTGGGGCTCGATACCCAGACCCAGCCGCACACCTGCATGGGCGTGGGCGACATGTCGGGCGACGTGTTCGGCAACGGCCTGCTGCGCTCGCCGCACACGCGGCTGGTCGGCGCGTTCGACCACCGCCACATCTTCCTCGACCCGAATCCCGACGCTGCGAAGGCCTTCGCCGAGCGCGAACGCATGTTCAAGCTGCCGCGCTCGTCCTGGGCGGATTACGACGCCAAGCTCATCTCCGAGGGCGGCGGCGTGTTCGACCGCAAGGCCAAGTCGATCAAGGTTTCGCCGCAGATCAAGACGCTGCTGGGTATCTCGGCCGACAGCCTGACGCCGTTCGAGCTGATGAAGGCGATGCTGAAGGCCGAGGTCGACCTTCTGTGGTTCGGCGGCATCGGCAACTACGTCAAGGCCGCGTCGGAGACGAACGCCGACGCCGGCGACCGCGCCAACGACGCGATCCGCGTCAACGGTTCGGAAATCCGCGCGCGCGTGATCGGCGAAGGCGCCAATCTGGGCTGCACGCAGCGCGGGCGCGTCGAATACGCGCTGTCGGGGGCGGGCGGCAAGGGCGGGCGCATCAACACCGACGCCATCGACAACTCGGCCGGCGTCGACACGTCGGACCACGAGGTCAACATCAAGATCCTGCTCGGCGACGTGATCCAGCGCGGGGACATGACGCTCAAGCAGCGCGACGCACTGCTGGCGCGCATGACCGACGAGCTCGGCCTGCAGGTTCTGCGCGACAACTACCTGCAGACCCAGGCGCTGAGCCTCGCGGAGATCGACGGTGCGGCCGGCGTGGACCGTATCGCGCGCCTGATGCGCGCGCAGGAGAAGACCGGCCGTCTCAACCGCGCGATCGAATACCTGCCCGACGACGACGAGCTTGCCGCGCGCGCGGGGGCCGGCAAGGGCCTGACGCGGCCCGAGCTTGCCGTGATGCTCGCCTACGCGAAGATGGCGCTCTACGACGATCTGCTCGCCGGCGACCTGCCGGACGACGCCTATCTCGTCGACGATCTGGTCAAGTATTTCCCGCGCGAGCTGCGTCGCGACCACAAGGACGCGATCCTGCGCCACCGGCTGCGGCGCGAGATCATCGCGACCGTGGCGACGAACTCCATCGTCAACCGCGCGGGCATCGCCTTCGTGCACGAGCTGGGCGAACGCTGCGGATCGGGTCCGGCGGACGTGGCGCGCGCCTACATCGTGGCGCGCCAGGTCTTCGGCCTGCGCGACATGTGGGGCACGGTTGAAACGCTCGACAACAAGGTGCCGGCCGACATCCAGTACGCGATGCTGCGCGAGACGATGTCGATCCTCGACCATGCGACGACGTGGCTGCTGCGCCATCTACCCGGCCGGCTCGACGTGGCGGCGGCTCTCGCCGTGTTCGGCGGCGGGATCGACGAGCTGAAACGCGGCATCGCCGGCACGCTCGACGAGGAGCGCAAGGCCGCCTTCGCCGCGCGCCGCGACCGGCTGACGGGGGCGGGCGTGCCCGAGGATCTCGCGAACGCCGTCGCCGGCCTCGGCGACCTGCGCGCGGGGCTCGACCTCGTGCGCATCGCGCAGAACGCCGGGGCGCCGATCGACGCGGTGGCGCGCTGTTATTTCGCTTTCGGCGCACGGCTCGGCTTCGACTGGCTGCGCGACACCGCCGCGCGCATTCCCGCCCAGAACGCCTGGCAGGCGCGCGCGGTCGCGGCCACGGTCGACGATCTCTACGCCCAGCAGGCCGAACTCGTCGGACGCGCGCTCGCCGCACACGGCGCGGCGGGCGATCCGGCGGCGGCCTATCTCGACGGGCATGCGGCGGCCCTTGCGCGCTACGAGGCGCTCGTCGTCGAACTGCGCGCGGGCGGGGCCGGCGATCTCGCCGCCCTCACCGTCGCCGGACGCGAACTGCGCGCGCTGGTGGCCGGGTGACGCAGGCAACGGGTGCGAGCAGGGGTGCCGTCGCCGCCTGGTGCCTCTACGACTGGGCGTCGTCGGCCTTCCCGGCCGTCATCACGACGTTCGTGTTCGCCACCTATTTCACGCAAGGCGTCGCGCCCGATCCGGTGACGGGAACGGCGATGTGGGGCCATGCGACGGCCATCGCCGGCCTGTGCATCGCGCTGCTGGCGCCCGTCGTCGGCGCCATCGCCGACCATGGCGGGCGGCAGAAACCCTATCTTGCCTTTTTCACGCTCGTCGCCGTCGTGGCGTGCGCGTGCCTGTGGGGCGTGCGGCCCGACCCGGCGGACGCGCTCTTCGCGCTCGTCGCGTTCGCCGTCGCGACCGTCGCGTTCGAGATCGCGGCGGTCTTCTACAACGCACTTCTGCCGAAGGTCGCCTCGCCCGAGAAGCTGGGCCGCGTGTCGGGCTGGGGCTGGGGGCTCGGCTATGTCGGCGGCATCGTGTGCCTGGCGGTGCTGCTCGTCGCCTTCGTGCAGAATCCGGCGCCGCTTCTCGGGCTCGACCGTGCGGCGGCCGAACATGTGCGCGTCGTCGGGCCGTTCACGGCACTCTGGTGGCTCGTTTTCGCACTTCCCGTACTTCTCGTGCTGCGCGAGACAGGCCCGCGCGAACCGCTCGGCACGGCCCTGCGCAAGGGCCTGAGCGAGATCCGCGGCACGCTCGCTTTCCTGCGCGCGCGCCGCGACATCGCGTGGTTCCTCGCCGCGAACATGATCTATACCGACGGGCTGACGACGCTCTTCGCGTTCGGCGCGATCTATGCCGCCGGCAGCTTCGGCATGGCGCTGGAGGAGGTGATCGTGTTCGGCATCGCGCTGAACCTGTCGGCCGGGATCGGCGCCTTCGCCTTCGCGTGGATCGACGACCGGCTGGGCTCGCGCCGGACCATCGCCATCGGCCTTGTCTGCCTCACCGCGATCGGTGCGGCACTGCTGGTCGTCGAATCGAAGACGGCGTTCTGGATCCTCGGCGTGGCCATCGGCCCGTTCTTCGGCCCCGTGCAGGCGGCCAGCCGTTCGCTCGCCGCGCGCATCGCCCCGGCCGAGCACCGCACGCAGGTCTTCGGCCTCTTCGCGCTTTCCGGCCGCATCACGGCCTTCATGGGGCCGGCCATCCTCGGCACGGTCACGCTCGCCTTCGACAGCCAGCGCGCCGGCATGGCGACGATCCTGCCGTTCTTCGTCGTGGGCCTGATCGTGCTGTGGCGCAAGGTGGCGGAACTCCGCTAGAAGTCCCCCGATGAGCGAAACCTGCCGGATCTGCGGCGGCACCCCGAAGGCCCGCCACGTCGCCCGCGAGATGATGTACGGCTCGCGCGAGAATTTCGCGTATTTCGAGTGCGCGGATTGCGGCTGCCTGCAGATCGCCGAAATCCCCGCCGATCTGGCGCGGCACTATCCGGCGGATTATTACAGTCTCGACGGCGGCCTGCCGAAGAAGCCGAGCTGGAAGCGCCGGCTTGCGGCGGACTGGGCCTATTCGCGCGACGGCGGCCTGCTGGGCTGGGCGTGCCACGCGCTGAAGCCGAACCGCGAGATGCGCCTGCTCGGCGAACTGGGCATCGCGCGCGACGACGCGATCCTCGACGTGGGCTGCGGCAAGGGTGCGCGCGTGGCGCGCCTGCGCCAGTTCGGCTTCCGCGCCGAGGGGATCGATCCGCATCTGGACGCCGACGTATCGCTCGACGGTGCCGTGATCGCGCGCCGGGCCACGCTCGACGCGGTCGCCGGGCCCTACCGCCTCGTCATGTTCCACCACAGTTTCGAGCATCTGCCAGATCCGCATGCCGCGATGGCTGCCGCGCGCCGGCTCGTCGACAGGGATGGCCGCGTGCTGATCCGCGTGCCGACCTGCTCGTCGCTGGCCTGGGAGAAATACGGCATCGACTGGGTGCAGCTCGACGCGCCCCGCCACCTGTTCCTGTTCAGCCGCGAATCGCTGCGCCGGCTCGCGGAAGGCCACGGTTTCCGCGTCGAACGGATCGAGGACGATTCCGACGGCTTCCAGTTCTGGGGATCGGAGATGTACCGGCGCGACGTGCCGATGAATTCGCCCGGCGCGCACGCGAAGAAGCATCCGCTGTTCGCGGCAGCCGAACTCGACGGCTGGGAGAGGCAGGCCCGCGAACTCAACGCCGCCGGCAGGGGCGACCAGTTCGCCGCGATCCTGGCGCCGGTCTGAGGACGGGCATGATCGCCTGCGGACTGGATTTCGGAACGTCGAACTCGGCGATCGGCGTCTTTCGCGACGGGACGGCGGAACTGGCACCCGTCGAGGCGGGCGCCACACTGATTCCGAGCGCGGTGTTCGTCGACTACGAGGAGAAGGGCCGCGCGCTGTTCGGCAACGAGGCCATCGCCGCCTATGTCGCGCAGACCGACGGTCGGCTGATGCGCGCCCTCAAATCCATCCTGAGTTCGCCGTTGATCGACGAGGAGACCAGCCTTGCCGGCCGCAAGGTGCCGCTCACGCGGATCGTCGAGATTTTCGTGCGGCACCTGAAGAAGAAGGCCGAGGCCTTCGCGGGCCGGGAGATCGCCGCCGTCGTGCACGGCCGGCCGGTGCGCTTCGTCGATGGCGACGACGCGGCCGACGCGCGGGCGCAGGCGGTGCTCGAAGCCATCGCGCGGCGCGCGGGCTTCCGCGACGTCGCGTTCGTGTACGAACCCATCGCGGCCGCGCGGAACTACGAGCTGACGGTCGGACGCGAGGAACTGGCGCTGATCGCCGACATCGGCGGCGGTACCAGCGATTTCTCCGTCATCCGCGTCGGTCCGCAGCACCGCGAACGCGCCGACCGCCGCCGCGACGTGCTCGCGAACGCCGGCCTGCGCGTCGGCGGTACCGATTTCGATTCCGCACTGAGCCTCGCTTGCGTGATGCCGCTGCTCGGGTTCGGCACGCGGCTCGTCGAGAAGGATCTGCCGATGCCGGGCGCGCTCTACCACGAGCTCGCGGCCTGGCCGACGATCAACTTCGCCTATGGTTTCCGGAACGAACGCGAAGTCGCCGAACTGGTGACACTCGCCGAAGAGCCGGCGAAGGTGGAGCGGCTCCTGAAGACGCTGCGCCTGCGCCTCGGCCACCGACTGGCATTCGCGGTCGAAGATGCGAAGATGGCGCTGAGCGCTGCGGAGCGCGCGGAGATCGCGCTGACCTTTCTCGAGTCCGGCCTGACGCTCGTCGCGGCGCGCGCCGATTTCGACCGCGCAATCGGCTCCCGGACGGAGCGGCTCCACGAAGCCGCGCGCGGTTGCATCGCGGCGGCGGGCGTGGGAGCGGACGCCATCGACACGATCTTCCTGACCGGCGGATCGAGCCGCGTGCCCGCCGTGCGCGCCGCCGTCGCGCGCGCGGCCCCGTCGGCAAGGCTTGCCGGCGGTTCGGACCTGATGTCGGTGGCCTTGGGCCTGACGCAGATAGCCGGTGCGGCCGCCTAGTGGCGGAAGTGGCGCATCCCGGTCATGACCATCGCGAGGCCCTTCTCGTCGGCCGCGGCGATCACTTCGCTGTCGCGCATCGAGCCGCCGGGCTGGATGATCGCGGTGGCACCGGCGGCGGCGGCGGCGAGCAGCCCGTCGGCGAACGGAAAGAACGCGTCGGACGCGACGACGGAGCCGATGCAGCGGCTCTGCGTCTCGCCGGCGGCCTTCGCCGCTTCCTCGGCCTTCGTCGCGGCGATGCGCGATGAATCCACGCGGCTCATCTGGCCGGCCCCGATGCCGACCGTCGCGGCGTCTTTCGCGTAGACGATCGCGTTCGACTTGACGTGCTTGGCCACGCGGAAGGCGAAGAGCATGTCGTCGAGCTCGGCCTTCGTGGGCTGGCGCTTCGTGACGACCTTGAGGTCGCCCGCCGCCACGCGGCCCGCATCGCGCGACTGGACGAGCATCCCGCCCGCCACGGTCTTGACCGTCATGCCCTTGGCGAGCGCGTCTGGCATGTTGCCGGTCAGCAGCAGGCGCAGGTTCTTCTTGGCGGCGAGCACGGCGCCGACGATCGAGTCGAGCCCGCCTAGGATGACGGCCGGGAACACCTTGATGCCGAAGAGCGAAAGCCCCGGCGAGATGCCGTTGACGACCCCCACCACCACGCCGGCCACGCCCGAGACGAGCGCCGAGATCGCCCACGAGTCGACGAAGATGCGCTGGATGCTCACGCCCTGCGACTGCGCCAGCTGCTGGTTGAAGGACGTGGCCCGAATAGCCATGCCCAGGCGCGAAAACTTGAAGAACCACGCGAAGGCGGCCATGCCCAGCACCGCGGCCAGCACGCTCCACAGGTACACCGCCTCGATGTTGAGCCCGGCGATCTCTACCTTGGCGCCACCGCCATCGCCGGCCCCCGGGAAACCCTTCGGCTCCGGCCCGAAGATCCACAGCGTGATGCCGCGCAGCACGACCGACAGCCCGATCGTCACCATGATCACCGAGATGATCGGCTCGCCGATCAGCGGCCGGATGACCACCGCCTGGATCAGCGCGCCCAGCAGCGTCATCGCCACCATC
>JAEUKY010000060.1 GCA_016794005.1 Rhodospirillales bacterium
TCGTTTTTCGCGGCGAGGTCCTTGGCAAGCTCGATGATCGCGTGCTGGGCGTCGGCGACGTCCTTCACGCGCACGGGGCCGAGCTGTTCCATGTCGTCGCGCATCAGGCGGCCCGCGCGTTCGGACATGTTGGAAAGGAACAGGTCGCGCACCAGATCGGGCGCGCCCTTCAGCGCCAGCGCCAATCTGCCCTTGTCGACCGCGCGCAGCAGCGTCTGCACGCCGGCGGGGTCGAGGTGCTGCAGGTCCTCGAACTTGAACATGCTCTCGCGCACCTTCTGGGCCGCTTCCGGATTGCGGTCCTCCAGTGCTGTCAGGAAGCGCTTTTCGGAAGCCGGGTCGAGCGCGTTGAAGATCTCGGCGATCGATTCGTGGCGGTCCTTGCGCGGCGTCTTGGCGACGTTCGACATGAACTCGTTGCGCAGGATCGTCTCGACCTCGTCGAGCACGTCCTTGGGCACCGTCTCCAGCCGCAGCATGCGCGTGATGACTTCCATCGCGAAGCCGTCGGGAAGCTGGGCCAGCACCTTGGCCGCGTGCGCCGGCGTCACCTTGGCGAGCACGACGGCGGCGGTCTGCGGATATTCGTTCTTGAGGTAGCTCGCGAGCATCTGCTCGGGCACGTAGCCGAGCTTGTCCCAGATCGTGCGGCCGCGCGGGCCCCTGATGTCGTCGAGGATGCCGTCGGCGCGCTTGCCCAGCACCTTGCCGAGGAAGCGCTCGGTGCCTTCCATCGTGCCGGCCAGCGAGCTCGACTGGCCCATCTGCTCGGCGAATTCGACGATCAGCTGCTCGATGACGTTGGCGTTGACCGTGCCGAGGCCGGCCATGACGAGGGAGAGTTCCTTGATCTCCTCGTCGTCCATCATCGCGAAGACCTTGGACGCGCTCTCCTCGCCCACGGCGAGCAGAAGGATCGCGGCCTTCTCCGAGCCGGTCAGCTGGCGGTAGTCATCGAGGTTTCTTGGGGCGGCCATCGAATCGATTCTATGATGAAACGCGATTCGCGCGAAGTGCGGGCGCCTCCGTATGCCCGGGCGTCGGTTGCCCCGCCCGGAAATCTGTGACATTTTCGTTACAACCCCGTTTCCGCCCCTTCCGGAGGACCGAAAAATCGGCGCGACTACCGTCCTGATCCACCTTGTCGGCGGCGTGGCCCTGCTGCTCTGGGGCCTGCGCATGGTGCGCACCGGCGTGATGCGCGCGTTCGGCGGCGACCTGCGCGCGGCGATCGGGGCGGCCCTCGGCAACCGGTTCCTCGCGTTCGGCTGCGGGCTGGGCGTCACCGCCCTGCTGCAGAGTTCGACCGCGACGGCGCTGATGACCGCGTCGTTCGCCGCGCGCGGCTTCGTGGGCACGGCGATGGCGCTTGCCGTGATGCTGGGGGCCGACGTCGGCACGTCGCTGATCGCCCAGCTGGTTTCCTTCAACCTGACGATCCTGTCGCCGATCCTGGCCACGGTCGGCGTGGCGCTGTTCTCCAGCACGCTCGCCACGCGCTGGCGCGATCTGGGGCGCGCCTGCGTGGGCCTCGGCGTGCTGCTGCTGGCGCTCAAGCTCATCGTCGCGGCCACGCATCCGCTGCGCGATTCGGCCGTCGTGCACGAAGTCCTCGCCTCGCTCGCCGACGAACGCGTGCTGGTCGTGCTGATCGCGGCGTGCCTCACCTGGCTCGTCCATTCGAGCCTGGCGATGGTGCTGCTGTCGGTGTCGCTCGCCGACACGGGCCTGCTGCCGGTGCCGCTGGCGCTGACGGTGGTGCTCGGCGCCAACCTGGGCGGCGCCCTGCCCGCGATGATCGCGACCTGGTCGGCCGAGGCGGGGGCAAGGCGCGTGACCATCGGCAACGCGGTCTTCCGCGCGCTGGGCGTGATCGCGCTGCTGCCGCTGGTCGGGCTTGCGGTCGAACACCTGCCGTCGAT
This sequence comes from Rhodospirillales bacterium, assembly GCA_016794005.1. Taxonomy (GTDB): domain Bacteria; phylum Pseudomonadota; class Alphaproteobacteria; order CACIAM-22H2; family CACIAM-22H2; genus Tagaea. The sequence goes on from JAEUKY010000060.1 coordinate 1,923, forward strand.
CGAAGCGGGGATCGGCCGCCAGATCGCGAACTTCCACCTGGGCTTCAACCTTGCGCTGGCGATCGTGTTCCTGCCGCTGGTGGGGCTGGCGGGCAAGCTCCTCGACCGGTTCGTCGCCGCGCGCGAGGCGGCCGTCGATCCCGCGATCCCGCGCTATCTCGACGAATCGGCGCTCGAATCCCCGAACCTCGCGCTCGCCTCGGCCTCGCGCGAGGTGCTGCGCATGGGCGACTCGCTCGAATCGATGCTGCGCGACAGCATCACCGTCTTCAGGACCGACGACCGCAAGCTCGCCAGCGAGATCATCAAGCGCGACGACGTGGTCGACCGGCTGTGCGAGGACGTGAAGCACTACCTGCTGCGCATCTCGACCGACGCGATGGGCGAACGCGACCAGCGCCGCGCGATGGAGATCCTGCAGTTCGCCACGAACCTCGAGCACGCGGGCGACATCGTCGAGAAGAACCTGATCGAGCTCGCGGTCAAGAAGATGAAGAACCGGCTGCGCTTCTCCGACGAGGGCATGGCCGAGATCGAAGCGCTGCACCTGCGCCTGCTCGACGCGCTGCGCCTGTCGCTGGCGGTGTTCATGCAGGGCGACGCCAAGATGGCCCGCCAGATGCTGGCCGAGAAGGTCGAGTTCCGCGAGCGCGAGCGCAAGGCCGCCGACCGGCACATCGAGCGCCTGCGCGGGCGCAACCCCGACACGATCGAGACGAGCTCGCTGCATCTCGACGTGCTCCGGGACCTGAAGCGCATCCACTCGCACCTCGTGTCGGTCGCCTACCCGCTGCTGGAGGCCACCGGCGACCTGCGCGAGAGCCGCCTGGCGCCCGAACGCCCCGCCGCCAAGCCCGCGCGGCCGGCCCAGGAGACGTTCTAGGCCCGGAACGTCTTGCATTTGCCGGGATATTCCCTAAATGAAGGGCGCCCAATCGAACAGGGAACATCCGGCGATGTCGGCAATGATCGAAATACAGGGGCTGAAGAAGCATTTCGGCCCCATCCGCGCGGTCGAGGACGTGTCGTTCACGGTCCAGCGCGGCGAAGTCCTCGGCTTCCTCGGCCCCAACGGGGCGGGCAAGTCGACCACGATGAAGATGATCACCGGCTTCCTCGCCCCCACCGCGGGCACGGCCAGGGTGTGCGGCTTCGACGTGGAGACGCAGGCCATCGAGGCCAAGCGCAGGATCGGCTACCTGCCCGAAGGGGCGCCCGCCTATCCCGACATGACGGCCGCCGCCTTCCTCGATTTCGTCGGCGCCATCCGCGGCTTCGACGGGGCCGAGCGCGCGAAGCGCGTGGCCAAGGCGGTCGAGCGCACGCAGCTCGAAGGCATCCTCAACCAGCCGATCGACACGCTGTCCAAGGGCTTCAAGCGCCGCGTGGGCCTCGCCCAGGCGCTGCTGCACGAGCCCGAGGTGCTGATCCTCGACGAGCCGACCGACGGCCTCGATCCCAACCAGAAGCACGAGGTGCGCGGCCTGATCCGCTCGATGGCCGCCGACAAGGCCATCGTCATCTCGACCCACATCCTCGAGGAGGTCGACGCGATCTGCACGCGCGCCGTCGTCATCGCGCGCGGCCGCGTGCTCGCCGACGGCACGCCGGAATCGCTTGAGAAGCGCTCGCGCTGGCATTACGCCGTGTCGCTCGTCGCCCCGGCCGGCGACGTCGAACGGCTGCGCGCGGCACTCGGCGCGCACCCGGAGGTCGGCGGCTTCGAGCGCGTCGACGGCGAGGAAGGGCTCGCGATGCTGACGGCCTTCCCGAAGAACGGCCGGCCGATGCTGGCCGAGCTGGGCGCCATCGCGCGGGGCACGGGCATCCGCATCGACGAGATCCGCGAGGAACGCGGCCGCCTCGACGAGGTGTTCCGCGACATCACGACGGCCAAGAAGAACTAGGGCGGACCGACAATGCGCAACGTCTTGCACATCTTCCGGCGCGAGCTCGGCGGCTATTTCGCCACCCCCGTCGCCTACGTGTTCCTCGTCATCTTCCTCGTGCTGGCGAGCACCTTCACGTTCTATCTGGGCAATTTCTTCGAGCGCGGACAGGCCGACCTGCAGGCCTTCTTCTCGTTCCATCCGTGGCTCTATCTGTTCCTGATCCCGGCGATCTCGATGCGCCTGTGGTCGGAGGAACGCCGGGCGGGCACGATCGAGCTGTTCCTCACGCTGCCCATCTCGATCTGCGAGGCGGTCGTCGGCAAGTTCCTCGCCGCGTGGGCGTTCGTGGGCATCGCCCTCGCCCTCACCTTCCCGATCTGGATCACGGTCAATCTGCTGGGCGATCCCGACAACGGCATCATCGTGGCCGGCTACGTGGGCTCGCTGATGATGAGTGCGGGTTACCTCGCCATCGGGTCGTGCGTGTCGGCCATGACCAAGAGCCAGGTCATCGCCTTCGTCGTGGCGGCGGCGGCGTGCTTCGCCTTCACCGTATCGGGCACGCCCTTGGTGCTGTCGTTCTTTGCGGGCTGGGCGCCGGCGGGCGTGGTCGAGGCGGTGGCGGGCTTCAGCTTCCTCACGCATTACAACGCGATCATGCGCGGCGTCATCGACCTGCGCGACGTCGTCTATTTCGTCAGTCTGGTGGCCACGTTCCTGTTCGCGAACGCGGCCATCGTGGAAATGAAGAAGGCGGGCTGATCCATGGCGAGCAAGTCCACCACGCGCTCCGCACTCACCGGCCTCGGCATCCTGCTGGCGGCCGTCCTCTTCGTCGCGATCAACGTGCTGTCCGGTGCCCTCTTCCAGGGCACGCGGCTCGACCTCACCGCCGACCGGCTCTTCACGCTGAGCCAGGGCACGCGCGCGATCCTCGCGAAGATCGACGAGCCCATCGTGCTGCGCTTCTACTATTCCGAGCGGCTGGGCCGCGAGATCCCCAGCTACGGCGTCTACGCCCAGCGCGTGCGCGAGATGCTGGAGGAATACCGCGACGCCGCGCGCGGCAAGCTGCGCCTCGACGTGATCGACCCGCCCGCCTATTCCGACGAGGAGGACCGCGCGGTCGCCTTCGGCCTTCAGGCAGTCCCGCTGAACCAGCAGGGCGAGTCGGTCTATTTCGGCCTCGCCGGTACCAACGGTGCGGATCGCGAGGAGATCGTCGCGTTCTTCCAGCCCGAGCGCGAACGCTTCCTCGAATACGACCTGACGAAGATCGTCTACAACCTGTCGGTTACCAAGAAGCCGCAGGTCGGCCTGCTGTCGTCGCTGCCGATGGAAGGCGAGTTCCGCGGCCGCGGCCAGCCCACGCCGCCCTGGGCCGTCTATTCCCAGCTCGGCCAGTTCTTCGACATCCGCCCCGTGGCGCGCGACGCGGCCGAGATCCCGGCCGAGATCGGCGTTCTGATGGTCGTGCACCCGAAGAGCCTCTCCGACACGACGCTCTACGCGATCGACCAGTTCGTGCTGCGCGGCGGGCGCGCGCTGGTGTTCGTCGATCCGCACGCCGAGAGCGAGCTTGCCCGCGGCGGCCAGGCCGCGATGGGCATGCCGACCGATTCGAACCTGACGAAGCTGTTCGACGCCTGGGGCCTGTCGATGGCCGACGACCGGCTCGCCGGCGACCGCGTGGCCGCGCGCCGCGTCAACGCGGGCGGCCAGGGCCGCGTGCAGGCGGTCGACTACGTGCTGTGGCTCACGCTGCGCGACACGAATTTCGACCGCTCCGACGTGCTGCTGACCGAGGCCAACGTCATCCAGATGGCGTCGGCCGGAGTCCTGAAGGCCAAGGAAGGTGCGACGACGAAGTTCGTGCCGCTGATCCGCACGTCCGACCAGTCGCAGGAGATCGTCGCCGACGAGGTGCGCCTGCAGCCCGATCCCGCCAAGCTGATGGCCGACTTCAAGCCGTCGGGCGAACGGCTGACGCTGGCCGCGCGCATCAGCGGCCCCGTGAAATCCGCCTTCGAGAAGGCGCCCGAGCCCGAGAAGCCGGCCGAGGGCCAGCCGCCGGCCCCGGCCGCACCGGCGGCCCCGCACCGCGCGCAGTCGGAAGGGCCGGTCAACGTCATCGTCGTCGCCGACACCGACATGCTGGAAGACCGCTTCTGGGTGACGGTGCAGGAGTTCTTCGGCCAGCGCGTGGCCACGCCCGGCGCCTATAACGGCGATTTCGTCGTCAACGCGGTCGACAACCTGCTGGGTTCGTCCGACCTGATCTCGCTGCGCGGTCGCGGCCTGTCGCAGCGGCCCTTCACGCTGCTGGCCGACATCCAGCGCGAGGCCGAGCTCAAGTTCCGCGCCAAGGAACGCGAGCTGACCGAGAAGCTGCGCGAAGCCGAGAAGCGCCTGCAGGAACTGCAGGGCCGTGCGGGCGGAGCCGCCGACGCGAACCGTTCGATCCTGTCGGCCGAACAGCAGGCCGAGATCGAGAAGTTCCGCGCCGAGATGCTGGTCGTGCGCCGCGAGCTGCGCGACGTGCAGCAGGAGCTGCGCCGCGACATCGAAAGCGTGCAGACGCGCGCAAGGATCGCGAATATCGGCGCCGTACC
>JAEUKY010000066.1 GCA_016794005.1 Rhodospirillales bacterium
CTGAAGAAGCGCGGCCAGATCTTCGTCGGCATCGACGTGATCGGCGACTATCTCACCGAGATCAACGTCACGTCGCCCACCGGCATCCAGGAAGTGAAGCGCTTCGACGGCACCGACCTCGCCGCGTCGATCTGGAACGCGATCGAGTCGAAGCTCTAGACCAATCCCCGGAACGCCAGATACAGCCCCAGCGCCAGCAGGCCGATCAGGAACCAGCGGCGGAACCCTTCGGCCGGCAGGCGATGGCGCAGGGCCGTGCCCAGCCACATGCCGCCGAGTGCGGGGGCAAGCGCATAGACCGAGCCGATCAGGTTGGGCGCTTCGAACACGCCGTCGTTCGCAAGCCCGAACGCCAGCGCCACCGTCGCGACGAGGAACGACAGGCCGAGCGCCTGGATGAGGTCTTCCTTCGCGAGGCCGAGCGACTGGATATAGGGCACGGCCGGCAGCACGAAGATGCCGGTCGCGGCCGTGACGAGGCCGGTCGCGAGCCCGACCGGCGGCCCGAGCCATTTTTCCAGATGCGGTGGTACATGGAAGCGGAACGAGGTCAGGCTCAGCGCCGCATAGGCCGCCACGCACAGGCCGAGTGCGACGCGCGCGGCCAGTGCGTTATCGCCCGCAAGCCAGCCGCCGCCCAGCGCCACGCCGACGCACACCATCAGCATCATCGGCCACAGACGAACGATGAGTGCGCGAAAATCCGGGCCGGCCCAGAGCTGCCACACGTTTGTCACCAGCGACGGCACGATCAGCAGGGCCGCCGACTGTGCGGGGGCGAGTGCGAGGCTCAGCAACCCCATCGAGATCGTCGGCAGGCCGAGCCCGACCACGCCCTTGACGAATCCGGCGAGCGCAAACGACACCGTGACGAGCAGGATCAGCGAAAGGTCAGGCATCGCACTTCGTGAACCTTCCGATGTCGAGATGGAGATGGTTGGCGTGGGCGAAGTCGGTCTTCGGCGTCAGCACGATGTTGAAGTGGCGGCACGCCCCCTTCGCGACGTCGCGCAGGAACGCGCCGCGCGACCCGCGGTCGGCCCAGTGCTGGCGCACGTTGACGACCGTCTTGCCCTCCAGCTCGAAGCCGCCGATGTCGATGGCGCGGCCGAACGCGTGCTCGGACAGCCGGTCGTTGCGGCCGGTCTGCGGCTTGCACACGTAGCTGCCGTAATGGACGAGCTGCACGACCGTCCTGCCGAAATGGCGCTGGGCGGCGGGCTGCACGACCTCGCGCTCGAACGCGGCGAGCGCGTGGGCCAGCGGGCACGTCATCAGCGTGGGCCGGTTGAGCGGGATCGTCGCGCGCGTCAGCATCACCGCCTCGTCCACGCGGCAGCCTTCGCGCGTCGGCGTCGTGGGCCGGCGCTCGAACACCGCGTCGGCGCGCGCGAGCGCGTCGAAGCAGTCGCGCGGCGGCTCGACGGCCTGCGGCACCTGCGGCGGCTCGACCGGCGGCGGCAGGCGCGGCGCGCACGCGGCCGTCGCCAGGGCGAGAAGCCCTGCGGCGGCAAGACGGTGCGGGATTTTCGGGACGAATCGATTCAGGGGGCGACTCCGGCCCCGCGACTATACGCGCGAAGCGCCCTTGCGTGAATCGCCCGTCGCCTTGGCCAACGCCGCCGCCAGCAGCTCGAACTCCGGCCGGCGCGCCGTGCCCTTGCGCCAGACGAGGCCCAGATCGCGCGCCGGATCGTCCTCGACCGCGACGGAAACCAGGCTCGTGCCCTTCAGGAGCCCGGCGTCGATCGCCATCTGCGGCAGCAGCGTGACACCCAGCCCGTTGTCGACCATCTGCACGAGCGTGAAGATCGACGTGGCCGCGAACGGGTCGGGATCGCGGCTTTCGCGCAGGCCGCACGCGGCGAGCGCGTGCTTCTTCATGCAGTGGCCGTCGGCCAGCAGCAGCAGCTTCTGCGCGCGGATCTCGCGCGGCGACACGCGCGCGCGCCCGGCCAGCGGATGGTCGCGCCGCACGATCAGGCGGAACGGATCGCGGCCCAGCGGATGGGAATCGTTCGGCCCGCACTCGCACGGCAGCGCCAGCAGCGCGGCGTCGAGCGTGCCGGCGGCCAGCTTCTCGACCAGCCGTTCGGTCAGGTCCTCGACCAGATAGAGCTTCAGCTTCGGGTACGCCTTGCGCAGGGCGGGCAACGCGCGCGGCATCCAGAAGGGGCTGACCGACGGGATCACGCCGAGGCGCAGTTCGCCCGACAGCGGCTCGCCGGCCCCGCGCGCCTCGATCGCCAGCTCCTCGGCATCCGCCAGCAGCTTGCGCGCGCGCACGAGGATGCGTTCGCCCAACGCCGTCAGCATCACGCGCTGGCGCGTGCGGTCGACGAGGGCGGCCCCCAGCGTCGCCTCCAGCTCCTGCAGGCTGGCCGACAGCGTGGACTGCGTGACGTTGGCGAGCCTGGCCGCGCGCCCGAAATTGAGCGTGTCGGCAAGGGCCGCGAAGTGGCGGAGCTGGCGCAGCGTGGGCAGGTGGATCATCGTTTTCCTCGATTACACAGACCAGTTTAATCCATTGGACCAATGATGCGCAAGGTCGCACATTCCCGGGCGTCGGGCACCCAGATCCACAGGCCGCCCGGAACCCACGGAGCAGACGAAATGCTGACAATCGGCGACAAGTTCCCCGCGTTCGACCTCAAGGCGGTCGTCTCGACCGACATCAAGAACGCCTTCACCCAGATCACCGGCGAGTCCGACAAGGGCAAGTGGAAGGTCGTGTTCTTCTGGCCGAAGGACTTCACCTTCGTGTGCCCGACCGAGATCGCGGCCTTCGGCAAGCTCAACAAGGACTTCAACGAGCGCGACGCGGTCGTCTACGGCGCGTCGACCGACAGCGAGTTCGTGCACTTGGCCTGGCGCCAGAACCACGCCGACCTGAAGGCGCTGCCCTTCGCCATGCTGGCCGACATCAAGCGCGAGCTTTCGTCGGCCCTCGGCATCCTCGACAAGGCCGAAGGCGTGGCCTTGCGCGCGACCTTCATCGTCGACCCCGAAGGCGTGATCCGCTTCGTGTCGGTCAACGACCTGTCGGTCGGCCGCAATCCGGCCGAGGTGCTGCGCGTGCTCGACGCGCTCCAGACCGACGAGCTGTGCCCGTGCAACTGGCAGAAGGGCGAGGACGTCCTGAAGGCGGCCTGAGCCCGGACGGGGTGCCGGGTTCGCCC
>JAEUKY010000091.1 GCA_016794005.1 Rhodospirillales bacterium
CACGGGCGGGCGCGAGCGCATGTCCTGCGCCATCAGTTCGGCACCGATCAAGGCACCCGAGAATCCGACGACCCCGGCGATGGCGACGGCACGGCGCGGTGCCACATAGAGCGACATCATCGTGCCCTGGCTGAAGCCGACGAGCGCCAGGCGTTCGGGCGGCAGGTCGTGGCGCGCGAGCTCGGCGTCGAGGAACGAGTCGAGGATCGGAGCCGCCGCCTGCACGCCCGCCAATACACGCGCGGGCGAACGGTCGAGCAGGCTGAACCATTGCCGGCCATAGGGCGCCATGTCGCACGGGAAGGGTGCATGCGGCGAGACGAACGCCGTGTCGGGCAGTACACGCGCCCACAGCGGGGCGAGCGAGATGAGGTCGTTGCCGTCCGCACCTAGCCCGTGCAGCAGCACGACGACACTCTTGGCCTTGCCGCCGGACTGCGGGGCCAGACGCGGCCCGTCGAGTTCGAAAAATCCCATGCGGGATTTGGTACCAGTGCCGCCATGCTACTGTCGAGAACGCAATGACCGTCACGCGCTTCGCCCCCTCGCCCACCGGAAGGCTGCATCGCGGCCACGCCTTCTCGGCACTGTTCGCCCGCGCGGCCGGAACGCGCTTCCTGCTGCGCATCGAGGACACCGACCGCACGCGCTGCCGGCCGGCGTTCGAGGCCGGCATCTACGAAGACCTCGCGTGGCTTGGGCTGGACTGGGAGCGCCCGGTGCGCCGCCAGTCCGACCACATGGCCGAGTACGCGGCCTCGCTCGCGAAGCTCGACGCGCGGGGACTTCTCTACAAGTGCTTCTGCACGCGCGCCGACATCGCGCGCGAAATCGAGGCGGCGGGTGGTGCTCCGCACGGCGACGCGGCGATCTATCCGGGCACGTGCCGGCATCGCGCGGCCGACGACGTCGCCGAACGCGTCGCGTCGGGGGCCGCCTATGCGCTGCGCCTCGACGTCGCCAAGGCGGCCGCATGCACGGGCCCGCTCGAATGGCGCGACCGCGACGCCGGCGTGCAGAAGGCGCGCCCCGAGCTGCTCGGCGATGCCGTGCTCGCGCGAAAGGAATTCCCGGCGAGCTATCACCTTGCCGTCGTGCACGACGACCACGTGCAGGGCATCGATCTGGTCACGCGCGGCACCGACCTGTTCGTCGCCACGCATCTGCACCGCCTGCTGCAGGCCCTGCTCGGCCTCGACGTGCCCGACTGGCGCCATCACCGGCTGCTGCTCGATACGGACGGCAGACGGCTGGCCAAGCGGGCCGGATCGGCAAGCCTCGCGGACCTGCGGGCAAGTGGGGTCGATCCGAAGAAAATCGTTATGGAACTTGGGTTTGAGTATAATATTTGATTTTATTTAAAATTAGCAGTAAATTTTACTGGTCCGATGGAAAACGTCCTCGCCGCCGTCACGATCTATTTCGCCCTGCCGTTCGCCCTTGGCGGATTGCTGGCGGGACTGCGCGCGCTCGTCGACGGGCTGGCCTGGCTGATCCACGGCCCGCCACCCAAGCCGCCGGACCCCGAACCGGTAAAGGCCGAAACCATCGTCCCGATCCCGCTCGCCCGGCTCGGCGCCTTCAGCCCTTGACCGGCTCGGGCATGCGCGGCACGGGCTTGTAGAAATCCTGGTTCGCCGTCGTGCGGGGAACCGCCGCGCGCACCGCTTCGTCGGGAAGCTTGTGGAGCTTCGTGTAGGACGGATGCGACGTCTCGCGGATCGGGCTGTTGCGCGCGGCGTTGTAGCAGCACAGCAGCACGTTGCGCGACCGATCCGACCGGTTCTGCCCCGACGTGTGGAGCGTGTTCGCATGGAAGAACAGCGCGTCGCCGGGCGCCTGCTCGACGTAAACGTGCTCGAGCACCTTCATCGCGGCCTCGACGCGCTCCATGTCGGCGCCCACCTGCCCGCCGACCACGCCGTGCTCGAGCCGGCCCAGCAGGTGCGAACCCTTGAGGACTTCGAGACAGCCGTTCTCGCGCGTCGACGGATCGACCGAGATGAACACGCTCGCCATGTCGGGGAACAGGCAGCCGTTCTTGTACCAGTAGCCGTAATCCTGGTGCCAATCCCACGCCCCGCCGACCTTCGGGCGCTTCATCGTCAGCTTCGAATGCCAGTGATAGACCTCGCCGCCGAGCAGCTTCTCCATCGAATCGACGATGCGCGCCGAACGCGCGACGGCGCCGAACACGTCGTCGCCCGGATGGTTCCACAGCGCCAGTTCGGTCGAAGCACCCTTGCTGTCGGGTCGCACATAGGTGTTCTTCGCGATGGCCGGATCGTTGACGATCGCGTCGGACAGCATCGCCACCTCGTCGGGCGCGAACAGGCGGCGGCGCAGCACGTAGCCGTCGCGATGGAAGGCGGCGATCTCGGCTGCCGTCAGGCTCAGGTCGGCGGTCATGCGTTCCTCCGGGATTTCCGGTAACGCTATCAGCGCCGCATGCCCGCGACAATGTCGAGATAGTCCGCGCGCCCCGGATCGACGAGTCCGTGGCGCACGAAGAAATCGATCAGCACGAGATTGCAGTTGAACTTGAACTCGCGCGTGCCGGCCACGACTTCGGCGGTCTTCTGCCACGACCATCTGAAGAACTCGTCGATCTCGCCGTCGGTGTTGCGCGGCACGAAATCGGCGGGCAGTTCCAGATCGAAGCAGAACTGCACGTCGGGCTTGAGCCCGTCCTCGGCGTCCATGCGATAGGTGATGGCGCCTACGCACACCGCCTTGCGCGCGAGCTCGGCCGGGATACCCGCCTCCTCCCAGCACTCCTTGACCATGTTGTCGTGGAGACCGAGGCCGACCGGCTGGCCGCCCGCCACCGTGTTGTCGAGCATGCCGGGATAGGTCGGCTTGGTCTTCGCGCGGCGCGCGACCCAGATCTGCGGGCCGTCGGGCGTGCGCACGTAGCCGGTCATGTGCACGCCGTACGACCGGATGCCGAAATGCGGGGCGGCGGCGCGCTCGATGCGGAACAGGGGTTCCGCACCCCAGCTCGTCAGCACGGGATAGGCTTCGTCGCGCCGGCCGCGCACGATGCCGTCGGCCTCGAGCACGCGCACCACGCGCTCGACCGCCTGGCTGCGCTGGTCGGCGTCCTTGAAAGCGTCGGACAGGTGCACGGTTTCGGCCGTCACGGCGAAGACGTTGGGGAAGTCGCGCAGCCGCTCGGCCAGCCGGTGGCGCACGGCACCCACCGCGTGGCCCGCACAGGTCAGCGTGCGGTAGGCGGCGGGGTCGTGGACATTGCACTCGGCGATGCGGTCGAGGAACGACATGGCGGGTCCGCTTGTGGTGGAACGCGAAAACGCTCTATAGCATGCGACGCATGGAACGCCGCATCGAAGAAGCGCTCGCCGCCGCCCGCCGCTACGAAGCGGCCGCGCGCGCGCGCATGTCCGCCCTGCTCGTGCGCGACGGCAGGATCGATCCGGCAACACTGGAAACGCACCAGAGTGCGGCGCACGGCTTCGCGTGGCTGGCCGCAACCGTGGCCGCCCTCGACGGGCTGAAAGGTTGGGCCGATACGCTGGCCGCACAGGGCCGCGGCGACGCGCGCGTGCCCGCGATCCTGACGCTGGGCTATTCCGAATATCTCGCCCGCCTCGCCCACGGCCTGCCGCTGTCGCAGAGCGAGACGCTGCGCCCGGCCGAAATGGGCCTTGCGGCCGAAGCCGCCGCTTTCGCCGCCGATCCGGCGGTCGCGTCGTTCCTGTCGGGCGACGGTCTGGCCGCGACGCGCGCGAAGCTCGTCGAACTGCTCGAGGATTCGATCGCGCCCGACGCCGACGAGGCCGACGCCACGCTCGCGGAAATGCGTGCCCAGCTTCGCCGCTTCGCCGCGGCGAAGATCGATCCCTTCGCGCAAGGCTGGCACCGCGACGACGCGATCATCCCGCTGCCGGTCGTCGAGGGGCTGGCCGAGCTCGGCGTGTTCGGCCTGTGCGTGCCCGAGGAATATGGCGGGCTCGGCCTCGGCAAGATCGCGATGTGCGCGACGAGCGAGGAACTTTCGCGCGCGCACCTCGCGACCGGTTCGCTCGCCACGCGTTCGGAGATCGCCAGCGAACTGGTCCGCCTCGGCGGCACGGACGCGCAGCGCGCGCATTGGCTGCCGCGCATCGCCGACGGTTCGTGCCTGCCCACGGCCGTGTTCACCGAACCCGACACGGGCTCCGATCTCGGCTCGATCCGCACGCGCGCGGTGCGCGACGGGGCGACGTGGCGCATCACCGGGGCGAAGACTTGGATCACGCACGCCGCGCGCGCCGACCTGATGACCGTGCTGGCGCGCACGGATCCGGCGTCGAAGGACCATCGCGGGCTGTCGATGTTCCTTGCACCCAAGCCGCGCGGCACCGACGGCGACCCGTTCCCGGTCGCGGGGCTTTCGGGCGGCGAGATCCGCACGCTCGGCTATCGCGGCATGCAGGAGTTCGAGCTTGCCTTCGACGGCTTCGCCGTGCCCGCCGACGGGCTGCTCGGCGGCGTGGAAGGCGAAGGTTTCCGCCAGCTGATGGCGACGTTCGAATCCGCGCGCATCCAGACGGCCGCGCGCGCGACGGGCGTGGCCGAGGCGGCCACGCTCGAAGCGCTTTCCTACGCGCGCCAGCGCAAGCAGTTCGGCAAGGCCATCGTCGCGTTCCCGCGCGTCCACGCGAAGATCGCGATGATGGCGGTCGAGACGACGGTGGCGCGCGTGCTGACGCGCGCGGCCGCGCGCGCCAAGGACGAAGGCAGGCGCTGCGACGTGGAAGCCGGGATGGCCAAGCTCGTCGCCGCGCGCGCGGCGTGGGCGGCGGCCGACGACTGCGTGCAAATCCACGGCGGCAACGGCTATGCCGAGGAATACGCCGCCTCGCGCCTGCTGGCCGACGCGCGCATCCTCAACATCTTCGAGGGTGCGGCCGAGATCCAGGCGCAGGTGATCGTACGCGGCCTGCTGGAGAAGCGGAACTGACATGCGCCGTTTCGCCGCACTGCTGCTTGCGGCGTTCGTCGCCTTGGCCCTGCCCGCATGGGCGGGCGAAGCCGACTGGCGGCGCTTCGCGCGCGAGATGAAGCTTTCCGACATCGACGGCTTCGTCGAGACGGTACGCAGCGTGCGCGAGACGGGTGCGCTGCCCGCGGCGCGCTATATCGACAAGGCGGCGGCGGAGAAGCGCGGCTGGCGGCCGGGCGGCGATCTGTGCCGCGTATCGGGCGGGCGGGCCATCGGCGGCGACCGCTTCCAGAACCGCGAAGGCCGGCTGCCGTCGGCACCCGGCCGGCGCTGGACGGAGGCCGACCTCGATTTCGACTGCGGCCGGCGCAACGCCAAGCGGCTGGTCTTCTCCAGCGACCGGCTGGTCTACGTCACGGTCGACCATTACGACACGTTCCGCGAGGTTCCGCGATGAAGCGCGCCCGGCTCGACGAGAGCCACGACAGCATGGAGAAGGTCTACGCGAAGCTCGCCGCCGACCTCGCCTTCCCGGCCTATTTCACCCACAATCTCGACGCGCTGTGGGACGTGCTGCTGCGCGACGTGGCGGGCCCGTTCGAGATCGTCTGGCCGGATGCCGCGAAGGCCGGCCGGAAGATCGGGCCGAAGTTCAAGGCGCTGCTGGCGCTGCTGGTCGAACTGGAAGAGGCGCGCGGCGACTTCCGTTTCAAGCGGCGCTAGACGCGGCACCCCGCGCGCACTAGGTAAAGGGCATGGAAATCGTCCTCAAGGTGCTGCCCTACGTGATCGGCCTCGTCGTGCTCGGCGTGGTCGCGTCGCTGTTCACCGGCCTCGGCGGCGTGGCGCAGGGCGGGGATTTCAACCGCCGCCACGGCAACCGCATGATGCGCTGGCGCGTCGGGCTGCAGGGGCTCGCGCTCGTGCTGCTCGCCCTCTACGCGTGGCTGCGCAACGCGCATGGTTAGGCTCACGCGCATCTACACCAAGGGCGGCGACGGCGGGCAGACGTCGCTTGGCGACGGCGCACGCGTGGCGAAATCCGATCCGCGCGTGGCCGCCTTCGGCACCGTCGACGAGGCGAATGCCTGCATCGGCCTCGCGCGCCTGCATGCCGATGCCGACGCCGACGCGATGCTCGCCGCGATCCAGAACGACCTGTTCGATCTGGGGGCCGACCTGTGCACGCCCGAAGCGCCGGACCCGAAGCATGCGCCGCTGCGCATAAGCGAGGCGCAGGTCGAACGGCTGGAACGCGAGATCGACGCGATGAACGCGGATCTCGCCCCGCTCGACTCGTTCGTGCTGCCCGGCGGCACGCCGGCGGCCGCTTACCTGCATCTGGCGCGCACGGTGGCGCGCCGGGCGGAGCGCGGGATCGTGGCGCTCGCCGCCCGCGAGACGGTCAACCCCGCGGCGATCCGCTACATCAACCGCCTGTCGGACCATCTTTTCGTCCTGTCGCGTCGGGTAAACGGCAACGGCGCCAAGGACGTGCTCTGGGTGCCCGGAAAGAACCGCACCTGAACGCCCCCGCACGTTGACGCAACGCGGCCCAGCACCTATTGTCCGGCACCTTCCGACGTCATTCCAAAGGTGCGGATTTCCGAGATGAAAGTGCTGGTCGCGGTCAAGCGGGTGGTCGACTACAACGTCAAGATCCGCGTGAAGGCCGACAAGTCGGGCGTCGAGCTCGCGAACGTGAAAATGTCGATGAACCCGTTCGACGAGATCGGGATCGAGGAAGCCGTCCGCCTGAAGGAAAAAGGCACGGCGACCGAAGTGGTCGCGGTGTCGCTGGGCGTGGCCCAGTGCCAGGAAACGCTGCGCACGGCGCTGGCGATGGGCGCCGACCGCGGCATCCTCGTGCAGACCGACGCCGAACTCCAGCCGCTTGCCGTCGCCAAGTGCCTCAAGGCGCTGGTCGACAAGGAGCAGCCCACGCTGGTCATCCTCGGCAAGCAGGCGATCGACGACGACTGCAACCAGACGGGCCAGATGCTCGCCGCCCTGCTGGGCTGGCCGCAGGGCACGTTCGCCTCGAAGATCGCGCCCGCCGGCGACGCGATGGAAGTGGTCCGCGAGGTCGACGGCGGCCTCGAGACGATTTCCACGAAGCTGCCCGCGGTCGTCACGACCGACCTGCGCCTCAACGAGCCGCGCTATGCGAGCCTTCCGAACATCATGAAGGCGAAGAAGAAGCCGATCGAGACCGTGACGCCGGAAGCGCTCGGCGTCGACGTCGCCCCGCGCCTCGTCACGCTCAAGGTCGAGGATCCGCCCAAGCGCGCGGGCGGCATCAAGGTGCCCGACGTCGCCACGCTGGTGGCGAAGCTGCAGACCGAAGCGAAGGTGATCTGAGATGTCCGCCCTTGTGATCGCCGAGCACGACGGCTCGGCCCTGCGCCCCTCCACCCTCAACGCCGTTTCGGCCGCCCTCAAGCTCGGCGTGCCGGTCGACGTGCTCGTCGCCGGGTCGGGTGCCGCCGCCGTCGCATCGGAAGCCGCGAAGATCGCCGGCATCGGCAAGGTGCTGCACGCCGACGATCCGTCGCTTGCCAATAGCCTGCCCGAGAATCTCGCTCCGCTGCTGGTCAAGCTCGCTGCCGGCCGTACGCACCTGCTGATGGCCGCGACGACGCAGGGCAAGAACCTGATGCCGCGCGTCGCCGCGCTGCTCGACGTGATGCAGGTCTCCGACATCGTCGCGGTCGAGAGTGCGGACACCTTCGTTCGCCCGATCTATGCCGGCAACGCGCTGGCGACGGTGCAGTCGAAGGACGCCGTCAAGGTCGTGACCGTGCGCGTGACCGCGTTCCCGGCAGCGCCCACGGGCGGTTCGGCGCCGGTCGAAGCGGCTTCGGGTGCCGCCGACAGCGGCCTGACGAAGTTCGTCAAGCAGGAGCTGTCGAAGTCCGAGCGCCCCGAGCTGACCGCCGCCAAGATCGTCGTCTCCGGCGGGCGCGGCATGGCGTCGGGCGACAACTTCAAGACCTATCTGGAACCGCTCGCCGACAGGCTGGGGGCCGCCGTGGGTGCCAGCCGTGCGGCCGTCGACGCGGGCTTCGCGCCCAACGACTACCAGGTCGGCCAGACCGGCAAGGTTGTTGCACCGGATCTCTACGTCGCGGTCGGCATTTCGGGCGCCATCCAGCATCTGGCCGGCATGTCCGGCTCGAAGGTCATCGTCGCCGTCAACAAGGACGAGGAAGCGCCGATCTTCCAGATCGCGGATTACGGCATCGTGGGCGACCTGTTCAAGCTGGTCCCCGAACTGACGGCCGCCCTGCCGGCGCGCAAGTAACCGGAAACCGAGGAAATCGAGATGATCCAGAAGATCGGCGTTATCGGTGCAGGCCAGATGGGCAACGGCATCGCCCATGTCTGCGCGATGAACGGATTCGACGTGCGCCTCGTGGACGCGAACGCGGAAGCGCTGCCCAAGGCGCTGGCCACGATCGGCGGCAATATGGACCGCCAGATCAAGAAGGGCGCCATGACGCAGGCCGCGAAGGACGCGGCCCTCGCCAAGATCTCGACGGGTACGGACTTCGCGCTCTTCGCCGATTCCGACCTCGTCATCGAGGCGGCGACCGAGAACGAGGCGGTCAAGCGCGAGATCTTCAAGAAGCTCTGCCCGAACCTGAAGAAGTCGGCGCTGATCGCGTCGAACACCTCGTCGATCTCGATCACGCGCCTGGGCGCCTCGACCGACCGCCCCGCGCAGTTCATGGGCATGCACTTCATGAACCCGGTGCCGGTCATGCAGCTCGTCGAGCTGATCCGCGGCATCGCCACGTCGAACGAGACCTACGAGCTGGTCAAGGAGCTGACCGCCAAGCTCGGCAAGACGTCGGCGACGGCCGAGGACTTCCCGGCCTTCATCGTCAACCGCATCCTGCTGCCGATGATCAACGAAGCCGTCTACACGCTGTACGAAGGCGTGGGTTCGGTCGAATCGATCGACATCGCGATGAAGCTCGGCACCAACCATCCGATGGGCCCGCTGGAACTGGCCGATTTCATCGGCCTCGACACCTGTCTTGCCGTCATGCACGTGCTCTACGACGGGCTGTCGGATTCGAAGTACCGCCCGTGCCCGCTGCTGGTGAAATACGTCGAGGCCGGGTGGCTGGGCCGCAAGACCAAGCGCGGCTTCTACGACTATTCGGGGCCCAAGCCCGTTCCCACGCGCTAGCATGGTCACCGACGACGACATCGCGTTCGCCGGCCGGCTCGCCGACGCGGCCGGAAAGATCGCGCT
>JAEUKY010000095.1 GCA_016794005.1 Rhodospirillales bacterium
GATGCCCACACCCACGATGGTCGGCGGGCAGACCTTGCCGCCGGCCTCCATCACGCGGTCGATGACGAACGTCTTGATGCCGTCGATCCCGTCGGCCGGGATCAGCATCTTCAGGAACGAGCCGTTCTCCGACCCGGACCCTTTCGGGATCATCTCGATGCGCAGCGTGGCGGGCGCGTCGACGAAATCGATGTTGATGACCGGCACGCGGATGCCGGACGAGGTATGCTCGTTTTTGCGCGTGATCGGATGCACGACGGACGAGCGCAGCGGATATTCCTTCGTCGCGCGCGCGGTCCCGCGCCTTATCGCGTCCTTCAGCGCAATACCGTCCACCTCCACGTCGCGGCCGATCTCGACGTTGAAGATCGGGATGCCAGTGTCCTGGCACAAGAGGTTGTCGGTCTTCTCGGCCACGGCGATGTTCTCGATCATCGTGGCGAGGATCGTGCGCGCCGTGCCGTCGGTCTCGGCGGCGTCGAGGCGCGCGAAGCCGCGCTTGATGTCGTCGGGCAGCAGCTTGAGCGCGCGGATATAGAGGAGCTTGGCCGCTTCCTCGACCGCCGCGATGTCGATATGGAGCCTGCCGCTCACGCCGCCTCCGCATAACGCTTCAGAAGGTCCGGATCGGGATCGTAGCCCAGACCGGGCCGGTCGGGCAGATGCAGGCGCGCGGCCCTGACATGCGGGAAATCGTCGAACAGCGTGTCGCGCATCGGGTTGTCCTGCGCGTCCACCTCCAGCCGCCCGTCGCCGCCGACGGCCGCCAGCAGGTGGGCGCTGGCCAGCAGGCCCACGCCGCCGCCCAGATAATGCGGGCAGAACTTGACGCCTTCCTCGCGCGCCGCACGGCCCACGGCCAAGCAGCCGGTGAAACCGCCCCACTTGGCGATGTCGGGCTGGATCACGCCGAACGCGTTCGACGCGATGGCCGCGCGGAACTGCGCCGCGCCGCGCATGTTCTCGCCGCCCGCGATGGGGGCCGCACTGAGGCCCGCGACGAGCTGCCATTCGCCTTCCGGCGCGTCGACGGCGAGCGGCTCCTCGATCCAGCCGAGGCGGAATTCGGCGAACTCGCGCACGCGGCGCGCGGCGGTCTCGGCGTCCCACGCCTGGTTGGCGTCGACCGCGATGAAGGCCTTGGGGCCGAGGGCGGCGCGCAGGGCCGCGATGTTCGCAAGGTCCGCGTCGGCCGCGAAGCCGACCTTGAGCTTGAAGCCGTCGTAGCTCTGCGCCAGGCGCACCAGCGCCTGCTCGACCGCCCCGTCGGGCCCGAGGCCGGAGGCGTAGACCGCGACGTCGCCCTGCGTCCCGCCCAGATGCTTCCACAGCGGCACGCCCGCCTTGCGCGCGGAGATGTCCCACAGCGCCTGGTCGATGCCGGCCAGCACCTGCGCGAACGTGCCGGGTTCGCCCGCCTGCAATGCCAGGATGCGCGTCTTCGCTTCCAGAGTCGCGAACGCCGCGCGCGGATCGTCGAACGTCGCCCCCTTCAGCAGCGGGGCGAAGATGTCGTCGAACAGACGGCGGCGGGCGGCCCCCGCACCGGGCGGGAAGTTGCACCAGATCTCGCCCCAGCCGACGGCGCCGTCGGAATCCTCGAGCCGCACGAGCAGCATCGGGCGGGCGCGCATGGCGCCGAAGGCCGTGCGGATCGGCGTGGCGAGCGGATAGAGATGCAAGGCCGCCTGGGCGCGCGCGATCCGCATGGCTAGCGCTGCATGCCCCAGCGGCGCACCGTGCGCGCCTCGACCGCGCGGAAGATCACGCCCTCGACGAACAGGCCGATGACGATGACGGTCAGCAGGCCGGCGAACACGTTCGCGGTCTCCAGCAGGTTGCGGTTCTCGAAGATGTACCAGCCGAGCCCGCCCGAGCGCGCCGACACGCCGAACACCAGTTCGGCCGCTATCAGCGTACGCCACGCGAAGGCCCAGCCGATCTTGAGACCGGCCAGGATCGACGGGAACGCCGCCGGGATCAGGATCTTCGTCACGAACCGCACGCCGCGAAGCCCGTAATTCGTGCCCGCCATGCGCAGCGTGTCGGAGACCGACTTGAAGCCCGTATGCGTGTTGAGCGCGACGGCCCACAGCACCGAATGCACGATGACGAACACCAGCGACGGGATGCCCAGCCCGAACCACAGCAGGGCCAGCGGCAGCAAAGCGATGGCCGGCAGCGGGTTGAACATCGCCGTCAGCGTCGACAGCAGGTCGTTGCCGAAACGCGTGGAGACGGCGAGCGTGGTGAACACGGCGGCGAGTGCGAGCCCCGCGCCGTAGCCCATGAACAGCACCTGCAGCGTCGTCGCCATGCGGCCGAGCAGCGGGCCCTTCGTGAAGGCGTACCAGAAGGCCTGCGCCACCTCGTGGAAGGGCGGGAACATCAGCGGATTGCCGAGCCAGCGCCCGTAGATTTCCCATGCGGCGGCCAGCGCCACGACGATGACGAGGCGGCGGATCCAGGTCTGGTTCCAAACGCGCTCGAAGGCGGA
>JAEUKY010000115.1 GCA_016794005.1 Rhodospirillales bacterium
TTCGATCGTCGACACGAAGATCTTGCCGTCGCCGATGCGGCCCGTGTGGGCGGCGCGCTGGATCGCCTCGATCGCGCGTTCGACCAGCGTGTCCTCGAGCACGACCTCGAGCTTCACCTTGGGCAGGAAGTCGACGACGTACTCGGCGCCCCGATAGAGCTCGGTGTGGCCCTTCTGCCGGCCGAAGCCCTTGGCCTCGACGACCGTGATGCCCTTGAGGCCGATTTCGTTGAGAGCGTCCTTCACCTCGTCGAGCTTGAAGGGCTTGATGATCGCTTCGATTTTTTTCATGGGCGCGTCACAATGGCGAACGGGGTGCGGGCGTCGACAGCTCGGGTGGGGGACCCTCCCAAGAAGCACGGGCCATGCCAGAACGCCCGTCGCGTGACGTCTGGATTCGCCCGTCTGAAAGGCAGAAATCTGCCTAATTCGTGTTCATTATGCACTTTCATTGTGCAGCTTTTGGCGCGGGATTGGCCGCAAGGGTGGCCCGGATGCGGCCCATCGCCAGGCGGATGTTCTCGACCGAGTTGGCGTAGGAGAAGCGCAGATACCCTTCGCCGTGCTTGCCGAATGCGGCCCCGGACAGGACGGCAACGCCGGCCTGTTCGAGCAGCAGCGTTTCCATCTGGCGGCTCGTGTAGCCGGTCCCCTCGATGTTCGGGAACGCGTAGAACGCGCCGCCCGGCTCCACGCAGCGGAAGCCGGGAAGCTGGTTGAGCTCGCCCACGATGATGCGCCGGCGTTCGTCGAAGGCGACCATCATCTTGGCGACCGCGTCTTGCGGCCCTTCGAGGGCGGCGATGCCCGCGAACTGCGCCGAGGCGTTGACGCAGGAGTGGCAGTTGATCGCCAGCCGTTCGGCCTGCGCCACGATCGATTTCGGCCACACCGAATAGCCCAGGCGCCAGCCGGTCATCGCATAGGTCTTCGACCAGCCATCGAGCAGGATCAGGCGGTCGGCGATTTCCGGATAGCTCATCAGAGATACGTGCGGGCGGCCGTCGTAGGTCATCTGGCCGTAGATCTCGTCCGACATGATCGCGGCCTTGGGGAAGCGCGCGAGGCCCTTCACCAGCCTGTCGACCTGGTCCTTCGGCGTGACGCCGCCCGTCGGGTTGGCGGGCGAGTTGAGGATGATGAGCCGCGTGCGTTCGGTGCAGCGCGACAGCACGTCGTCGGCGTCGAAGGCGAAGCCGTTCTTCTCCAGAAGCGGCAGCGGCACTTCTTTCGCGCCCGAGAACTTGATGACGCTCTCGTAGATCGGGAAGCCGGGGTTCGGATAGATGATCTCCGCCCCGGGTTCGCCGAACATCATGATGGCGAAGAACATCGTGACCTTGCCGCCGGGCACCACGAGCACCTGGCCTGGGTCGATCTGGACGCGCAGGCGGCGGTGGATGTCCTTCGCGACCGCCTCGCGCAGCGGCAGGATGCCGTTGGCCGGCGTATAGCCGTGGTGGCCGTCGCGCAGCGCCTTGATGCCGGCCTCGACGATGTGGTCGGGGGTGCGGAAATCGGGCTGGCCGATGCTGAGGCTGACGATCGACTTGCCCTTGGCTTCCAGCGCCTTGGCGCGGGCGAGGACCTCGAAAGCGGATTCGGTGCCGAGGCGGCTCATCCGCTCGGCGAGTGCGAGATTCATTGGCGTACTCCCGGTCCCGCGGCCACCAATTACTGCCGCGGCCGCGGCGTCCGAGGTAGCACGTGCACCCCCCTTTCGCAACGCGCCAAGTCCGCTTGCCCGGGGCCGCTACCCCGTGTAAAACCCGGCCCGGCTGTGGCGGCCGTAGCTCAGCTGGTAGAGCACCCGGTTGTGGTCCGGGTTGTCGCGGGTTCGAGCCCCGTCGGTCGCCCCAGCCCCTCGCATTTGTCGGCAGGCCCCGCGAATGCGTAAAGTGTGGCCCGATGCCGCCGCCCAAAGCACCTTCCTATCCGAAAGTCGCGCAGCTCGACCTGGAAAAGGCGATCGTCGCGCACGGCCGTATGCTGGCCAAGCAGACGAACGGCAAGCGCCTGGCGCTGCCGTTCCACACGCTGGAGCGGCTCGTCTTCGGCGCCAACATGCTGAACGAGGCCGAATTCGTCGGCTCGAAGCTGGCCGAGGCGAACTTCGCCGGCGCCAAGCTCGAACGGGCGAACTTCTTCGGCGCCGACCTCACGCGCGCGAACCTGAAGGGCAGCGACCTGACGCGCGCCGACCTGCGCGGCGTTTCCATGCGCGGGGCCAATCTCGAAGGGGCGATGCTCAAGCAGGCAGACATGCGCGACGGCTTCATCATCGTGCCCGACGAGAACGGCAATTTCGACTTCGCCAAGGCCACGCAGCGCTCGGCCGAGATCGACGACGCCTCGTTCGCGCGCGCCAACATGACCGAGGCGAAGGTCGCGCGCGCTTTCGGCCGGCGCACCGACCTGACGAACTGCATCATGCGCAACGCCAATCTCGCGGGCGCGGACCTCTCGTATTCCGACCTGTCGGGCGTGGTGCTGAGCGGGGCCGACCTCACCGACACGAACCTGTCGCACTGCCTGCTGCAGGGGGCGGTGCTCGCCGGCGCCTTCCTCTACAAGACCAATCTGGAAGGCGCCGACCTGACGGCCGCCCAGTTCACGAAGAAGGATTTCGAGAAGGTCGACCTTTCCAAGGCGATCATGCCCAAGTCGATCGAATCCCTCGACGTGGAGATCGGCGAGATCTTCCGGCGCCATTTCCTGTGGCTGCAGAGCGCCGGCCAGCAGGGCGCGCAGGCGACGCTCGACGCGATCGATCTCACCGGCCTCGACGCGCCGGCGGTCAACCTGTCGGCCGCGCGCCTCAAGCGCACGACGCTGATCGAGGCGAAGTTCGCCGACGCCAAGTTCCAGATGACCGACATGACGGGCGCCAACCTGACGGGGGCCAACCTCGGCGGCGCCGACCTGCGCGGGGCCACGCTCGACAAATGCATCGTCAACGGCGCCGATTTCTCGAACGCCGACCTTTCGCCGATGCCGCTGCCCACGACCGCGACGGGCCGCTGGCCCGCGCGCATGCGCGGCGCCCAGCTCAGCCGCGTCGATTTCCGGGGCGCGAACCTGACCGAGGCCGATCTTTCGGAATCGATCCTGCGCGGGGCCGACCTGCGCGGGGCCAATCTCACCGACGCGAAACTGACCGACGCCGACATGACGGGCGCCGATCTTCGCGATGCCGTGACCGAAGGCGCCGACTTCCGCGGGGCGCTGGGCCGCTAGGCGACGAAGCGGATCTCGCGCACCAGCTTGTCGCGGATCGCCTCGCGGAAATCGAGATAGTCGCGCGC
>JAEUKY010000123.1 GCA_016794005.1 Rhodospirillales bacterium
GCGCTCGTCGACATCCTGCAGAAGCCGAAGAACGCGCTGGTGAAGCAGTACCAGCGCCTGTTCGACATGGAAGGCGTCAAGCTGACCTTCTCGGACG
The DNA here is from genome assembly GCA_016794005.1 of Rhodospirillales bacterium. GTDB lineage: Bacteria > Pseudomonadota > Alphaproteobacteria > CACIAM-22H2 > CACIAM-22H2 > Tagaea. Next base: position 98 of record JAEUKY010000123.1, read on the forward strand.
ACGCGCTCCGGGCCGTCGCGCGCAAGGCCATCGCGCGCAAGACCGGCGCGCGCGGCCTGCGTTCGATCATGGAAGTGATCCTGCTCGACACGATGTTCGAACTGCCGGGCATGTCCGGCGTCGAGGAAGTCGTGATCAACAGCGAGGTCGTCGAAGGCCGCGCCAAGCCCTTGCACGTGCACGGCGAACGGCCGCCGGCGCAGGTCGGTACCTCGGCATGACGGCGGCGCGCCCTTGATCGGGCGCGCCCCTCAGCCCAAATTGATCGGACGGGGCCTCGTGATTCCGGGGCCCGATATGAGACGGACGTCCGACGGTCGCTCCAGTGTCGGGGGATGATCGGACGGGCCGGCGACGAGGAAAGACACACGACATGGAAAAAGCCCGCGGCACTCTCTATCCCGTCCTCCCTCTTCGCGACATCGTCGTCTTCCCGCACATGATCGTGCCGCTCTTCGTCGGGCGCGAGAAGTCGGTGCGAGCACTCGAGGACGTGATGAAGGACGACAAGCAGATCCTGCTCGTCGCTCAGAAGAACGCCGCCCAGGACGACCCGCAGCCGGCCGACATCTACAACGTCGGCACGATCGGCACGGTCCTGCAGCTGCTGAAGCTCCCCGACGGCACCGTCAAGGTGCTGGTTGAGGGGGGTGCGCGCGCACGCGTCACCGGTTGGTCGGAGAACACGAATTTCTTTCAGGCCTACGCCGAGCCGATGCCGGACAAGGCCGGGACCGCGTCCGAGATGGAAGCGCTGGTGCGCACCGTCGTCGGCCAGTTCGAGCAGTACATCAAGCTCAACCGGAAGATCCCGCCTGAGGTGCTCGTCTCGGTCAACCAGATCGAGGACCCCGGCAAGCTCGCCGACACGGTCGCTTCGCACCTGGCGCTCAAGATTCCCGAAAAGCAGGAGCTGCTGGAGCTGGAGACGGTCGCCCAGCGGCTGGAGAAGATCTACGCCTCGATGGAAGGCGAGATCGGCGTGCTGCAGGTCGAGAAGCGCATCCGCAACCGCGTGAAGCGCCAGATGGAGAAGACGCAGCGCGAGTACTATCTCAACGAACAGCTCAAGGCGATCCAGAAGGAGCTCGGCGAGACCGACGAGGGCAAGGACGAGTCCTCCGAGATCGAAGAGCGCATCAAGAAGACCAAGCTGTCCAAGGAAGCGCGCGACAAGGTCTACGCGGAGCTCAAGAAGCTCAAGTCGATGAGCCCGATGTCGGCCGAAGCGACCGTCGTGCGCAACTACATGGACTGGATCCTTTCGATCCCCTGGAAGAAGCGCACGAAGATCAAGCGCGACGTGAAGAACGCCGGCAAGGTCCTCGATTCCGACCATTACGGCCTGGAGAAGGTCAAGGAGCGCATCCTCGAGTATCTCGCCGTGCAGGAACGCACGATCAAGCTGCGCGGCCCGATCCTGTGCCTCGTCGGCCCGCCGGGCGTGGGCAAGACGTCGCTCGGCAAGTCGATCGCCAAGGCCACGGGGCGCAACTTCGTTCGCATGTCGCTGGGCGGCGTGCGCGACGAGGCCGAGGTCCGCGGCCACCGGCGCACCTATATCGGTTCGATGCCGGGCAAGATCATCCAGGGCATGAAGAAGGCCAAGGCCTCGAACCCGCTCTTCCTGCTCGACGAGATCGACAAGCTTGGCTCGGACTGGCGCGGCGATCCGACGTCCGCACTGCTTGAGGTCCTCGACCCCGAGCAGAACGCGAC
>JAEUKY010000127.1 GCA_016794005.1 Rhodospirillales bacterium
GGCGGGCGCGCCCTTCGAGCTCGGCGACGCGTCGGCGGGCGACCTGCAGCCGATCACGATGGTCTTCCGCATGGTCGGGATCGAGACCGAGCCGCTGCTGCGCTTCGTGCGCGACAATCCGGAGAATTTCGGCCTCGGCGAATATCCCGGCCTCAACATGACGCGCCAGCAATGCGCGGACGCGCTTTACAGACAGGGGCTCGCCAAGGTCTTCCTCGTGTCCGACGGGCCCTTGATGCGCGAGGCGATCGCGGCGGGCGATCTCTACAAATCCTCGATGATCGCGGTCACGCCCGTGTCGCGCGCGCGCAAGGAAGTCAGCCTCAACACGACGCGCATCGGCAACATCGACGCGACGAAGACCGACCAGCTGAGCCGGGCGCTGCCCGACCTGCTCGACCAGGTGTGGAACTGCACGGCCTTCATGAAGAAGTACGTGCCCGGCTTCGAGAACGCGCATTTCTCGGGCCTCGCGCCGCGCATCGGCATCCGCGAGACGCGCCGCATCCTGTGCGACTACGTGCTGTCCGACGACGACGTCTACCAGGCGCGCAAGAAGGCCGACGGGGTGGCCAAGGGGGCGCACGAGGTCGACGTGCACGGCAGCGGCACCAAGCATCTGCGCGAAGCGGTCAAGGACGGTGGCTCCTACGACATTCCCTATGCCACGCTCGTCGCGCGCACGCTTGCCAACGTGTTCGTGGCGGGGCGTTGCATGTCGGCGACGCGCGTGGCGCACAGCTCGGCGCGCGTGATGGGCACGTGCATGGCGATGGGCCAGGCGGCCGGAACGGCGGGTGCGATGTGCGCCAGCGCCAACGCCTGGTGCGGCGATATCCGCGACGTGCGCGTCCCGCAGCTTCGCGACGTGCTGAAGGCGCAGGGGGCGGTGCTCGATGGAACCTACTAGGTCCGGGAACTAGGCGATGGCCCGCGCCATCCGTTCGCTGCCCTACGACGTCGCCGTGATCGGCGGCGGCAGTGCGGGCGTGGCGGCGGCGGTCGCGGCCGCGCGCAATGGTGCACGCACGGTGCTGGTCGACGCCGGGCCGATGGCCGGCGGCGAGCTGGTCAGCGGCCTGCCGCTCAACGCCGTCCTAAACGCGCGCGGGGAATGGGTCGCGGGCGGCATCTGCCGCGAACTGGTCGAAGCGTGCCGTGCGATGGGCGGGCTGGTCGAGCCCTATTTCGACTGGCGCTCGCTGTGGCTCGTCTGCGTCGATCCCGAGATCATGAAGATCGCGGTGGCGCGCCTGCTGCGCGAGGCCGGCGTGGACCTGCTGCTCTACAGTTTCGCCGAGGACGTCGTCGTCGAGGACGGTCGCGTGACCGGCGTGTTCGTGCTCAACAAGAACGGCCGCAGTCTGATCGAGGCCGACCTGTTCGTCGACTGTTCGGGCGACGGCGACATCGCGGCGATGGCCGGGGCCCCGTGGGAGAAGGGCGGGGAGAAGGGCGAGCTCCAGCCCGTCACGCTGATCTTCCGCATGATGGGCGTGGAGACCGAGCCGCTGCTCGATTTCGTGCGCAGGCATCCCGAAAACGTCGGGCTGGGCGAATGCCTGCTCGAGCCGCGCTCGAAGGCGGACTGCGCGGAAGCGCTCTACCGGCAGGGCGTGCCGTCCGTTTTCTTCGACGGCAAGGCGCCGTTCGTGGCCAAGGCGATCGAGCGCGGCGAACTGCATCCGTGCGGCATCCTCGCGGTGTGCCCGCTCTCGACCCAGCGCCGCGAAGTCAGCCTCAACACCACGCGCATCGCCAATCTGGACGCCACGCGCACCGACGCGCTGAGCGACGCGTTGCCCAAGCTTCTCGATCAGGTGTGGACCTGCGCGGATTTCCTGGTGAAGCGCGTGCCCGGCTTCGAGAAGGCGGCGTTCAGCGGGGTAGCGCCCCGGATCGGCATCCGCGAGACGCGGCGCATCATGGGCGAGTACGTGCTGACCGGGGCCGACGTGCTGGCCGGACGCAAGCGCGCCGACGGGATCTGCAAGGGCGCGCACGAACTGGACGTGCACGGGGCGGGCAGCGCCCACCGGCGCGAAATGATCGCCGAGGGCGGCTCGTACGACGTGCCGTTCGGCTGCCTGCTGCCCAAGCGCACGGCGAACCTGCTGGTCGCCGGGCGCTGCCTTTCGGCGACGCGCGAAGCGCACGGCTCGGCGCGCGTCATGGGAACCTGCATGGGCATGGGCGAGGCGGCGGGGACCGCCGCCGCGATCTGTGCCGCGGACGGAACCTCGCTGCGCCAGCTTTCGGTGCCCGCCCTGCGCGAGCGGCTGGCGGCGCAGGGGGCGATTCTCGAAGGAACACACTAGGCGGATCAACCGTCATAACGGAGGAGAGGAAACGATGGGACAGTTCAGGAGCCTGACCGGCACGGCGCTGTTGGCGCTTGCCACGATCGGAAGCGGTGCCGCTTCCGCGCAGACGACCGTCACGATGTGGACGTTCCTCGATCCGCTGCGCACGTCGCCGCGCGAAATCGCGCTCAAGCAGATGATCGAGGGTTTCGAGAAGGCCAACCCGTCGATCAAGATCAAGGTCGAGCCGCAGGACTTCGCGCAGATGCCGCCGCGCTTCTTCCTCGGCCACGGCACGGGCCAGAATCCCGACATCGTGTGGATCGACGCCAAGAACCTCGGCGGCCTGCTCCAGTCGGGCGCGGCGACCGACCTTCAGCAGGCGCTCGTCTCCAAGTGGCCGGCCGGCCAGCGCGAGGACTTCTTCGTCGGCGCAGGCTGGGATGCGGCCAAGCAGGGCAACAAGCTGCACGCGCTGCCGCTGTTCCACGGGGCCAGCGTCATCTACTACCGCAAGGACCTGCTGCGCGAGGCCGGCATCGACCCCGCCTCGCTGAAGAGCTGGGATGCCATCGCCGAGGCGGCCAAGAAGCTGACCAAGACGAAGGACGGCCGCACCGACGTGTGGGGCTTCGGCATGCCGCTCGCCCCGACGAAGACGGAAAGTACGCCGCTGCTGATCGGCATGATCGACGCCGGCGGGCAGATCTTCAACGGCTGCAAGGCGAACTTCGCCACGCCGGCCGGCGTGCGCGGCCTCAACTTCACCGCCTCGCTGATCACGCAGCACAAGGTCACGCCGCAGGAGGCGCTCGCCCAGCATGTGGACGACATCACCGACCAGTTCACGGCCGGCCGCTACGCGATGGCGATCACCGCGAACCTGCGCTTCTCGGCCGTCGCGCGCGCCGCCGCGTTCGGCGGATCGAACATCGGCGTGCTGCCCTGGCCGACCTGGACCGGACAGGGGACCGGGCCGATGCCGGTCTCCGGCTGGTGGGTCGCGATGTGGAACAAGTCGCCGCGCCAGGCCGAGGCCGGGAAGTTCGTCGAGTACATGACCGGGGCCGAAGGCGTGAAGCTCTGGTCGACGGTCGGCGGCCAGGTCCCGACGCGCAAGTCCGTGCTCGCCGAACCCGTCTTCAAGGAACCGCAGAACGAGTGGATCCAGACGATGGTGGCCGCGTGGTCGGCGCGCAGCTGGATCGAGCCCACCGAATGCAACACCCGCACGATGCAGGCCGCGCTCAACGAGGCCGTGCACCGCGTGGTGCTGCAGAACGCCAACCCGATGGACGCGCTCAAGGAAGCCGAGCGCAAGTTCAACGACGCGCAGTAACCGACGAATCGCGGGGCGGGGCGGCCTTTCCGGCCGCCCCGGTTCCCGCTCCAACCCCGAGAGGAACGAGAACGTGGACACCAAGCTTGCCGACAAGACCGTCTTCATCACGGGTGCGGGTGCCGGTATCGGGCAGTCGATCGCGAAGCATTTCGCGGTCGAGAAGTCGAACATCTACGTCACCGACATCAGCGCCGTCGCGGCCGAGCAGACGGCCAAGGAAATCCGCGATGCCGGCGGCCGTGCGACCGCGATGGCGCTCGACGTGACGAAGCGTGCGGACGTGTTCGCTGCGGTCGGCAAGGTCGTCGAAGCGACCGGCGGCATCGACGTGCTCGTCAACAACGCCGGCGTCGTCGCGCTGGCGAAGATCGAGGAGATCACCGAAGCCGAGTTCGACCGCATCTATGCGGTCAACGTGAAGGGCAAGCTC
>JAEUKY010000165.1 GCA_016794005.1 Rhodospirillales bacterium
AGATCGAGCGGCGCGTAGATTTCGGGGTAGTCGAACTCGACGATCACGTCGTTGCCGACCACGCCCAGATGCGCCGCGCCGAACGCAACCAGCGTGGCCACGTCGAACGCGCGACCGCGCACGATGTCGAGGCCCGGGTCCACGGTCCGGAAGCGCAGCAGGCGCGTGCCCGGGTTGTCGAACTCCGGTTCGGGCCGGATGCCGGCCTTGCGCAAGAGCGGCATCGCCTCTTCGAGGATCCGGCCGTTGGGCAGGGCCAGAATGATTTTATCGTTCGCAGTCAAAGGTTTGTCTTTCGGATTCGACGCGGATCGGCACACCCTTGCGGGTTGCCGGCCATGTCATAGCAGAGAATTGGAATGTGCGTGAGAGGCCGGAAATTCAGGCGTCCGGATGTCGCGGCTCGCCCGTGGCGGGCCAAGGCTCGCCGATATCCCGTAGGCGGCAGCCGATCCGCTCCCCTTCGAGGCGAACGGCAAGGTCGCCCGCGAACAGAAGCACGACGGCGCCGGGCTCTGCCGTCACCGTCAAAAGATCGAGGATGCGGCCACGCTCGCGCAGGTCGATCCCCCGCCGGCGCACGGTCGCGACGCCGGTGAAGTGGACGGCACAGTGGATGCGCTCGCCGGACTTCGCCTCCCAGCGGAAGCGGTTGGCGAGGACGACGAACTCGCCCTGCGCGCTCTCGAACGACATGTCCCCGAGCGGAACCAGCGCATCCTGCAGGCAGGCGGCGACGACGCGGAAATCCTCCGCGTCTTCCGCCCGCAGCCGCAGACTGGCGCCCGCCTCGTTCATGCCGCGTCCTTCAGCCTTTCGATCTCGGCCCCGCAGGCCGAAAGCTTCTCTTCGAGGCGTTCGTAGCCGCGGTCGAGATGGTAGACGCGCGCGACGGTCGTCTCGCCCTTCGCGGCAAGCCCGGCGATTACGAGCGAGACCGACGCGCGCAGGTCGGTCGCCATGACGGGCGCCCCCGTGAGCTGGCCCACGCCCCGGACCATCGCCGATCCGCCGTGGAGATTGATGTTCGCTCCCATGCGGCGCAGTTCCGGCACGTGCATGAAGCGGTTCTCGAAGATCGTCTCGGTGATCATCGAAGCACCCTCGGCCTGCACCAGCAGCGCCATCATCTGGGCCTGCAGGTCGGTCGGGAAGCCGGGATAGGGCTCGGTCATCACGTCCACGCCGGTCAATGCCGCATTCGCGCGGCTGACGCGCACGCCGCGTTCGGTCGGCGCGAAGGTGACGCCGGCGCCGCGCAGGATGTCCGCCGCGGCCTGGATAAGTTCGAGCCGCCCGCCGACGAGTTCGACGTCGCCGCCGGTCGCCGCCGCCGCCATCGCGTAGGTGCCCATCTCGATGCGGTCGGGAAGGATCGTGTGCCGCGCCCCGTGCAGCGGCTTGCCGCCGTCGATCGTCAGCGTGTCGGTGTCGATGCCCGAGATCGAAGCACCCATCGCCACGAGGCAGCGCGCGAGATCGCCCACTTCCGGCTCGCGGGCGGCATTGACCAGCTTGGTCTGCCCGCGCGCGAGCGTGGCGGCCATCATCAGGTTTTCGGTGGCGCCCACCGAGATGAACGGGAACACGATCCGCGCACCGGTGAGACCGTTGGGCGCGCGGGCGTCGACATAGCCTTCCGCCAGGTCGATCGTGGCGCCGAGCTGTTCGAGCCCCTTGAGGTGCAGATCGACGGGCCGTGCGCCGATCGCGCAACCGCCGGGCAACGAGACGCGTGCGCGTCCCTCGCGCGCGAGAACCGGACCGAGGACGAGGATCGAGGCGCGCATCTTGCGCACCAGTTCGTACTCCGCCGTCGTGCTCGTCAGCTTGCGCGCGGTCAGCGCCAGCGCCTTGCCGGCATGGCCGCCGTTGGGCGCATGCCCGTCGAGCGCGATCTCGACGCCGAGCGTGCCGAGCAGGTTGGCCAGCGTCGTGATGTCGGCCAGATGCGGGATATTGACCAGCGTGAGGGTCTGGTCGGTGAGCAGGCTCGCCGCCATGAGCGGCAGGGCGGCGTTCTTGGCGCCGCCCACCGGGATCGTGCCCCGGAGTGGTCGGCCGCCGCGGATTCGGATTTTGTCCATCGACCTCCATTACTCCCCCCGGATGGCAAAATCCAGACGGGATGGCGGTGGTTTCGCGACTAGAAGCCGGCTCCCGGCGTCGCGAGATATTCGACCTCGGCCGGCGTGTCCGCCCGTCCGAGTATCGCGTTGCGGTGGGGAAAGCGCCCGTACCGGGCGATCACGTCGCGGTGGGCATGCGCATAGTGGATGACCTTGTCCCGCCATGGCGCCTCGGGCAGCGACTCCATCAGGCGGACGGCTTCGTCCTGCATCGCCGGATCTTCCGAATGCTCGAACGGCAGATAGACGAATATCCGCATGACCGGTGCCAGGACCTTGTCGAAGCCGCGCGCGACCATGCGCCGGGCCAAAGCGAGCGCTTGCAGGTCCGTCGCGAAGGCTGCCGGCGTGCCGCGATGGATGTTCCGGGAGAGCTGGTCCAGAAGCACGATCAGTGCTAGGGCGCCTTCCGCCGTCTCGCCCCACCGGTCGAGCCGCCCCTGTCCGGCGTCGGCCAGCAGCCCCGCAAAATGCGCGCGGCACGCGCCGTCAAACCCGGGTTGCTTTTCGAACCATGCCGCCCGGAACGTTCCGTGCTCCGGATCCGTCTCGGGTGCGAACCAGAAATCCAGCACCGACCGGATCGCCGCCTCGTCCTCGACCGCCTGCCGGCCGCGCGCCTGCGCCTTGCGGCGCTTGAGATTCTCGCGCAGGGCCGCCGCTTCGGCTTCCCGCCGCCGCGCCTCTGCGGCGAGCGCCTGAGACCCCTTCTGCGACATCAGACGCGATCCAGCGGGATCTTCAGATAGCGCGTACCGTTCTCCGCCGGCGGCGGAAGCTGGCCGGCCCGGATATTCACCTGGATCGAGGGCAGCAGAAGATTCGGCGCTTCCAGCTTGCGGTCCCGCGCCTCGCGCATGGCGACGTACTCGTCCTCGCCGATCCCGTCGCGGACATGGACGTTGGCGGCCCGCTGTTCGCGCACGCTGGTCTCGTAGGCAAGCGCCCGGCCGCCGGGCTGGTAATCGTGCGCGGTGAACAGCCGCGTATCGTCCGGCAGGGCGAGGATCTTCCGGATCGAACGGTAGAGCGTGCGCGCCGAGCCGCCGGGAAAATCCGTCCGGGCCGTGCCGAAGTCCGGCATGAACAGTGTATCCCCGACGAAGACGTGCTTTCGCCCGCCCTTGCCTTCGACGACAAGCGTGGTGCAGGCGGGCGTATGGCCCGGCGTGTCCATGACGGTCGCGCGCAGGCTCCCGACCGTGAACGTCTCGCCGTCCCGCAGCAGCCGGTCGAACTGCGAGCCGTCCTGGCGGAACCCGGCTTCGACGTCGAGAAGCGGCGCCCAGGCCTTCTGCACGTCGACGATGCCGGCGCCGATCGCGATGCGGGCCCCCAGCCGGTCGCGCAGCCATTGCGCGCCCGAAAGATGGTCGGCATGCGGATGGGTCTCGACGATCCACTCGACCCGCTTGCCGGCCGCCGCCGCGACGATCGCCTCGACCGACCGGGTCGACGTGCGCCCCGCCTTCCAGTCGTAGTCGAGAACGGGATCGACGATCATCGCGCCGTCGCCCGCGGGATCGCAGACGAGATAGCTGACCGTACTCGTGGCCGGATCGAAAAATCCCGTCACTTCCGGCTCTTGCTCGTTCATTCCCCGGATCCTTGAATATTTCAGGATTGCCTAATATATATCGGTACGGATGGCGCACCCGCAAGCATGGTGGCAAGCATGGCGACGACGATCAAGGAAATCGACGCACGGACGCTGAAGTCGTGGATCGACCGCGGCGAGTGCATGCTGGTCGACGTCCGCGAGCCCGGCGAGCATGCCCGCGAGCACATTCCCGGCGCGCGTCTGGTACCGCTCGACCGGCTCGATCCGGCGGCACTCGGACCCGACTCCGCCCGCCGGATCGTGCTGCACTGCGCTTCCGGTGCGCGCTCGATGCGCGGCGTGCGGAAACTTTCGGAAGCCGGGATCGATGTCGCCCATCTGCCGGGCGGAATCGAGGACTGGAAGCGGGCCGGATTCCCGGTCGTCGAGAACCGCAAGGCCCCGATCCCGATCATGCGCCAGGTGCAGATCGTCGCCGGCAGCCTGGTTCTCGCCGGTGCCACACTCGGAACGTTCGTCCATCCGGGATTCTACGCGTTGTCCGGGTTCGTCGGGGCCGGCCTCGTCTTCGCCGGCGCCACCGGCTTCTGCGGCATGGCGGCCCTGCTGGGCCGACTTCCCTACAACCGGGTCTAGTCGACCCGCCGGCCGCGCGCGCGCAGCTCGTCGACCAGCCGGCGCTCTTCGTCTTCCAGCACGCGCTGGTAGGCCTCGAACAGGGCGGGCGGAATGTTGTCGAACGTGCCGCGCCGGTTCTCGCGCAACCGCAACAATCTTCGCTCCAGCCGCGACGTCTCGTTCGCCCGGTCGTCTTCCGTGCCCGCTTCGAGGCGGCCGACCAGCGGGCCCAGCCGCGCCCGCAGCCGGTCGCGGATCTCGGGTTCGAGCGCGCGATCGAGCAGCTGTTCGATCTGCGAGACGAGCCGCTCGAACTCGGCCGGCACGTCGACCGGCGGCGACTGCGCGAAGGCCGGCGCCGAGACGAGTGCGAGAGCCGCGATCAGGCGCCTCATCGGCCCTTCGCGTGATGGTAGACGTGCCAGAGGAACAGGGCACCCGCCGACCGGTGCGGACGCCATGCCTCGCCGAGCTTGCGCAGCCGTTTCTCGTCGGGTCTCGACCGCAGATTTTTGAGGATCCGCATCGCCTCCTGCAACGCCAGATCGTTGGCGGGCCACACGTCGGGCCGCTGCATGGCGAAGAGCAGGTAGATCTCGGCACTCCATCGCCCCAGCCCCTTCAGGCGCGTGATCGTGCCGATCGCTTCCTCGTCCGGCGCCTTGTGGAGCGCGTCGAAGTCGAGCGTGCCGCTGACGACCGCCTCGGCGAGCCCGCGAACATAGGACGTCTTCTGGCGGGACAGGCCGAGCGACCGGAGCCGGCCGTCGTCGCAGGCGAGGACGGCATCCGGCTCGATGGCACCCAGCCCTTCCTCGAGCTTGCGCCAGATGCCGTTCGCCGCGGCGACGGAGACCTGCTGCGCCACGATCGCGCGCATGAAGCCTTCGAAGCCCCGCGTACGGATGCGCGGCGAAGGAAGCCCGATCCTGGCGAGCCATTCGGCGACGTGTTCGTCCTTCGCGGCAAGTGCCGTCATCGCCCGCGAAATGGCGCGCTTGGCCCGTGCTTCGGTCGAGGCGGGTAGCTGCGGAGGCACGGCGCTTCTGGGTTCAGGCGACGGACTGCTGGGCGAGCGTCTGGGTCAGCGTCGACAGTCGGGCGAGCAGATA
>JAEUKY010000176.1 GCA_016794005.1 Rhodospirillales bacterium
CCGGGTGTGAGTTCGAACATGTCCATCGTCCTCCCCTTTTCAGATCTCGAATTCGGTGCGCGCCTTGTGCGGCGCCATGCCCGGCCGCCATTCGGGCGCCTGCGCGCGGGCAAGGGCCGGGAAGCGGACCGGATCGGCGGCGAGGCAGCCGGCGACGGCGTCGAGCCCGTCGTCGCACACGCCATTCGCGTCGGCGCGCCACTCGCGCATCTCGGCCACGAAGGGTGTCGCCCACACGCCGCGATGGGCGTGCAGCATGCCGGATGCCAGACGCGCGTCGAACGCGTCGAGGATGCGCCGCACCTTGGGCACGCGGTTGTGGAAGCCGGTGACGGCGCACGGCGTGGCGCTTGCCGACATCTCGCCGCGCAGAAGGCCCGGCAGGAAGCCGCCCAGCCCGTTCGCCTCCACGCGCAGGCCCGGCACGTGGTTGCGCCGCGCGAACGCGGCGACGAGCCGGCAGAACGATTTCGCCTCGTCCTCGGTGCGCGTGCCTTCGGGGAGCGACAGGTACGCGATCTCGTGCAGGTAGCGGTTGTCGTCCTCGTCGGCGAACACGACGGCGACGACCGACGCGTCGCCATCCGCCTTGCCGTAGGACGGATCCCACCAGCAGCTCGCCGACACCAGTCGCCTGCCGCCGAGCGACAGCACGGGCGCGCCGTTGCCTTCGGAATACTCAAGCGGCCAGTCGTAGGCGACGAGCCGGTCGGGATCGAGGCGGCAATCGCCGTCGGCGACGGGCTCGAGCAGCATCTGCGCGCGGAATTTCCGCAGGCCGGTGCGTTCGCGCACCGCGTCGATCCGGTCGCGGTCGAACCGCTCGGGCCAGGCGGGCGTGCCGTCGGGCGCTTCGACCGGGATCGACAGCCGCGCGAACCCGTCGAGGAACGGGGCGCTCTCGCCCGCTTCCGCGCGCGCCTCGGCGGCGTAGATCGAATAGTAGCTGTGCGGCGTACCGATATAGAGCTGCACGCCGCCGGGGACGAGCACGTAGTCGATCTCGGCCAGCCGTTCGCGCAGGTCGGCGCGCTTCACCTGCGTGTCGCAGGTGTTGGGTACTTCGACGTCGTCGCAGATGACGACGTCGGCCCGGCTGCCGGTGATGTTGCCCGCAAGCCCGCGCGCCAGCATCGAGGGGTCGCGCAGTTCCCGCGCCCGCTCGACCACGAACTGGTCGGACGCCCACATGTCGGCGCGCGGCGGCTTCAGCCCCGCCGTCGCCGGATGGCGTTCGACGATGCGCTTGACGTTGCGCACCATCTTGCGTGCCAGCGCCTCCTCCGCCGCCAGCACCATCACGCGGATGTCGGGATCGCGCGCCAGCAGCCACGCGCAGAAAAGCCCGACCAGCGTCGACTTGCCGCTGGCGCGGAACGCCATCAGCAGCAGCCGCGTCGTCTTTTCCGCCGCGTGGCCCGCCAGCCACCCGGCCATGCGCGCATGCAGGGCGGGCGTGGCCTGCCCCTGCAGCGCGTTCCATTCGTCGACGAAATCGACGAAGCCCGGAGCCGGCGGGCGCAAGGCGGCCTGCGTCTTCATGTCTTGACGATGAAGTTGAGGACGAGCGTGGGCTGCACGTTGGGATGCGGCTGGCCGCCGCCCGCCGCACCGGTCGACCCGCCGATCGAATAGGGCCCGTCGGGATAGTTGCTCGGCAGGCTGTTGTTCACGCCGCCGACCAGCCCGCTCTGCGAATGCGAATGCGCCGGCATCTGCGCTTCGGTCAGCGCGTGCGCCTGCGCCCCGCCCGCCGCACCCAGCGTCGTCCCGGCGATTCCCGCACCGCCCGACGTGAGCCGGTTCGCGGGCGGGCCGTTCATGTTGTCGCGCCCGGCCGCCGTGCGCCCGCGCAGGTCGGGCAGGTTGAAGGTCGTGCTGCCGTCGCCCGCACCATATGTCGTGCCGATCGCGGCGAAGAGCGCCGGATGCGCCGTGCGGCCGACCGCCTGCCCCGCCGCGAACAGCCAGCCTTCCGGCTCGGCCGATCCCGCGAACGGCACGACGGTGCCCGCCGGCACGCCGGCCGGCAGGCTCTGGAACGTCGCGTCGGCGCCGGCACCGTTCGACGTCAGCACCTGGCCCGCGTCGCCGAGGCGCGCGAGCTTCGCGGGCCCGATCGCGTTCGCGGCAAGCGCGATCGTGCGGTCGGTCGGCGTGCCGCCGATCTCGACCGTCGCGTCGGCGGCGGCGAGGCTGACGATGGTGCCCGTCCCGTCGATCCCCTTGTCGCCCGAACGCGCGAAGCCGGCATGGACGATTTCGCCCGCCGACCAGCTTCCCGCCGACGCGACATGCGCCACGTCGACGCGCAGCCACGTGCCCTGGTCGGCCACGCCCAGCACCGCGAACGCGGCGAAGCTTGCGACAGTACCCCGCCTGCGCAAGGTCAGCGTGCCCTTGCCGGTCGGGTTCGTGCTGGCCCCCCAGCCTGCGACCAGATCCGAGACGTCGGGATTGCCCGTTTCGGCCGCGACGGCCGAAATCGCGATCGCCGTCGCGGCGGCCGGCGAGACGGCGTCGAAGCGCAGGCCGCCCGGCCCCGGATCGGCCATCACGACCGACGCGGAATACGTCCACGGGATCGACACGGCGGACGCGGCCGCCTGTGCGGCAAGCGCGTCGGCCGCCGTCGCGGTCCGGTGTGCCGCACAAAGTGCCTGCGATGCCGCCGCCGCTTCGGCCGAGGCGAGCGCCCCGGCCGCCGATGCCGACGCGACCGACGCCGCAGCACCGGCCGTCGCGGCGGACGCGGCCGACGACGCGGCCTGATCGACATATATGTCCTGCGACACGGCCGGGTTGCCGTCGGCGTCGAAGACCAGCGCGCGACGGGCGCGCAGGGCCGCGCGCGGAATGCGCGTGGGCGCATCGTCGGCGTCCTCGTCGGGCAGATGCAGCGAACGCACGACCGACGTGGCGACCTGCTGGAGGGCGGCGGTCTGGAAATCGAGTTCGTCGTTCAGCGTCTTGGCGCGCAGCTCGCCGCCTTCCTGGAAATCGGTCTCGCGGCGGATCGTCAGCCGGCGCTGCACGACGACCGCGGCCCCGGCGGGCGGTGCCGCGTCGAGCGTGACCGCACCCGAACCCGACGGGCCGACCGCGACCGCATAGCCGCCGGAAAGGACGGCGCCGTCGATGCCGATCTCGATGTCTTCCGGCCGGAAGACGGCGAAGTCGAACGCGAAGACGCGCTGGCTGCCGTCGCCCAGATAGCGCTTGCGCGGCGGACGCGCGGCGATGCGGATATGTTCGCTCATTTCTTTTCTCCGTCAGGCGAGGTTGTCGTACTGGCCGAGGGGGAAATCCCCGACGATGCCGCGCGGCCGGCCGCCGCCGCCGCCGCCGCCGCGCCCGAATGTTCCGGCCCCCCAGCGCAGCAGGCCGAGGATGCGGTTCTGGATGTCGGATTCGTGCGCGAGCAGGTTGCCCGCACGCGCTCCCTCGATGCGCTGCAGCGACGTGGCGAGACCGTGCGCGAGGCCGTCGCGCTGGATCTCGTAATTCTGCGTCCGCTCGGCTTCCTCGATTCCGAAATCGGTCTCGATGCCGTCGAGAAGTGCCCCCGCCGAACCGTCGGTCGGCGACAGGCCGCGCGCGCCGAACGACACGCGGGCGCGCGCCGTCGCGCGTTCGAGCAGGTTCGTGCGCTTGCGCGTGTCGGCCGCGTACTGGCGTTCGAGAAGCTGGCGCTGGCGGTCTGCCTGGGCCTGCGCCATCTGCGCCTGCATGGCCGCCTGCGCCTGCGCGTGGGAAGCGGCGGCGCCAGAACTTGCGATGCCGTGGAGCAGGCCGAGGCCTGAGATCCCGGCCGTGACCGGATCGGTCGGAGCGAAACCACCCATCAGTCGTTCACCTTGAGTTCGTGGGTTACGGAAAGCAGCGTGAAAGGCAGCGGGGCCGGAAGGTCGATGCGCCACAGCGCGTCCACGCCCGCCCGCTTCCAGCCGAGTGCGCGCACGCGCTTCTCGCCGGTGAAGGCGGCGACGGGCGCGTCGAACGAACTTGTCGCGGCGAAGGCGCGGAACGGCACGTCGACGGGGCCGCCGCCGGTGTCGATGCGCATCTGGCGCGTGTCGAGCAGGCGGAACGCCGCCTCGATCAGCCGCACGCTGCGCGGGCTTGCCCCGCCGGCGGCGGCCAGCGTGGGCGGCAGCGGTTCGATCGTCGCGACGAAGCCGAGCCCCGCTTCGAGCGTGGCGACCGCGCCGCGCGCGGCGACCGCACCGCCGGCGGGTACGGCCGTGCCGAACGGCACGCCGTCACCGACGAGTTCGACCGCCTTGCCGTCGAGATGGCCAAGCCCGGTCCATTGCGCGGCATCGGGCGGCGGAGCGGCGCGCACCGCGGCATCGGTCGACAGCGACGGATCGAATCGCTCGATGGACCACACGCCGGCACGTTCCACCGCGACATGCGTCTGGTCGGCGACGGTCGCGACGGCACGGAACGACCCTTGCGTCGTCTGCAAGGCCCACGCGGTCACCTGCTCGGCGCGATAGACCGTCAGCGTGGCGAGCGTGCCGTCCGCGTTGACGACATGCAGCAGCCGGTCGTCGGGGTCGTAGTCGACCGCGACCGGATCGCGCACCAGATGCGGGGCGAGCAACGCCAGATCCGTCGCCTGATAGGCCTGCTCGCCGTCGGCGAACAGGAACTCGCGCAGGTCGTGCCCGCCGCGCCCCACGAACAGCGTGGCGCCGTCGACGTCGCGCGGACGCACCGACCGGTCCGTCGGGCTGCCGATGCGCGTCTGCCGGTCGAGCTGGACGTTCTCGGGCGTCAGCGGCTCGCCCGTCACCATCCATTCGGCCCCCGACGTGAAGACCTGCAGGTGCCGGCCCGAGAAGACGTGGCGGATCGCGTTGACCTGGTCGGACAGCAGCGCGAACTCGATCGCCTCGTCGTCGAGGCCGGTGCCGAGATCGAAATTGAAGAGATCGCCCGATTTCGACAGCCACAGCCGGTTGGGCAGGTCGCGCGACCCGCCGACGACGAGCCGGTCCTGATGGAACGTGACCGACACGGGCCAGCCGCGCACGGCGGAAAAGGCCGGCTCCTCCCAGTCGCGCGTCGCGGTCGTGTCGGGCAGCGTCAGCCCCTCGGCGAGCATGGCGGTCGCGTTGCGCGGGCCCGCGACCGAGACGACCGTCATCTCCTTCTGATGCACGCGCAGGCGCCCGCCGGCATGGCCCGCGACGAACGCGTCGGCCGAGGCCGTCAGCGTCACGGTGCCGGACGTCGTGCCGGGCTGGAGCGTCACGTCCGCGCCCGCGAACTTGTGGAAAGGCTGCATGCGCACGCCCTTCTCCTCGAAGAACGCCCACGGCTCGACCGTCCAGGCCGCGTGCGACGTGCGCGTGATGCGGCGCGGCGGTACGTCGGGATGCACGACGAGCAGCGTGTCGGCACTCTGCGTCCACGCGACCTGGCCGATCTGGTCGGCCGTCCACGGCGTGGCGACCGTGGCGACGAGCGCGCCGTCGCGATAGACGCGCATCTCGCCCGCCATCAGCGCCAGCAGATAGGCCTGCTCGGTGTTGAACTCGAACGCGATGAGGCGCGCGGGGCCGGGCAGCGTGGCGACGTGCGCGAGGCCGGGTCGGCGGCGCACCCCGCCCGAGGGCTGGACGATGACGTTGCGCAACGTGCGCGCCCCGTTCTCGAACGCGCGCAGGTCGACGCGGCCAAGCATCGCCGGGCCGATCTCGCCCGACGCGAAGCTCGTCTTGGCGATGCGCACGACGCTCATCGGCGCGCCTCCACCAGCGTGAAATCCTCGATGCGGCCGGGCGTGTCCTGCTGGGCGTCGATCAGGCGCGCGCGGCGGAACTCGGATTCCGCGATGCGGCGCAGCAGTTCGGCGCGCGACGTGCTCTCGGTCACCGGCAGGCAGAACTCGGCCGCCAGCGTGGCGATCAGAGCCGTGTCGAAGAAGGGCGGGAAGCCGCTTTCGTCGGGCCGGAACACGTAGGACAGCACGACCTGGTCGGCGTCGCAGTGCAGGGCCGATTCCACGACGCGATATTCCGTGCCGCGCCCGCGTGTACCTGTTCCCAGCGACAGAGCGCGCAGGAAGTCGGCCGGAAGCTGGTAGGCGTAGGCGTGGTCGGCGACGGGATCGCGCGCCAGCCGCGCAAGCGTCGCCTGCCCGGTCGCGAAACTCCACGGATGGGCCGAAAGCAGGCCGTCGCGCACGGACGGATAGAGCACGGCGGCGACTTCCGCCTCGGCCGTACCCTCGTCGAACGAGGCGATCGAGCGGGCACCCAGCTTCACGAGCGCGCGGGCGCAGAGCGCAATGGACGTGAGGGCCATCGGTTCCTCCGGAAAATGGGGAAGCTCCGGCGGGCGGCGTTTCCACCGCCCGCCGATACTTCAGTCGGGGTTGGACGCGCCGAACGGCGTCAGGCTCGCGGCGTCGACCGATCCCGCCGCCACCGACGCGACGGCGAACACGCCGCTCTGCGGCGCGGTCGTCGTTGCGGTGTTGGCGAGGATCATGTCGCCGGCGCGCAGCATGTCGGCGGCGGCGTTGAAATACCCTGCGTCGTCCACCGAAGCGGCGGCGTCCGGCGTGGCGTAGTGCCACAGCGTAAAGCCGTTCGCGTAGGCGAGCACGGACAGGTTCCTGAGTTCGAATGCCATCGTTTCCTCCTACTCGCGGCAGCGCAGGGTCACGACGCCGGCGGCGTCGATGATCCCGGCTCCCTGGCTCATCATGTTGCTGATGAAGAACGACGCGCGGTCGCCGTGCCACGACACGTCCGAGCGCACCTCGCAGCCCGACGCGTGGCCGACCGCCGCCTTGTGGTACCAGTGGCAGAAGCGCACGCCGCCGGCCGCGATCAGGCCCGAATGCGGCATCCACAGCGTGCCCAGCCACTTCTTGGCCTGCGTGCCCTGCCAGGGCAGTTCGCCGTCGCCGACATAGTCGGCGTTGGCGAACTCCTCGATCTCCAGAAGCTCGCTCCACTGCTTCCAGCCGATGACCGCGAAGCGGTCGCCGTCGTCGGGCACGTCGGATTCGCCGAGCTTCTCGAACGCGGCGAGGATCTTGGGCTTGGTCAGGCCGTCGGTGTCGGCCCCGGCGAAGTTCGCCGACGCCTGCAGGGCGCCGATGATCAGCTCGTCGGTCTTGCGCCCCAGCGCGTAGGCGCCGGAATTCACGACCGCCGTGCGCTCGTCGCTCGGCGCCTTGATCTCGTCGAGCGCGTCGAGCCATTCGCCGGCGTAGTAGTCCTTGAGGAACACTTCGACCGTCGAATGGTCGACGTTCATCACGGGCACGGCCGCGTGGCGGGCCTTGGTCGTCGCGGCACCGCGGCCCATCTTCTGGAAGACGGTCGATGCGCCCTGGACGTTCTTCTTCGAGCGCACGCTGGTGCGCAG
>JAEUKY010000211.1 GCA_016794005.1 Rhodospirillales bacterium
GCGGCCGCGCGCGCGTCGCGCCAGCGGCCGAGAACGGCACGTGCCCGGTCGGGCAGGTCGGCTGGTTCCGTTTCCATTCGGACGGCAACCTCGACGGGAGCGGCTCATGTTCAGTCCGCACGCATGATCGCACGCGACGGAGGTCGGCGAAACATTTTGCGGGACATCGCGTCCCCGACGCCGGTCGCGGTCTCGGAATACCGGGGATGAGCGAGCCGAAACAGACGCTTAGAGAGAATACGAGTTGTTAACTTCCGATCTATAGTTATTGAACAAATGTTCGCACCTCCCCGAAGGCTTTCGCCGCTCGAACGGCTTGCCTCGCCGAACGTCGCGGCGATCTCGTTTGCCGTGCTCGTCGCGGTCGGGATCTGGGCCGTCGTCATCTGGCAGGTCGTCGCCGACAGCAACGACACCTACGAGGCCGCGACGGCCGAACTTCTCGGCGCGCAGGACCTGCTCGCCGCCCAGATCGGGCGCACGCTCGAATCCGCCGAGAGCATCGTCGAGACGGTCGACGCGTGGCTCACCGACCATCCGGCGACGGCCGACCTCGCCGATCTCGCCGCACTGGTCGAGCGCCGGCAGCGCCGGCACCAGAACCCGGTCAACATCCGCCTGTTCGACGCCGACGGGAACATGATCCCGTTCGGCCATTTCGGAACCGAAGGGATCAACATCGCCGACCGCGAATATATCCGGGCACTCGACGACCGGCCCATCGGCGAGATCCGCATCGGCGCGCAGATCGTCGCGCGCAACACCGGCGTGGCGTCGATCCCGCTGGCCATGAAGGCGCGGCGCAACGCGTTCGGCGTCTACTACGTCGTCACGTCGATCCCGGTCGCCCCGCTCGCCGACCTGTTCCGCGACGTCTTCGTTTCCGCCCCCGGCCTCGTGGGCCTCGTGCGCGAGGACGGGCACATCCTGTTCCGCAGCCCCGACCGCGAAGGTCTGGTCGGGAAGACGATCGATCTCGACCAGTTCGCGATCGCGCCCGGCGAGCGGCGCGCCACGGGGCTGATCGAGAACCGCAACTCGCTGCAGGGCCTGCCCATCGTCGTGGCCTTCAAGCGGATCGAAAGCCACAGGGCCTTCGTCTATGCGAGTTTCCTGAAGTCCGACATCGAGACGAAGATCGAGGCGCGGCGTCCGCGCATCCTGATCTTCGGGTTCGTGGCCACGGCACTCGCCATCGCGATGGCCACGCTCGTGCTGCATTTCACGGCCCTGCGCGAACGCGAGGCCGAGCGCGTGCGCGCCGCCCTGGTCGAGGCCGAGGCGGCGAACGCCGCCAAGCGCGAGTTCCTCGCCAACGTCAGCCACGAGCTGCGCACGCCGCTCAACGCGATCATCGGCTTCTCGGAATTCGTCGTGATGCAGGTCTACGGGCCCGTTCCCGAGCGCTACCGCAACTACATCTCCGACGTGCTGACCGCCGGCCGCCACCTGCTGGGCGTCGTCGACCAGCTTCTCGACCTCGCCGCGATCGAGGCGCGCCGGCTGGTGCTGCGGCCCGAGACGCTCGATCCCGACGCGGCGATGCGCGACGTGGTCGAGATGATGCGCCCCATCGCCGTCGAGCGGAAAGTGAAGATCGTCGCGGCACCGCCGCCCACCCCGACATGCATCGTCAGCGACGCGGGCGCCTTGCGACAGATCCTGGTCAACCTCGTCGGCAACGCGGTGAAATTCTGCAGGCCCGGCCGGACGGTGCGCGTCGCGTGCGCGCAGACCCCCGACGGCGGCCTGCGCATCGCGGTGGAGGACGAGGGCGACGGCATCCGCCCCGAAGACATCAAGCACATCTTCGAGCCGTTCTGGCGCAAGGAAAGCGCGCATGTCAGCCGGCGCAGCGGGACCGGCCTCGGCCTGTCGCTGACGCTCCAGCTCGTGCAGCGGCTGGGCGGCTCCATCGACGTGGAAAGCGTGCCCGGCAAGGGCAGCGTCTTCACGGTGTCGCTGCCCGCACGCGTCGCGGCCGAGCCCGACGCGGCGGCCTGATCGCGCACGCGACGGCTGGTCCCGGCACGCCGCCCGTGGTTCAGTGTCGGCCATGACAGGCCGGATCGAATCCCACTACGCCAGCGACGGCATCGCCGCACGCCTGCTCGGCGCCCTGCGCGCGGCCAAGGGGGCCGACGCGGCCGCGACGCCCGAAGCGCTGGCCCCGCTCGACCATTTCCACAATCGCGGCGTCGTCGCCACGCGCGAGACGCTGGCGCTTCTCGATCCGCGGCCCGACGACCACGTGCTCGACATCGGCTGCGGCATCGGCGGGCCCGCACGCTGGATCGCCAAGGCCGCGGGCTGCCGCGTGACGGGCGTCGATCTGGTGCCCGAGTTCGCCGCCGCCGGCCGGGAGCTGTGTACTGCGACCGGCCAGTTGGACCGCGTCGACATCCGGGTCGGCGACGCGCTCGCCCTGCCCTTCGCCGACGCGACGTTCGACCGCGCCTACAGCCAGAACGTCGCGATGAACATCTCCGACAAGGTCGCGATGTATCGCGAGGCGCTGCGCGTGCTGAAGCCGGGCGGAATCTTCGTGCTCTCGAATCTGGGGGCAGGTCTTGCGGGCCCGCCGCACTATCCCACGCCGTGGGCGGCCGACGCGGCCGCGAGCTTCCTTTCCACCGCCGGCGAGACGCGCCACGATCTCGAGGCGGCCGGTTTCGCGATCGTCTCGCTCGCCGACACGACCGCGCACACGCGCGACACGCTCGCCGCCATGCGCGCGAAGATGGCCGCCAACGGCCGGCCGGCGCTGTTCACGCACGTGCTGATGGGCGAGCGCATGTGGCTCTACCAGGACAACGTCTTCCGCAGCCTCGACGAAGGACGGCTGTCGAGCATCGAGGCGGTCGCGCGCCGGCCGCAGAATTTATAGGCTTATTTTCGTGACAACCTGCACGTGCCGTGCTAGCTTCGATGCCGGTACCGCCGTGCTCTTTGACAAGTGAATATGAAACGGTTGCATGAAGTGCGGTTGCAGTAACAACCGTTGAACTTCAAAGGGATAAGCACGTTACCGTAACAGGACGTAACCCGTCCTTTTTGCGGTTCACGCCGCGGGCGCAATTTCTTCGGGATCGAAATCCAGCTCGACCTTCGCCCCGTTCGGATCGTCGAAGAAGATCTGCCAGACGCGCGTGCCGACCTGGCGCGACAGGCGATAGTCAATACCGTTTGCCTTCAGCTTCGCCAGCGTCTCGGGCAGGCCCGTGGCGCTGAAGGCCATGTGGTCGATCACGCCGGCCGGCGGGCTCGGCATCTTGCGGCCCGCCACGACGTGCAGCACCCACTGCTCGCCGACATAGAACCAGATGCCGGGAAAGCCCATGTCTGGCCGGTAGCCTTCCTTGAGGCCGAGGATGTCGGTGTAGAAGCGGCGCGTCTCGTCGATGTCGCGGGCGAGGATCGTGAAATGGTTCATGCCGGTGAGCTTCATCGTGCCTTCGCTCCCTCGATGATGCGCGCAATCGCGTCGTAGCCGCGCCGCCTTGCGTGGTCGAGCGGCGTGGTCCCGTCGCGGTCGGCGATGCCGGGGTTCGCCCCCTTTTCGACGAGCAGCCGCACGATCTCGGTGTGCGCCGCCCCGCCGTCGCCGAGGATGACGGCTTCGAGCAGCGCCGTCCAGCCCAGCCGGTTCACGTGGTCGATGTCGATGGCGGTTTCCAGCAGGATGCGCACGGTCGAGACGTGCCCGTGATGGGCCGCCGGGATCAGCGCCGTGCCGCCATAGCGGTTGACGCTGCGAAGATCGGCGCCCGCGGCAAGCGTCATCTTCAGGATCTCGTCGCGGCCTTCCGCACCGGCATAGAGGAACGGGCTGTCGGCGATCGCGTCCTTCGCGTTGACGTCGGCGCCGGCCTCGATCAGCGCCTTGGCCGCCGCCACATGGTTCGCGTGCGTGGCGAGCAGCAGTGCCGTGCGCCCGCCGGCATCGCGCGCGTCGAGCGCGGCACCGGCCGCGATCAGCCGCCGGCATGCGGCCGCGTCCCCGGCCTTCGCGGCGGCGAGCAGGTCGCGGTCGAGGGCGTTCCGATCCTGTGCCGCGGCCATGCCGGCGATGCTCCAGAGCCCGACCGACAGAAGGAAAATCCGGCGATCCATCGGCCGAGGATAGCACCTTCTCTTGCGCCGAATCGCCGAATGTCGGCTAACTCGCGCATGGTCGACCTGCGCCCCGACGAATGGCTTCTCTCGCTTGCCGGAAACGTCCGGCTCGTCGTGCCGGCCGACATCGGCGGCATCTCCAGCTTCGTCTTCCTCGAACAGGAAGACTGGTTCGAGGACGAAGCGCCCTTCGTGCGCGCATTGGCCCCGCATCTGCGCATGGCGCTCGATATCGGCGCCAATCTCGGCTTCTACGCGGCCACGCTGGCGGCGGCGCGCGTGGCCACCCTCGCGTTCGAGCCGCAGCCCGCACTCGCCGACAAGCTGCGCCGCTCGGCCGCGTCGATGCCCGGCGTGCAGCTTTCGGTGTTCGAGGTGGCGCTGGGCGACACGGCCGGCGAGGTCGAGTTCGGCGGCCACCGCTTCCACGAGGGGGCCCGCATCGGTGCAGGCGGCGGGCTTCGCGTGCCGCTGCGCCGGCTCGACGACCTGCTGCCGCCGGCCTACGTGCCCGCGATCGATTTCGTGAAGATCGACGTCGAGGGGGCGGAAGTCAGCGCCATCGGCGGCGCCACACGGCTGTTCGAGGCGGGCGATCCGCTCGTGATGGTCGAGATCCGCGACGGCACCGCCTACGACTTCGCGGCCCTGAAGGCGCTCGAAGCGCTCGGCTACGCGCGCTACCGGCTCGTCCCGGGGCTGAACGCGCTCGTGCCGATGGGCGAAGGGCCGGACTCGCCCGACCAGCTCAACGCCTTCGCCGCCAAGCCGTCGCGCGTGGCCAAGCTCGCCTCGGCCGGTCTGCTCGCCGGCGAAAGATACGACGGGCTTCTGCGCGCGCACGCGACGTTCGAGGCGAAGGCGCCTTCGCTTGCCCGCGACCTGTCGCTCGCGCGCGCATGCGCCGATCTCGGCCGCCGGCAGCGCGCCTCGCAGCTTCTCGCCCCGCACGTGCCGGCGGCGCTCGCCGGCACGCTCGCGGTTCCCGACGAACCGTTCGCGTGCCCGCTCGAACGCTACGAAGGCCGCACGTCGCCGACGGGAAAACGGGCTTGGCTCTGCGCGCTCGTGCTGGAGGCGTTCCACGAACTGGCGGCACCTTCGTCGCTGTTCGCTCCGGCGGACGGGCGCGAAGCCGCCCTCGAAGCGGTGATCGCCGCCGGCATCGCCACGCCGGCGACGGTGCGCCGGCTCCATCTCTATCGCCTCGCGCTCGGCCGAAAGGCCGCGAAGGCGCCGCATCCGCTGCTCGTCGAGACGGGCCCTTCGAACCTCAACGCCGCGTTCTGGCGCCAGCCGCAGCTCTACGGCTAGACCCCGTCCTCGCCCGAGCGCGAGATCGTCCGGTCGCGGCCCACGAAGCAGCTCATCGCCAGTCCCATCGCGATCAGGCTCGCGATCATCGCGGAGCCGCCCAGCGACAGCAGCGGCAGCGGCTCGCCCACCACCGGCAGCAGCCCCGCGACCATCGCGACGTTGACGAAGACGTTGGCGAAGAACATGGCCGCCACGCCGATCGCCAGCAGCCGCGCGAACACGCTGCGCGCGCGCGCCGCGATCGCCAGCAGAAAGACGAGGATCACCGCGTAGACGCCGAGCAGCGACATCGATCCGACCAGTCCGAATTCCTCGGCGAGGACCGCGAAGATGAAGTCGGTCTGCTTCTCGGGCAGGAACTGGAGCTGGCTCTGCGAGCCCTGCGCAAAGCCCTTGCCCCAGATGCCGCCCGACCCCAGCGCGATGCGCGACTGGATGATGTGGTAGCCGGCCCCCAGCGGGTCGCTCTCCGGATTGACG
>JAEUKY010000221.1 GCA_016794005.1 Rhodospirillales bacterium
GAACGAGGCGTAGGAGCTCATCTGCACCTCGATGAGGTTCGGCATCGGAGCGACCTCGGGGATACGCCCGAACGTCTTGCGAATGCGCTTGCGACCCATCACCGTCTGCAACATCTCGACCTCATCCGTCCGCTTAGGGACAAGACGCCGCCCGCGACGGCGGCGTCCGAAAAATCCGTTGCGGGCCTTTTCGGCGGGCCCGCGCCCGACCGGACGCCGGTCCCGCCGCGCATGCGCGCGACGGAACCGGGACCGGGTTTCGGCTTACTTGACTTCGACCTTGGCGCCCTGCTCTTCGAGCGCCTTCTTCATCTTGGCGGCGTCGTCCTTGTTGACGCCTTCCTTGACGACCTTCGGCGCACCCTCGACGAGGTCCTTGGCTTCCTTGAGGCCCAGGCCCGTGAGTTCGCGGACGACCTTGATCACGTTGATCTTCTTGTCGCCGGCGTTGGCCAGCGTCACCGTGAACTCGGTCTGCTCGGCGGCGGCGGCACCGCCGGCGGCCGGCGCACCGCCGGCGGCGGCGACGGCAACCGGAGCGGCGGCGGAAACGCCCCACTTTTCTTCGAGCATCTTCGTCAGCTCGGCGGCCTCGAGGACCGTGAGGGTCGACAGTTCGTCAACCAGCTTTGCGAGATCGGCCATTTGATTCGTACTCCTGTTGGACTTGGATCTTCGGGTTGGGTTGGATCGGCTTCAGGCCGCGTCCTGCTTCTTCGCGTAGGCTCCGATCACGCGAGCCACCTGTGCCGCGGGGGCACCGATGACGGTCGCGAGGCGGGTAGCCGGCGCGCTGAGGAGGCCCAGGAACTTGGCCCGCATCTCCGGCAAGGAGGGCAGGGTCGCAAGCGCCTTGACCGCAGCCACGTCGAGCACGCGCTCGCCGAGGCCGCCGGCGACGATGGTCAGCTTCTCGTTCTTCGCCGCGAATTCGACCGCGATCTTCGCCGCCGCCACGGGATCCGTGGAGTAGGCGATTGCGGTCGGGCCCGTCAGCGAGGTCCCGAGATGCGAGAACTTCGTCCCGTCCAGTGCACGACGCGTGAGCCGGTTCTTCGCGACTTTGAAACTGGCCCCGGCTGCGCGCATCTTGCGACGCAGATCGGTCACTTCCGCGACAGTCAAGCCCGCCTGCCTGGTCACGATGACCACACTCGCGTCCTTGAGCTTGCCGTGAAGCGATTCGACCAGTTCCTTCTTTTGCGAACGGTCCACGATCGTCTCCTGGTTTGCCCCGTCGGCACCATGCCGGCGGGACCGTTTCACACGAGCCTCGTGCCACCCACCGATCCCCGGGAGGGGATCGCCGGAACGGCCGAGACCCGGCTCGACCTGTCCCAGAAGTCCAAGTCGGACGCGCCCGGGAATGCCGGAAGCGCCGAATTGCCACCTCTGTCTATGCAGGCCGCTCTCCCCGGAGGGAGACCGTTTATGCCGTCGGACCGGACCGGCCCTCGGGCACCTGCAGTCTCGGACAGGAGCGGATGGCTTCCTGCTCCCGAAGGAGCGTTCGTCCATCCGCCTGTTCCCCGCCCCCGCCCGCGGATGCGGGACGACGGCGGAAGTCGTTTCGCCCGACCGGCCGCTTACGCGGCCTGCTGTGCCACGGCCATGCCGCCGAACGCAGCGATGTCGAGCTTGAAGCCCGGTCCCATCGTCGAGGAGACCGTGGCCTTCTTGATGTAGTTGCCCTTCACGCCCGACGGACGCGCCTTGACGATCGCGTCGAGGAACGCCTTCAGGTTCTGCGCGAGCTTGGCTTCGTCGAAGCTGGCCTTGCCCACGCCGGCGTTGATGTTGCCGGTCTTGTCGGCGCGGAACTCGACCTGGCCGCCCTTGGCGTCCTTGACGGCCTGCGCGACGTTCGGCGTGACCGTGCCGAGCTTCGGGTTCGGCATCAGGCCGCGGGGGCCCAGCACCTTGCCGAGCTTGCCGACGACGGCCATCATGTCCGGGGCCGCGATGACGCGATCGAAGTTGATCTCGCCCGCGAGCACCTTCTCGGCGAGATCGTCGCCGCCGACGAGGTCGGCGCCGGCGGCCTGCGCCTCGGCGACCTTCGC
>JAEUKY010000233.1 GCA_016794005.1 Rhodospirillales bacterium
TCCGCGCGCTGGGCGGGATCGAGCTTGCCCACGCGCCGTTCCCACGCCGCGCGCTTGGCCGCACCGGCGGCACCGAAGCCGCGCCATTCGGTCAGGATGTCGGCCGGGATCTGGAAGGGTGCCGCCGTCCAGCCCAGGCGCTTGCGCGTACCCTCGATCTCGGTGCCGCCCAGCGGCGCACCGTGGCTGCCGGCCGTGCCCGCCTTGGTGGGCGCGCCGTAGCCGATGGTCGTCTTGCACGCGATCATCGTCGGGCGGTCGCTGGTCTTGGCGGCCGTCAGGGCCGCGTCGATGGCCGCGGGATCGTGGCCGTCGATGGCGAGCGCGTTCCAGCCGCACGCCTTGAAGCGCGCGACCTGGTCGTCGGTCACGGCAAGGTCGGTCGGCCCGTCGATCGAGATCGCGTTGTCGTCGAACAGCACGATCAGCTTGGCAAGCTTCAGGTGGCCGGCCAGCGAGATCGCCTCGTGGCTGATGCCCTCCATCAGGCAGCCGTCGCCGGCGATGACGTAGGTGTGGTGGTCGACGACGGAATCGCCGTAGCGCGCGGCCATCATGCGTTCGGCCAGCGCCATGCCGACGGCGTTGGCGAGGCCCTGGCCCAGCGGGCCGGTCGTCGTCTCGATGCCGGCGGCGTGGCCGAACTCGGGATGGCCGGCGGTCTTGGCACCCAGCTGGCGGAAGCGCTCGATCTCCGCCATCGTCATGTCGGCATAGCCGGTGAGATGCAGCAGCGAATAGAGCAGCATCGAACCGTGGCCCGCCGACAGCACGAAGCGGTCGCGGTCGGCCCAGTCGGGCGCCGTCGGGTCGAATTTCAGGTGCCTGGACCACAGCACGGTCGCCACGTCGGCCATGCCCATCGGCATGCCGGGATGGCCGGATTTCGCCTTCTCGACGGCGTCCATCGACAGGGCTCGGATCGCGTTGGCGAGGCGCGCGTGCGCCGGCGTCTGCCTGTCGCTGAGGGGGATCGGGGCGGTCGTCGGAACGGTCTGGGGTGCGGCGCTCATCCGGCTCACTTCTTGGGGTGCGGGGAACCCGAAATCGCGCGGAACATGCCGCCCGGGGGGTGCCCCGTCAACCCCGCACGGGCGCGCCCGCCGACAAGGCCATTGGCGCGACTCGAATCCCGCCCTTAAGGTGCCGCAATCGCAACGCAACTTGGTTTTCCCGAAAGTTTCCGACACCCATGACGACGCCGTCCCTCGAACGCCTGAATGCCGCCGTCCAACGCCTCGAGACCGCCCTCGAAGCGCGCATTAAATCCGAGTCGGGCCTGCGCGGCCGCGCGGAAGCGGCGGAAGCCGAACTCGCCAGGCTGAAGGCCGACTATGCCGCCCTGTCCGGCCTCGCCGACCAGGTCGAATCGCGGCTCGACAAGGCGATCGAGAAGCTGAAGGCGGGCGGCGTCTAGCCCCGGGAGCACGACCGATGAGCCAGATCTCCATCCGCGTGAACGGCCGCGACTACCCCATCGTCTGCGACGACGGCGGGGAAGAGCGCGTGCGGAACATCGGCGCCTATGTCGACGAGAAGGTGAAGGAGATCGTCGCTCAGGTCGGCCAGGCCGGCGACGCGCGGCTGATGCTGCTCGCGGCCCTCAATCTCGGCGACGAGCTTGCCGGCGCCTACGACGAGCTGGACGCGCTGCGCGGCGCGCCGCCGCGCACGATCGTCGATCCCGCGTTGGTGCAGGCGGCGGAGGAGGCGAAGGCCGCGCGCGCCACGGCCGAGGCGCTGTTCGCGCGCGAGCGCGAGGCGGCCGAGACCGCGCGCCAGGAAACGAAAGCCGCCGAGGATTCGCGCGCGCGCGCCGAGGCCGCCACGCAGAGCTGGATCGCCAAGGCCGAGGACATGGCCAAGCGCCTCGCCGACCAGGAGGCGAAGCTCGCCCGTGCGCAGACCGAAGCGGGCGCGCAGGCCGCCCGTCTCGCCGCACTCGAAGCCGAACTTGCGGACGCGCAGGGCCGCGCCGACGACGCCGAGAGCCGGGCCGCCGAAGCGCAGGCGCGCGCCGGCGCCACGCAGGGCGATCTCGCGAAGCTCGAAGCCGCGCACGCCGCACTGAAGGACGAGGCCGCCGGCCTCGCCGCGAAGCTCGCCGAGGCCCGGACGCGCGCCGACGCCGCCGAAGCGCAGATCGCCGAGGCGCAGTCGCGCTTCGAGGCCGCCGCGGCGCATGCGGTGGAAAAGGAGCGGGCGCTGGCCGAAAGTGCGGTGACGCTCGATGCGCTTCGCGCCGCGAACGCCGAGGCGGAAGCCGAGCTCGACCATTTCGTGCCGCTGCTCGACCGGATCGAGAGCCTCGCCGCGGCCGCGGAAAAGAGCGCGTCGGCCGCCGCCTGACCGGCGACGACATACGTTGGTAACCTCCCGTTAATATTTCGGGTGGGAAAGTCGGGTCCCGCGACCGAACCGCCGGGAGACCGACTTGTACGCCAGCCCGCACCTCGAAGCGCCGTTTCCGCCGACCTGCCACTGGAAGGTCGGCGCGATGTGGGACTACTGGAGCGGCGTGGCCCGCGCGCAAGGCCGCGTCCCGCGGCGCGCCGACATCGACCCGATCGACATCCCCAAGCTGCTGGCGAACGTCTGGATCGTCGATTTCGATCCGGGCACGCTGCGCTTCCGCCACCGCCTGATCGGCACGGCCGTCACGCGCGCGCGCAACAGCGACACGACCGGCGACTATGTCGACGGCGAGATCCCCGACCTGCCGCGGACGATGCTGGGCCGCGAACTGGCCAGCGTCGTGCGCGAATGCCGGCCGGTCTGGAGCAAGGCCCCGCCGCCGGCGAGCGCCCTGCCGCTGCACGACGTGGTCGAGATCGAGCGCCTGTCCCTGCCGCTGGCGGCCGAAACGGGCGAGGTCGAGATGGTGCTGAGCCTTTCCGTCTTCCGGATGCGGACCGGCGACGTCCTCTGAAAACGAAAACGGCGGCCGCGCTTTCGCGAGGCCGCCGCAATCCGTCGGACGCCGGACGCCTGGGTCAGGCGGCCTTGGCTTCGAACGCCGCCGCGTTGGCCGGCTGCACCGTCGTGACGACGGGCGTGCGGCTTTCCGGGCTGCGGACATAGTGGCCGGCCGCGACCTGGCCGATCTCGCCGCGCGACAGGCCGATGTCCGCGAGGGTGCGGTCGTCGAGGCCGTCGAGCTCGAGGAACGTCATGCGACGCTCGTTCCAGGTCTTGATGCGACCGAACAGCGACTTCAGGCCGGCCCCGATCGCGCCGAGACCGTCGGCGGCGAGGACGGCGAGCGCCTGGGTACGCACGCGCCGCGCTTCCAGGGCCGTCTCCACCTGAGAGGCCGAAACGCGGCCGTAGAGGGTGGGGGAAAGCTGGGTGGCGGACATAATTCTCTTCTCCATCAACGTTCTGCGCGATGGCCCGCCAATCGGGCCGTTTGATCGTGCACGAACGAACGATGTCAATGTAGGCTCGCCAGCCCTGCGTGAAACGGGTTAATACTGCGGCGCAGCAATGCGTATAACGCATGGAATTGCCCGATTTTCGTCAAAATTTGCAGAGCTGGCCCGCTCCGGCGGCCCCCTATCCTTGCCGCCCCGAATGACCGATTCCCCCCGTCCCAAGTCCGTGTGCCGAATGACCTATCAGGGCGACGAAGCGCTGGCGAAGCTGCTGGCGAAGAACGATGCGACCGCCGACGTCGCCGCCGTGCGCGCGATCGTCGCCGGCGTGCTGTCCACGCCGCCCGCACTCGACCCGCGCGCGTGGCATGCCCTCGTCTGCGCGCGGCCGACCGATGCGCTCGCCGCCCAGCTCGACGCGCTCCACGCCGAAATGGCCGGCGGCCGCGACGACGGTCTGGGCGAAGGATGCTGGCGGCGCGCGCGCGTCGACGCACTTCGCGCCGAACTCGCGAAGCAGAAGCTCGACGGTTTCGTGCTGCCGCGCGGCGACGAGCATCAGGGCGAATATGTCAGCCCGCGCGCGGAGCGGCTGGAATGGCTGACCGGCTTCACCGGCTCGGCCGGTGCGTGCGTCGTGCTCGCCGACAGGGCCGCGATGTTCGTCGACGGGCGCTACACGCTGCAGGTCCGCACGCAGGTCGATGCCGGCACGTTCGAGTATCGCCATCTGGTCGAGGAGCCGCCGTCGGACTGGCTTGCGGCCAACGCGCCGAAGGACGGGCGCATCGGCTACGACCCGTGGTTCCATTCGAGCGATTCGGTCGAACGGCTGCGGCAGGCCTGCGAACGCGCGGGGGCGAAGCTCGTTCCCGTCCAGCGCAATCCGGTCGACGCGGTCTGGCAGGGCCAGCCCGTGGCGCCGCTGTCGCCCGCACGCCCGCATCCCATCGCGCTCGCCGGCAAGTCGTCGGAGGACAAGCGCGCCGAACTCGCCGCGAAGCTGCGCAAGGACGGCATCGCCGCCGCGGTCGTCACGGCCCCCGACAGTCTCGCGTGGCTGCTCAACATCCGCGGGGCCGACGTGCCGCACACGCCGCTCGCTCTCGGTTTCGCGATCCTGCATGCCGACGAGAACCGGCCGCTCGACCTGTTCATCGACGGCCGCAAGCTGATCCTCGAGACGCGAGCGCATCTGGGCAACCGCGTGCGCGTGGCGCCCGTCGATGCGCTCGACAGGGCGCTCGAGGCGCTGGGTGCCGAAAAGGCCCGCGTGCTGACCGACCGGCTGACCGCTTCGGCGCATATCGACCAGCTTCTGGCCGCGTCGGGTGCGGTCCTGGTGCGCGACGCGTGCGTGTGCGCGCTGCCCAAGGCCTGCAAGAACCCGCAGGAACTTGCCGGCACGCGCGC
>JAEUKY010000320.1 GCA_016794005.1 Rhodospirillales bacterium
GCCTTGTCCTGCCGGTCGAAGAGCTGCGGGCTCATCGTCGTCTTGCCGTGCGGAGAGAGAAGGGCGCCCGTGCGCTCCAGGAACGTGCGCATCAACGTTTCGTTGCGCGATACGGCGTCGGCCTTCAGCACGCAGACCGGCAGCGGAAGATCCTCGGCCAGCAGGTTCCAGCCCTGCTTGCCGACGTCGCCGAGCTTCAACGGCGCCAGGCCGCCGGGCATGCCTTTTACAGTCTCGTCCAGAAGGCCGTTCGCGATTTCATCAAGCCGCATGTCCGCATTTCTCCCTTCGCGTGGCCAGCACCGGCGCGCTAGCTTCAGGACAGTCTAACCGGCCCGGAGACATACGGCGTGCAAGAAATCGACTGGATCGGATTTCCGGTGGCGCATCGATCGAATCCCAAGGCGCATGGCGGTCCTTATGGCGCTCGCCAGCGCGCCGTGCTCAACCGGGCGACTTTCGAGACCGCCCGTGCGGAGATCGCCGGCTGGGCGGGTTATGCGCCCACGCGGCTGGTGTCGCTCGACGCGGTCGCACGAGTGGCCGGCGTGGCGCGCGTCTTCTACAAGGACGAAAGCGCGCGATTCGGCCTCGGCAGTTTCAAGGCGCTGGGCGGCGCCTACGCGGTGCTTCGCCAACTGCGCGCCGCCGATCGGCCGGCGGCGGAAATAACCGTGACGTGCGCGACCGACGGCAATCACGGTCGCTCGGTGGCCTGGGGTGCGCGGCGCTTCGGCTGCAAGTGCGTGATCTACGTGCACGAGACCGTCAGCAAGGGGCGCGCCGACGCGATCGCGGAATATGGCGCGGAGATCCGCCGCGTGCCCGGCACCTACGACGACGCCGTGCGGCAGGCCGCACGCGATGCGGCGGCGAACGGCTGGATCGTCGTCTCCGACACCTCGTACCCCGGCTATACGGACATTCCGCGCGACGTGATGCAGGGCTACGCCGTGATGGTCGACGAGGCGCTGTCGCAGACGGGCGTGCCGCCGACGCACGTCTTCATCCAGGCCGGCGTCGGAGGGCTGGCGGCTGCGGTTTGTGGCCATCTTTGGGAAACGCTGGGCGAAAGCCGGCCACGGGTCGTCGTCATCGAGCCGGACCGGGCCGCATGCCTGTTCGAGAGCGCACGCGTCGGGCACGCGGCGAACATCGGCGGCGCGCTCGATACCGCAATGGCGGGGCTTGCCTGCGGGGAAACCTCGCTGCTTGCCTGGGACATCCTCGAGGAAGGCGCCGCTGATTTCATGACCGTGACGGACGAGGCGGCGTTCGCCTGCATGCGCATGCTTGCCCCGCAGGTCGTCGCCGGCGAATCCGCCGTCGCCGGATTGGCGGGGCTGATGGGGGCGGCGGCGCGACCGGATCTTGCCAAGGCGCTGGGCCTCGACGCGTCGTCGCGCGTGCTGCTGTTCGGCAGCGAAGGCGATACCGATCCCGAACTCTACCGGAAAATCGTCGCAGGCTAGCGCGCGGGCCAGAGCTTTCCGTCGGACAGGCGTGCCGCAAGTTCGTTTGCCGCAAGCTCGAGAAGCTTCTCGCCTTTCGCGGCCGTCGCACGCGCGGGATTGCCGATCGTCCCGTTGGGCGTGAGATCGGCGAAGGAATGCCAGCGCTTGGGCTGGCGGGCGAACACGCTTTCGTCGAGATCGGCTGGGCCGGCGGCTTCGGCAAGCTTGTCGGCCGCGACGAGCTCGGGGGCGACCGCCAGCATCATCGAGGTTTCGGCTTCGCACGCGTGCAGGACGGTCGTCTGGTCCTCGAGGATCGCCGAAATTTCGTCGCCGAGCGACGGCCAGTAGCTGCCGACCGCGACCGGCACGCCCAGATCGCGCGTCAGTTCGGTCGCGACGGTGTCGAGCCCCGCGATGTTGCCGCCGTGCCCGTTGAACAGGACGATGCGGCGGAACCCCTGGCGCTTCAGCGACGAGACGAGGTCGCGCAGGACCGCAAGATAGGTCGGAAAGCTGAACGAGAACGTGCCGCCGAACGCCAGATGATGCTCGGCAAGCCCGCACCACAATGTCGGCGCCACGACGACCGGATGGCTCGCTGCGATCTTGCGGGCGGCCCGACGCGCGACTTCGCCGACGAGCATCGTGTCGACGCTCGTCGGCAGATGCGGGCCGTGCTGCTCGGTCGACGCGACCGGCAGGATCACGATCGCGTCGCGCGCGGCGAGCGCGCGCAGATCCGCGGACTTGAGCCGCGCCCACTCGATCTCGACAGCACCTAGCGCCATTGCAATCCTCCGCCCTTTCTTCGATTGTAGAGTCCTCGTTCGCGCGACCGCCAGCGGAGATTCATGGGCTTCGAAATCGATACGGCATCGCTTCTCGACCGCCTCGCGCGACTGGGCGCGGTCGGCGCCATTCCCGGCGGCGGTTGTGCGCGCCTTGCCCTGACGGACGAGGACAGGGCGGGCCGCGACCTGGTCGTCGGCTGGATGCGTGACCTCGGTCTGTCCGTCGGCACCGACGCGATCGGCAACGTCGTCGCGGTGCGTGCAGGTACCGCCGACGTCGAACCGGTGATGATCGGCTCCCACATCGATACGGTGCGCACCGGCGGGCGCTACGACGGCAATCTCGGCGTTCTCGCCGGGCTCGAACTTTGCGCCGCGCTCGATCGCGCAGACATGCGCACGCGCCGGCCGATCGCGGTCGCCTTTTTCACGAACGAGGAGGGTGCGCGTTTCCAGCCAGACATGCTTGGCAGTCTCGTCTATGTCGGCGGGATGCAGCTTGCCGAGGCACATGCCGCACGCTCGATCGACGGCAAGACGCTGGGCGAGGAGCTTGCGCGCATCGGCTATCTGGGCGACAGGGTGCCGGGCTTCGTGCGTCCGCACGCGTTCGTCGAGCTGCATATCGAGCAGGGCCCGATCCTCGAGGCCGAGGGGCTGACGATCGGTGCCGTCACCGGTGTTCAGGGCATTTCCTGGGCCGAGTACGTCTTCAGTGGCGTTTCCAATCATGCCGGGACCACGCCGATGCGCCTGCGCCGCGACGCAGGCTATGCGGCGATGGCGGTGGCGAGCGGCATCCGCGATCTCGTGCGCCGGTTCGGCGGCGATCAGGTTGGCACGGTCGGCCGAATCGAGCTGGTCCCGAACCTGATCAACGTCGTCGCCTCGCGCGCCACCTTCACGGTCGACCTGCGCAACACCGACGAGGCGATCCTGCGCCGGGCGGAAGCCGAGGCGGCGTCGCTGATCGAGCGCATCTGCGGCGAGGAACGGATCGGCGTGGAAAAGCGCGTGCTGGCGCGTTTCGAGCCGGTCGAGTTTTCCGAAGGCATCGTCGATCTCGTCGCCGCGTGTGCGGCGGCCCGCGGACTCTCCAGCCGCCGCATGCCTTCGGGTGCGGGGCACGACGCGCAGATGTTCGCGCGCATCTGCCCGACCGGCATGATCTTCGTGCCCAGCGCCAAGGGCCTGTCGCACAATGTCGCCGAACACACCGACCCCGCCGACATCGACGCCGGGGCGAAAGTCCTGCGCGACGTCGTCCTCGAACTCGCCGCCTGAAGGAAGCAGCCATGCCGCGCCATCTCACCGTCGCCGCCGCCCAGCTCGGTCCCATCGCCCGCGCGGAAACCCGTTCGCAGGTCGTCGAGCGTCTTATCGCGCATCTGCGCGAGGCCAAGCGCATGGGCTGCGATCTGGCGGTCTTTCCGGAGCTGGCGCTGACGACGTTCTTTCCGCGCTGGTACTTCGCCGACCAGGCCGAGATCGACGCCTTCTTCGAGGTCGAGATGCCGGGGTCGGCCACGCGGCCGCTGTTCGACGAGGCGCGCCGTCTGGGCCTTGGCTTCTGTCTGGGTTATGCCGAACTCACACAGGAAGAGGGGAAGACGAAGCGCTTCAACTCCGCGATCCTCGTCGAGAAATCGGGCGAGATCGTCGGCAAGTACCGCAAGGTGCATCTGCCCGGCCACGACGCGCACGAGCCGTGGCGGCGTTTCCAGCATCTGGAGAAGCGCTATTTCGACGTTGGCAACTACGGTTTCCGCGTCTTCAGCGCTTTCGGCACGAAGATCGGCATGTGCATCTGCAACGACCGGCGCTGGCCCGAGACTTACCGTTCGCTCGCCCTGCAGGGCGCCGAGATGGTGCTGCTCGGCTACAATACGCCGGTCCACAATCCGCCGGCACCCGACCACGACGATCTGGCGCTGTTCCACAACGCGCTGGTCATGCAGTCGGGCGCCTACCAGAACGGGATGTGGGTGGTCGGCGTGGCCAAGGGCGGCGACGAGGAGGGGGTGCCCGCGATCGCCGGCAGCATGATCGTCGCCCCCAGCGGCGTGACGGTCGCCGCATGCCGCAGCGACGGCGACGAACTGGCCGTCGCGCGCTGCGATCTGGATGCGGGCGCCAGTTACCGGCGCACGACGTTCAACTTCGAGCGCCACCGCCAGCCTTGGGCCTACGAGCTGGTCACCCAGCGCAAGGGCATCGGCGAGCCCGTCGTGAAGGTCTACGATCCGCCTAAGGCTTGACCGCGAGGATCGCCTCGATCTCGACCGTCATGTTGTTGGGCAGGCTGCCCATGCCCACGGCCGAGCGCGCGTGCCGGCCGGCGTCGCCGAACACCTCGACGAGCAGGTCCGAACACCCGTTGATCACCTTGGGCTGTTCGCCGAAGCCGGGCGCGCCGTTGACCATGCCGAGCAGCTTCACGACATAGTCCACGCGATCGAGGCTGCCGAGCGCGCGGCGCGCCACCGCGAGCAGGCCGAGGCCGACCGTGCGCGCGTCCTGGTAGGCGCGCGCGACGTCGACGTCCTTGCCGACGAGCCCGGTGCTGTAGCCCCCGCCCGGCTGGCGCGGGCCTTGGCCGGAGAGATAGAGCGTGTCGCGGTGGAGCCGGAACGGCACGTAGTTGGCGACCGGTGCCGGCACGTCCGGCAGCACGATTCCGAGTTCCTTGAGCCTGGCTTCGGCCGACATCGCGTTCTCCTCAACAGTGTGTCCTTGCCGGACGGATTAGCACCGCGCGGCGCCTTGCGCAAAGGGGCAGGGTCAGGCCGGTCCCTCGGGGCGGGCGGGTGCGACCTGCGACTGGCGAACCGAGTTGCGGTGGAGCGTGTAGATCGCCGCACCGACGACGAGGGCCGCACCCAACGTCGTCTCGAGGCTCGGCGTCTCGTCGTAGACCCAGTAGCCGACGGCCGCCATCATGAGCAGGCGCAGGTACTGGAGCGGGGCGATCGCCGAGGCGTTGCCGGTGCGGAACGCGGTCGTGAACAGCCACGTGCCCACGGCCAGCAGCACGCTCATGCCGGCGACGACGCCGAGGATGGCCGGCGACGGCGGCACCCACACCCACAGCGCGAACGGGGCCGTGCAGAGCAGGACGATGATGCTTTGGTAGAAGATCACGGTCTCGGCCGTGTCGATGCGCGAGCCGAAGCGCAGCGTGGCGACCGAGATCGCGCCGAAGACGGAACCGAACAGGGCGACGAGAGCGAAGAGCTCCACCGAGCCCGAGAAAGGCCGGATCATGACGATCACGCCGGTGAAGCCGATCGCGGTCGCCGACCAGCGCCGCCAGCCGACCTTCTCGCCCAGGAACACGGCCGCAAGCGCCGTGATGAACAGGACCTCCGACATCTGGATCGCCGTGACGTCGGCGAACGGGATGTGGATGACGGCAGCGTTGCCGCAGATCATCGACACGACGGCCGCCAGGCCGCGCATGGCGTGCAGGCGAAGTCCCTCGGGATGCAGGATCTGGCCGCGATGGCGCCAGAAGATCGGCGCCATGATCGCGATCGCCATGGACTGGCGCAGGAACAGGATCTCCATCACCGGCAGCGTCTCGGCCGCCAGACGCATGAACACGCCCGTGATCGTGAAGGTCACGAGGGCGAGGATCATCAGGAGGGAAGCGGCGAGATCCGACGGCATGCGGGAATAGGCGGACCGCAATCGGTCGAACAGCAGGGACGGCAATCGAGGCACGGCTACTCCGGAACGGGGGCGGGGGTCCCCAGACTGGGAGAATGCGCCCTGTCGGCATCCGCCGACAAGCCCGCATGCGTTTCAGGCGTTCCGGGCGCGGCCGGCAAGCCGATCGGCGAGTTCGCTCCCGAGGCCGACCGTCTCCACCGCCGGCAACGTGCCGGCGCCGATGCGGGGCCCTTCTTTCGCAAGATGCATAATGTTTTCGACCGCACATTCGAGCGAGTCCAGCAGCGGCGCGCGCACGCCATGCTGCAGTGCGGGGGCGAGGCCGGTAAGTCCGGCGCCCCCGAGAATCACGATTTCGGCCCCGTCTTCGGCGACGGCGGCGTTCGCCTGCGCGGTCAGCTCGGCATAGGCCGATTGCGGATCGGCCGCGATCTGGGCGCCGGTCGCCGAGACGGCCCGCACGCAGGCGAGCCTGTCGGCAAGACCGAGGCTTGCGACGAACTCTTTCAGCATCGGCACCCAGCGTTCGCCGCCGGTCAGCATGCCCACGCGGGCCGCACGGCCTGCCGCAATTCGCATCGACGCGGCCGCCATTCCGACGACGGGAACCGGCGACAGTTCGGCCAGCGCGTCGAGGCCCGGATCGCCAAAGCACGCGAGCAGTACGCCGGCATGGGCCGGCCTATACGCGGCGGCGAAGGAATCGAGCGCCGCGTGCGCGGCGATCGCCGCCGAGGCGCGCGTGCCGATATAACGCGGGCCGAACCGCGCCGTGGCGACGTCGAACTCGACGCCGGCGGGGGCGATCTCGCGCGCACGGCGCGCGACCAGCTCGGTGATCGATTCCGATGTGTTCGGATTGATTAGGAGAAGCCGCATGCTTGACAAGTCTAGCCCAACCGGAACCCAATCGGGGGCGGAGTTTGACGCCATATTGAAGAGGAAGCGAAGCGTGATCGACCTGCTCGTCGCCAACGGAACCGTGATAACGCTCGATGCGGAACGCCGCGTCGTCGAGAACGGGGCCGTCGCCATATCCGGCGACCGGATCGTCGACGTGGGTCCCTTCGAGACGATCACGGGCCGCCACGACGCCGCGCGGACGATCGACGCGCGCGGCAAGGCCGTCATTCCCGGGCTGATCGACGTGCACGCCCATGCCGGACACGGCCTGATCAAGACGATGGGCGGCGGGCGGACCGACTGGTGGTACGAGGCGTGTGAGAAGGCCTACACGGTCGGCTCGACCGAGGAATTCTGGTACGCCGAATCCCGTCTGGCCGCACTGGAACGCCTGCGCTTCGGCGTGACGACCGGCGTTTCGCTGCTCGGCGGCGGCGACACGATCTTGCGCACCGACGAGCCGGCCTATGGCGCGGCCCATTGCGCCGGCGTGGTGTCGGTCGGCACGCGATCGATCGTGGCGGTGGGTTCGACGCGCCCGCCGTTTCCGCGCACCTACGCGCGCTGGAGCGAAACGGGAAAGCGCGAATATCCCGTCGCGTTCGAGACGCAGCTCGCCACGTGCCGGGCGCTGATCGACCGCTGGCACGGCACGCATGGCGATCGCGTACGCATCGCGCTGATCACGCCGACGCTACGCGCCGAACACCAGACGGGCGATCCGGTCCTGCTCGCCGAAGCGCTTGCCCAGGCAAAGGCCGTGCGCGCGCTCAGCCGCGAGCGCGGCGTGATCTTCACGCAGGACGGCCACACGAAAGGAAGCGTTGCCTTCGCGTATGCCAACGGGCTGCTGGGGCCCGACGCGCTGCTGTCGCACGCGACCGACCTGACGGACGAGGAGATCCGCATCTGCGCGGATACCGGCAGCCCGGTCGCGCACAATCCAAGCGCCATCGCCTCGGTGACGGGCCGATGCCCCGTACCCGAACTGATCGAGGCGGGCGCGCTGGTCGCACTCGGCTCCGATGCGACGGCGCCGGACCGGTCGGGCGACATGTTCCGCCACATGCAGCAGTGCATGCACTATCACCGGCGCCATTTCCGCGACGCGAACGTGCTGCCGCCGGGCCGCGTGTTGGAGATGTGCACGCGGGATGGCGCCCGGGCGCTGGGCCTGGAGAGCCAGATCGGTTCGCTCGAGCGCGGCAAGAAGGCGGATGTCGTGCTCGTGGACCTGCGCCGGCCGCATCTCTATCCGGCCAACATGCCGGCAAGCCGCATCGTCAACTTCGCCAACGGCAACGACGTCGACACGGTCATCGTCGACGGCGTCGTGGCGCTGGAGAACCGAATGGCGACGCTGGTCGACGAGGACCAGATCCTCGACGAGGCGCAGCGCGAGACCGACCGGATGGTCGACCGGCTCGGCCTGCGCCACATGCTGGAGATGCCCGAGACCTTCTGGCGCAACGTCCGCGGCTGAAGCGTCAGAGGCCGATCGCGGCGGTCTGCGCGCGCAGATAGTCGTTGCCCATCTTCGCGTAGGTCAGCGGATGGGCCTTGGCCGGATCCTGCTCGGCCTCGACGACGAGCCAGCCCGAATATTTGAGCCGCTTGAGTTCCGCGAAGATCGGCGGATAGGCGACCGACCCGTCGCCGGGCACGGTGAAAACGCCGCTCAGCACCGCGTCGAGGAAGCTCAGGTCCTTGGCCTTCGCCTCGGCCAGCAGCGGCGCGCGGATATCCTTGCAGTGGACATGCACGATGCGCCGGCCGTGCCGCTTGGCGACCGCCAGCGGGTCGCCGCCGGCGAAGGTCAGGTGGCCGGTATCGAGCAGCAGGCCGACCGACGGGCCGGTCGAGGCGATCAGCGCGTCGATTTCGGCCTCCGTCTCGATGACCGTGCCCATGTGGTGGTGGTAGGCGAGCTTGATGCCGCGCGCTTCCATCAGCGTGCCCAGCTCGGTCATGCGCGTGCCGAGCAGGCGCATCTCGGCGTCCGACAGCCTGCGGCGCGAGGCGAGCTTCGCTTTCCTGTTTCCGTGGACGCAGCCCGTCGTCTCGGCGAACACCATCGCCTTGCAGCCCATCGCCAGCAGCAGTTCCAGATGCGGGCGCATCGCCGCCATTTCCGCATCGACGTCGCGCTCGAGCAGGTTGGCGCTGTACCAGCCCGACGCGATGCGCAGGCCGTGGGCCGCCATGATCGGGGAAAGTTTCGCGGCTTCGCGCGGGAACTTGTTGCCCAGCTCCACGCCGTCGTAGCCGGCGCGCTTGGCTTCCGAAAGGCACGTCGCCAGCGGCGTCTCGCCGCCAAGCTCGGGCATGTCGTCGTTGGTCCAGGTCAGCGGATTGATGCCGATCGGGCAGGACATATCTCAGGCTCCTCGCGTCTGTCGCGCGCGTGCGCGTTCGTATTTCTGTCGTGCCGCTCGGCCGGTGGCCGTGCGCGCGGCGTCGGACACCGGCACGTCCCACCAGGCGCCGCCGGCGCCGGTCGAGTTGCGCCCGTCGGTGTCGATGACGACGACGGCGGTCCTGCGGGCCGCCCGCGCACGGGCGAGGGCGGGTTCGAGCTCGGCAAGCGATCCGACCTTCTCGGCCGCAGCACCCAGCGCGGCGGCGTGCGCCGCGAAATCGACCGGCGGATGCTCGCCCGCGAGGCGGTTGTTGAACGAGGCTCCGCCCGTCGCGCGCTGCAGCCGCTCGATGCAGCCGAAGCCGCGATTGTCGAGCACGACGAGGATGAGCTTCACGCCGAGTGCCACCGACGTGGCGATCTCGGAATTCATCATCAGGTACGAGCCGTCGCCGACCATGACGTAGACGTCGCGTCGCGGGGCCGCGAGCTTCGCACCCAGACCGCCGGCGATCTCGTAGCCCATGCACGAATAGCCGTATTCGAGATGGTAGGAGGCGCTGTCGGTCGCCTGCCAGAGCTTGTGGAGTTCGCCCGGCAGGCCGCCGGCCGCGCACAGCAGCACGTGCGGGCGCTTCGCCGCGAAGCGGTTGACCACGCCCAGCACCTGCGCGTCGTCGGGCCGGCCGGGGCGGGGGGCGGTGATGCGCTTCACGTCGCGCGCCCAGGTGCGTGCACTACGCGTGCCCGATGCGGTCCATGCGGCCGGCGCCTTCCAGCGGCCGAGCTTCGCGTCGAGCGCCTCGATCCCTTCGCGCGCATCGGCGACGAAGGGCATTGCGCCGTGCTTGTGCGCGTCGAACGCGCCGACATTGAGCTGGATGATCCGCACCTTCGGATCGGCGAAGATCGTGCGCGAGGCGGTCGGGAAGTCGGCAAGCCGGGTGCCGATGGCAAGCACCAGATCTGCGCGCGCGGCCGCGTCGTTGGCCGCCTTCGTGCCGGTCACGCCCAGCGCGCCCAGATTGGCGGGGTCGTCCCAGGCCAGCGTGCCCTTGCCGGCCTGCGTCTCGGTGCAGGGGATGCCGCGGGCGTTGGCGAAAGCGGCAAGCTTCTTTTCGGCCAGCGAGTACTTGGCACCGCCACCGACCACGATCATCGGGCGGCGGCTGCCTTTCAGCAGGTCGGCGACCTCGCGCACGACGGCCGGTTCGGCCGGCGCGCGGCGGATCCGGTGCAGGCGCGGGGCGAAGAACTCGGCCGGATAGTCGTAGCCCATCGCCTGCACGTCCTGCGGCAGGGCAAGCGTGGCAGGCCCGCAATCGACCGGATCGAGCAGCACGCGCAAGGCGGCCGGCAGGCTGACGAGCAGCTGTTCGGGCCGGGTCAGCCGGTCCCAGTAGCGCGAGACGGGGCGGAAGCAGTCGTTTGCCGTGACCGTTGGGTCGCCGAAATTCTCGACCTGCTGCAGCACGGGGTCGGGCCGGCGGTCGGCGAACGTGTCGCCGGGCAGCAGCAGCAGCGGCAGGCGGTTGACGTGCGCCACGGCCGCGGCGGTAACCATGTTCGTGGCACCCGGGCCGATCGAAGTCGTGCAGGCCATCATGCGGCGGCGCGCGTGGGTTTTGGCGAACGCGACGGCGGCAAGCGCCATCGCTTGTTCGTTATGGGCGCGAAGCGTGGGCAGTTCGGCGCGATGGGCGTGCAGGGCAGGCCCCAGTCCTGCCACGTTGCCGTGGCCGAAGATCGCGAACACGCCGCCGAAGAGCTTCTCGCGCCGGCCGTCGATCTCGATCGACTGTGCGGCGAGGAAGCGCACCAGCGCCTCGGCCATTGTGAGACGTATGCCCATCGGACGGTTTTTCCCCTGACACTTTTTTGTTACATAACTGTGACAATACGGGCTTATGTTGGCGCCGCCAAGTCGTCCAAGAGGATTCCCATGATCG
>JAEUKY010000358.1 GCA_016794005.1 Rhodospirillales bacterium
CCCGGGGAATACGCGTGCCTGAACGCACCCCGCAGCCCCGTCCGAGGCGGAACATAGGCGCAATGGGCCGCAAGGGCAACCGCACGTTCAAAGGGGCTTTCGGAACACCAGCGTGTGCCAGCCCGCGATGGCGATCCGTCCGCGGAAGGCCATCCGGCGCGCAAGATAGGCACCCTTCACCCACGTCTCCTGATCGGCGAGCAGGCCCGACAGCACGAGCGTGCCGCCCGGCCGCACCGCGCGCGACAGGTTCGTGGCGAGCTGGGTCAGCGGTCGGGCGAGGATGTTGGCGA
The DNA here is from genome assembly GCA_016794005.1 of Rhodospirillales bacterium. GTDB lineage: Bacteria > Pseudomonadota > Alphaproteobacteria > CACIAM-22H2 > CACIAM-22H2 > Tagaea. The sequence continues at coordinate 294 of JAEUKY010000358.1, forward strand.
GCACCAGATCGAAACGCGCGCGCGTGGGCCCCAGCTTCGCGAACCCGGCGGAATGGACGACCTTCACGCGCGACGCAAGCCCGTTGTCGCGCATGTTCTGGCGCGCGAGCCACACCGAATCGGCATCGATGTCCGAAGCGAGCGCGCGGCACGGCCTGGCACGCGCGGCCCCGATCGACAGGATGCCGGAACCGGAACCGAGATCGAGCACGCGCGCGAAACGCCGGCGCTTCGCGAGCGCGCCGATGGCCGTGAGGCAGCCTTTCGTCGTCGCGTGCTCGCCCGACCCGAACGCGATCGACGCGTCCAGCGCGATGGGCCAGCACCCGGCCGGGACCGCGCGGTCGACATGGCTGCCATAGACGTAGAACCGCCCGATCGACAGCGGCGGGAACGAGGCGCGGTTCTCGGCAAGCCAGTCGCGTTCGGGAATTTCCTGCACGTCGAGGGCGGGCACCGGCCGTCCCAGCGACTTCGCGGCGGCGAAGATCATGGGTGCGAGGCGTCCGAGCTCGGGCTTCGCGTCGAAGAACGCCTCGACGAGCCACGGCCCGCCCGGCGACGTCTCGAAGGCGGTCAGAGCCCCCGCCTCCTCCTCGATCGCCTGCACATAGGCCTGCTGGCTGACCGCATCGGCCTGGAAGACGAGACGCCAGATGCTGCTCATGCTTTCTCCACGAAGCTTTCCATCACGTGCTTGAGGCCGCTGTGCTCGAACTCGACCTCGAGCTTGCCGCTCTCGGTGGCGACGACGCGGCCATAGCCGAATTTCTGGTGGAACACGCGCATGCCGGGCGAAAGGTCCGACCGGCGCCCGCCGATCTCGGTGGCGCGCCCTTCGATCAGCGGCGAGCGCCGATTGCCGTAGCCGAACGAACGCGCCGGCTCGTGCGCGAACTGCGGGCCGTCGCCCCACAGGCCGGGTTCGCTCTTCACGTCGACGCGATCGGGCGGCAGTTCGGCGACGAAGCGCGAAGGCACGCTCGACTGCCACATGCCGTGGATGCGCCGGTTCGCGGCGAAGGTCACGTAGGCGCGCCGGCGCGCGCGCGTGAGACCCACATGCGCCAGCCGCCGCTCCTCCTCCAGCCCGTCCTCGCCCTTGTCGTCGAGCGCGCGCGGATGGGGGAACAGACCCTCTTCCCAGCCCGGCAGGAACACCGTTCCGAACTCGAGCCCCTTTGCCGCGTGCAGCGTCATCAGGCTCGTCATGTCCGCCGGTGCCGCCTCGGCGTTCTCCATCACGAGGCTGACATGCTCGAGGAACGCCGGCAGGTCGTCGTACTCCTCGAGAGCGGCGACGAGTTCCTTGAGGTTCTCGAGCTTGCCGTCCTTCTCGGGCGACTTGTCCATCTGCCACATGCGCGTATAGCCGCTCTCGTCGAGGACGGTGGCGGCAAGCTCGGCATGGTGGGCGCGCTCGACCTGCCCGCGCCAGCGCGCGAAATCCTCGACCACGCGGCGCACGGCGTTGCGCGCGGCGGGCTTCAGCTCGTCGGTCGTCACGATCGTCTCGGCGGCGGCGAGCAGCGGCATGCCGCGCGCGCGCGCCAGCCGCTGCAGGAGCTGCACGGTCGCGTCGCCGATGCCGCGGCGCGGCTTGTTGACGATGCGCTCGAAGGCGAGATCGTCGTCCGGCTGCACGATCACGCGGAAATAGGCGATCGCGTCGCGGATCTCCTCGCGCTCGTAGAAGCGCGGGCCGCCGATCACGCGATACGGGATGCCGAGCGTGATGAAGCGTTCCTCGAACTCGCGCGTCTGGAAGCCGGCGCGCACGAGGATCGCGATGTCGCCCAGCTTCTCGCCGGCGCGCTGCAGGTTCTCGATCTCGTCGGCGACGAAATTGGCCTCCTGCTCGCCGTCCCAGACCGGGCGGACCGTTACGCGCTCGCCGCCGGCCTCGGCCGTCCACAGCGTCTTGCCCAGCCGCGCGCGGTTGTGCGCGATCAGGCCCGAGGCGGCCGCGAGGATGTGTTCGCTCGACCGGTAGTTCTGCTCCAGCCGCACGATCTTCGCACCCGGGAAATCCTTCTCGAAGCGCAGGATGTTGCCCACCTCGGCACCCCGCCAGCCGTAGATCGACTGGTCGTCGTCGCCCACGCAGCACAGGTTGCGCGACTGCTGGGCGAGAATGCGCAGCCACATGTACTGCGCGACGTTCGTGTCCTGGTATTCGTCGACCAGCATGTAGCGGAAGCGCTTGTGGTATTCGGCCAGCACGTCGGGGCGCGTCTGGAAGATCGTCAGGTTGTGCAGCAGCAGGTCGCCGAAATCGCACGCGTTCAGCGTCTTCAGCCGCTCCTGGTACATCGCGTAGAGCTCGACCGCGCGGCCGCCGGCGATCTCGCCCGACGGATCGGTCCCGACCTTGTCGGGCGTCAGGCCGCGGTCCTTCCAGCGTTCGATCACGTGATGCACGACGCGCGCGGGCCATTTCTTGTCGTCGATATTCTCGGCCGCCAGCAACTGCTTGATCAGCCGGATCTGGTCGTCCTGGTCGAGGATCGTGAAATTGGGCTTGAGGCCGGCATGCTCGGCGTGCCGGCGCAGGATGCGCGCGGCGAGCGCGTGGAACGTGCCCAGCCACATCGCCTCGACCGAATCCCCGACGATGGCGGCGATGCGGCTGCGCATCTCGGCCGCCGCCTTGTTCGTGAAGGTGACCGCGAGGATCTGGCCCGCGAAGGCCTTGCGCGTGACCATCAGGTGGCACACGCGCGTGATCAGCACGCGCGTCTTGCCCGTACCCGCACCCGCCAGCACCAGAAGCGGCCCCTCGGTCGAGGTAACGGCGTCCAGCTGCGGAGGATTGAGATTGGCGAGATAGGCCGGCAGGGCGGCCGATTCGGGCATGGTGTTCATCTTCGCGCTGTATAGCACGCAAGGCCCTTGGCGAAACCGGCCCGGGCATGGACAATGCATGGAATCGCAAGCGGCGCCGATGCCGGCCCCGCGACCCGATCCGGGAGGCCGACATGCGCTTCGCCCTGCGTCCGCTCGCAATCCTGTGCGCGCTGTTCCTGGCGGCACCGCCCGCCTTCGCCCAGTCCTCCGCCCTCGACGGAACGTTCGGCGCCGTCATGCGCCTCAAGACGTTCGTACCGGCCGAGGCGCGAACGGCCGCCACGCTCGGGCGCGAACGCGAAGGGACCGCCATCCTGATCGACGGCAGCGGCCTGCTGCTGACCATCGGCTACCTGATGGTCGAGGCGTCGGGCGGCGAGGTCCGCTTTCCCGACGGGCGCACGGTGCATGCCCAGGTCGTCGGCTACGACCACGACACGGGCCTGGGCCTGATGCGCGCGGCCGAGCCGCCGCGCGGCGTGAAGCCGCTCGCCATCGGCCGCTCGTCCGACATCAAGGCCCGCGATCCCGTCGTCATCGCCGCCTTCGGCGGCCCGGAAGCGGCCGCCCCCGCCTTCGTCGTGTCGCGGCGGACCTTCGCGGGCAACTGGGAGTACATGCTGGACAGCGCCATCTGGACGAGCCCGCCGCATCCGGCATGGAGCGGCGCGGCCCTGCTCGACACCGACGGCAAGCTCGTCGGCGTGGGCTCGCTGATCGTCAACAACGCGACCGGCGGCGAAACGCCGATGCCGGGCAACGTCTTCGTGCCGATCGACGCGCTCGCCCCGATCCTCGCCGACCTGATCGACGACGGGAAATCGTCGGGGCCCGTGCGGCCCTGGCTGGGGATGACGGTCGAAGCCGTGCAGGGCCGGCTCTTCGTCGTGCGCGTCACGCCCGACGGCCCGGCCGAGAAGGCCGGTATTCGGCGCGGCGACATGATCGCGGCGGTCAAAGGTACGCGGCCCGACACGCTCGACGAACTGTTCCGCGCGCTGTGGGCGCAAGGCCCGGCCGGCGCCACGCTCGAATTCGACCTGCTGCGCGACGGGGAAGTGAAGAAGATGGCCGTGCCGTCCGCCGACCGGCGGGCGCACCTGAAACTCAGGTCTTCGCTGTGATCAGCCGAGGCTGAGGAAGCGGCGCTGCAGCCAGGTCGACGCGACGCCGAGCACCAGCCAGAACGCGGCCGCCGCCCCGAGCGAGGCGAGGGCGAAGCGCTGGGCGAGGCCCACGGGCATGCCGCCCTCTCCGACCGTGCCCGAATGCGCGAGCAGGCCGAGCAGGCCGAAGCCTTCGCCCGGTGCCCCGATCAGATGCGGGGCGGCGATCAGCACGACGCCGAGCATCCAGTCCTGCGCGCGCCGGCCGAGGACGGCGAGGACGGCACCGCTGAGCGTCGCAGCGGCCGTGGCGAGCCACCAGACCTGCCGCGCGAGAATGTCGCCTTCGGCCATGCCGGGCAGCGAAGGCGCAAGCCCGAAGGACGGGGCGAGCGAGAAGGTGAGGAACCCGAACGCGCCGACCGACGCGCCGAGGCGCCAGTCGAGCGGCGTGGCGCGCAAAGTGCGCAGGATAAGCAGCGCGCCATTGGCGAGCAGGCCGAAACCGATGCCGGCCAGCAGGTTGAACACGACGGACCAGGCGGCGCGCTCGATCCCTTCGGGAGACCAGGCCTCTTCGGCGGCGGCTTCGGCGATTTCGAACGTCTCGGCCTGCGCGATCAGCGGCCACACGCCGACCGACTGGACGGCGGCCGCGAGAAGCCCGGCGACGAGACCGGCCAGCAGGCCGACCCAGAGAAGGCGCGAAACCATGTCAGCCTCGTCCGGTCAGTGGCAGGGGAAGGCGAAACTGTGGCGCGAATCGTGCGCCGCGTTGTGGATTTCCATCGCACCGGCGAAACCGACGCCGGCGACGACGAACGCGCCGAACGCCATCGCGACCAGTGCTGCCGTCATGGCGCGCGCGCGGGCCTGGACGGACGGTTCGATTGTCGTGTTCTGGTCGATCATGTCGGTTCTCCGGGTACGGACCTTGAATTCCTAGCCGTTTGCCCCGGTCGCGCGCAAGGGCTGCATCGAGACGCGCCGCCCGGCCGCTTCCGGCCGGGGAAGGACCGCGTGCGCACGGGCGACCGCGTCGATCCGCGCCCGGTCGGCGGGCGCGAAAGGCGCGCTGCGGCGATCCGCCATGTCGACATGCAGCGACAGGAATTCGGCCGTCGCGGCGAGAGCGCCGGTCGCCGCATTGGTCATCGTATGGAAATAATGGATGCGCTTGGCGTCGGCGCCGAGAAGCTGGATCGTCACGGCGAGCCGTTCGCCCGGCCGGAGTTCGCCCAGATAGCGGATATGTCCCTCGACGGCGAAGAACGATCGGCCGGAGCGCGTGCGCCACGCCGCGCCGAAATCCATCGCCTCGAAGAACGTGTCGGTCGCGTTGTCGAACGCAAGCACGTAATACGACACGTTCATGTGGCCGTTATAGTCGATCCATTCCGGCCGGACGGGTTCGACATGGCGGTCGAACGGCACGGGAAGCGCTGAAACGTCGATCATCGGCGCGCACCCTAGCGCATCGGTCCGCCCGCGCAAGACCGCCATGGTATCGTCGCCGCACGATGGCGGTCCGATTCCTCGAATTCCTCAACGCGCGCGCCTCGGCGATCCTGGCTTCGTGCCTGTTCGTCGGCATCGCGTTGCCCGATCTCGCGGCGCTTGCGCGCCCGGTGCTCGTGCCGGCCGTCACGTTCCTGCTCGCCTCGGCGATCCTGCGCATGGACTGGGCGCGGCTGGCCGAACCGCTGCGCAGGCCCCTGCCCGTCCTCCTGCTGACGCTGCTGCTGATGGTCGCGATCCCGGCACTTGCCGCGTGGCTCGTGTCGATCGCCCCCCTGCCCGACGGGCTGAAACTGGCGATCCCGCTGTTCGCGACCGCACCCATGCTCGTCGCCGTCACGGCCTATGCGCTGATGCTGGGGCTCGACGCGCGCCTTGCCCTCGTGCTGCTCGTCGCGACATGCCTGGCGCTGCCGGTCGTGCAGCCGCCGCTCGCGGCATGGCTTCTCGGCATCGAGATCGACATCGGCGCACCGGCCCTGATGGCGCGGCTGGCCGCCATCGTCGGCGGCGCGTTCGCGGCCGCCTGGATCGCCCGCCGCTTCATGGGCGAAGAAGGCGTGCGCCGCCGCGACGGTGCCATCGGCGGCATCGGCGTTCTCGTCCTCGTCCTGTTCGCGTTCGGCGCGGTCGACGGGCTGGCCGAACGCATCCGGACCGAACCGACGAAAGTGCTCGGCTATCTTGCCGCCGCTTTCGCGACGAATCTCGGCCTGCAGGGCATCGCCGCCCTGCTGCTGGTGCCGCTCGAGAAGTTCCTCGGCCTGACGCGCGCGCAGACGCTTGCCGCGTCGCTTGCCGCCGGCAACCGCAACTTCGCGCTGCTGATCGGCGCCATGGCCGTGCCCACGCAGTCCGATATCTTCCTGTTCTTCACGTGCGTGCAGTTCCCGATCTACATGATCCCGGCCCTGCTCGGCCCGCTCTACCGGCGGGCG
>JAEUKY010000053.1 GCA_016794005.1 Rhodospirillales bacterium
CGCGTTCGCCGCGACGAGCTCGGCCGCGAGATCCGAGAAATTCTCCATCGACGGGCCGAACGCGATCGCGGCCCCCAGCCGGGCAGGCTCGAGAGGGTTGTGCCCGCCATGCGGTTCGAGCGAACCGCCGACGAACGCGACGGGGGCCGCGCGGTAGAACAGCCCCAGTTCGCCCATCGTGTCGGCGACGTGCACGTCGGAATTTCTCGGCGCTTGCCCCGCCGCCCGGCGCGTGGCGGCGAGGCCCTTCGCGGCGGCGGCTTCGGCCATCGCGGGGCCGCGTTCGGCATGGCGCGGGACGAGGACCAGCAGTGCGGAATTCCCCTGCGCCTTGAGCCGCACCTGCGCGTCGAGCACCGCGTCGAGTTCCAGCGGATGGATCTGTGCGGCAAGCCAGCGCGCGCGCCCCGAAAGCGACGCGTCGAACGCGGCGAGTGCCGCCTCGTCGACGCCAAGCGCAGGCGCGTCGTGCTTGAGATTGCCGATGGTCGCGACATGCGAAAGGCCGAGCCCGCGCAACCTGTCGGCATCCGCGCCGCTCTGCGCCAGCGCCACGGCGAACGCCTCGAAGGGCGGGGCGAAGACGGCCTTCGCCTTCGCCCAGCGCGCGGCCGAGCGCGCCGTCAGCCGCGCGTTGACGAGGGCGGCCGGGATCGCGCGCCGCGCGACCTCGCCCAGCAGGTTGGGCCACAGCTCGCTTTCCAGCCAAAGCACCGCGTCGGGGCGCCAGTGGTCGAGGAAGCGGCGCGTCCAGCGGGGAACGTCGAGCGGCGCGAATTGATGGAAACAGTATATCCCATCGAGCGCGCCCGCCAGCATCTCGGCCGAGCTCGTCGACCCGGTCGTCACCAGCACGCGGAGATCGGGCCGCCCGGCGCGCAGGCGCGCGATCACCGGCAGGATCGAGCGCGCCTCGCCGAGCGAAGCGCCGTGCACCCAGACGAGCTTTCCCGCCGGGCGCGGCCGGCCGGCGATGCCGCGCCGCTCGCCCACGCGCGCGGGGATTTCCTTGCCGGCACGCAGCCGGCGCGCCAGCAGCAGGTTCACGGCCGGTTCGGCGACGGCGGCGAGGCCGCGATAGAGGGCGCGCGTCATGCCCGCACCATGCCGGTCATGCGGTCGGCCTGTTCGGTGATCGCGTCCAGACGCGTCTCGATGTGGCGGGCGAACGCGTCGAGCTCGCTCTTGGCCGCCGGCGGCTCGACGATCTCCCAGATCATGGCGCCGCGTCCGAACGGATAGGGCACGAGGAAGCGGTCCCACGACGCGAGGAACCGCCCGCGCGTCGAATAGGCCATCAGCACGACGGGCGCCTTGCCCATCCAGGCCGCGATCGCGATGCCGGGGGCGGCCTTGCGCGCCGGTCCGCGCGGCCCGTCCGGCGTGACGCCGATATTGATGCCGCGCTTCATCAGGTCGATCATCTCGCGAAGGGCCGCCGCCGCCCCGCGGTTCGTCGAGCCGACGATCGTGTCGATGCCGTAATGCGCGACGGTCTTCGAGATCAGCCGTCCGTCGCTGTGCGCCGAGATCAGCATGTGGATCGGCGAGCGGCGCGCCCAGATCGGCGCCATCAGGAAGATGCGCTGGTGCCAGAAGCAAACGATGAACGAACGCCGCGCGCGCGCCAGCGCGTCGGGCCCGTCCTCGCCCAGGACGGTCCAGCGCGTCGTACGGTGGACGAACCACATGTAGGCGGCCGCGAGCCCCGCGATCAGGCTCAGGCCCCTGTCGGAGCGGAGGAATTTCTTGAGCAATTCCGGTCAGGACCGTTGGGAACGGGAGAATCGCGCGAAAGAACACGGTTCGAGGGCGGAACGCAAGTGGCCGGACTTCTTGCGGACCCGGCCCCGTTGTGCCGACGGGTCGCCCTCGTCCATAATCCGCCCCGCGAATCGCGCCGATTCGCGCGGCGGGAGTGCAGGTTTGACCGACCGGCCCGATTTCAAGGAACCGAAGCTGGCCTCGCTCTGGGATTACTGGGCGGCGCGGAAGGCTGCCCGGCCCTATCCCGACCGCGCCGATTTCGATCCCGTCGACATGCGCCCGTGGCTCGGCCACCTGATGCTGGTCGAGCTGGTCGACGGGCGCTGGGTCTACCGGCTCTACGGCACCTATTTCGTCGAGACGTTCCGGCGCGAGATGACCGGCAAGGGGATCGACGAGCTGCCGGCCGAGCAGGCGCGCCTTCTGCAGGCCGAGTACGATTCCGTGCGCGACAGCGGCGCGCCCGTCGTGCGGACCTATTCCGCGCAGTTCGATTTCGGCACGCTCGACGGGCGGCAGAGCTGGCAGCTCGACCAGACATGGGAGCGCGTGTGCTTCCCGCTGTCCGACGCCGCCGCCGGCCACGGCGACCAGGTGCGCCTCGTGCTGGTCGCGGCCTATCTCGTCGGCGGGCACGCGGCCTGAAGGCTACGGCGGCGGGGCTTCCATCAGGCTCGGCAGCATCCGGCTGAGGCTCGTCGCACTCGCACTTCGCATCGGCAGGAACGTGCGGCCCAGCCGCCGGCAGGCCGCCTTCAGCTTGAGACAGGCGCCGTGCGACACGCAGTCGATCGCGCACACGACCGTGTCGGCCTGCGAGACCAGCCCGTCGATGGCGCCGAGGCTCTGCTCGATGCCGCCGTCGTGGTGCAGGAACGCGCCGCGATGGCGTTCGACCGCGTCGCGCAGGTGCGCGCGCTGGTTGGGCCTGCCGCCGACATAGAGAACCGTGCGGCCGGAAAGATCGACGGGCGGCTGCGGTGGGGCATCCGCGTGCGCGACGCGTGGCTCGGGGACCGCTTCTTCGGCCTGCCGCAGCAGGTCCAGCTGCGCCTCGGCCGCGCGCGCACGCGCGCGTTCGCTGGCGAGCTTGCGCTGGAGCGAGACGAGAAGTCGTGCGGTCTTGCTTTCCGCCGGCCGGCGTTCGGGCTTCGGTGCGGCGACGGCGACCGGTGCGGCGAGCCGCGCTTCGAGGGCGGCGATGGTGGCGTCGCGCGCGGCGAGCGCATCGCGCGTGTCGGTGCGCGCGCGTTCCAGACGCGCCTCGGCGTCGCGCAGGCTGCGCGTCAGCGCGTCGAGGCGTGCGAGATCTGCGATGCGCGCCGATCCGTTGAGATGCGAGAACATGTGCACGTCGCCGTAGACCTCGCCGGTCGCCGGGCCGTCGATGGCCGGATGCGTCATCAGCGCCCAGAAGGCGGGCGCGATGCGCCCTTTGGCACGGCTCTCGCGCCAGTGGGCGAGCAGTTCGCCCGGCGTGGCCAGCGCGCGCGTGCGCGCGACCTCGCCCGCATAGAGCTTGTCGAGCAGCTTGTTGAGATGGCGCGCGAGCGGACCCGGCTTGGCGCAGGACGACACGCAATGCACGTGCAGCGAATAGTCGTCGGTGCCGGGGGCGATGGTCAGGCCCGCCTTGCGCACGACGCGGCGCAGATCCTCGATCGACAGGCAGGTGCCGACGATCGCGCAATGCTGGCCGGGCCCGAGATCCCACAGGCGGCGTCGCCCGCCTTCGCCGGCGGTCGCCGGGTCCGGTGCGACGACCGGCGGACGCTGCGTTTCGCCCGGGCGCCAGGCGGCTCCCATCCTAGGGCCCCCCGTTGCGCCGGCGCGCGGTGCATCCGCCCTGTTCGCGGCAGTCGATCAGGCTGCCGCCCAGCGCCATCAGCGTCAGCATCGCCACACCGGCCGCGGCACCGGTTTCGCGCAGGCCCGCCTCGCCGCGCTTGCGGCCGGCAAGACGGGCGAGGAACAGCGATCCGACGATGGCGATCAGCGACAGCATTGGCGGACAGGATTGCCGCCCGGCTCGATTCTGTCAATGCAAATGATTCGCAGTTGCAATACTAGAGCGGGACGGAGCGCCGCCGCCCGGCGCGCCGCCGGCTCAGCTGCCCGAGCCGGGCTCCATCTGGCTCTGCAGATAGTTCTGCTCGCCGACCTTCTCGATCAGCGAAAGCTGCGTCTCGAGATAGTCGATGTGCTCCTCGGTGTCTTCGAGCACGTCCTGCAGGATGTCGCGCGACACGTAGTCCTTGGCACCCTCGCACACGCCGATGGCGCGCTGCAGCTTCGGGCGCGCGGCGCGCTCGAGTTCCAGATCGCACGCGAGACCTTCGGGAACCGTCTCGCCGATCTTCAGCTTCGACAGGTCCTGGAGATTGGGATGGCCGTCGAGCATCAGGATGCGCTCGATGATCTTGTCGGCGTGCTTCATCTCCTCGATGGATTCCTCGTACTCGTGCTTGGCGAGCTTCGCGAAACCCCACTGCTTCCACATGCGCGCGTGCAGGAAATACTGGTTGACCGCCGTCAGCTCATTCGTGAGCAGCGCGTTCAGCTCGGCGATGACCGCCTTGTCGCCCTTCATCGGAACCTCCTGCGTTCGCGCGCGTCCGCGTTCCCGACGGCGGGAAGCGGCGCACATTGTGAAGACGCAGGAGAAGTATAAAGACCGCGCCGGAAATGGCCAACGCGACGACGATGTTCAATGCGGTTGCGAGCGTCATTCAGCCGCATTCGCGAGCGATGCCTGGCGCCGGCGCACGTGATCGCGGATCTCGCGCACGCACTTGCCGCAGCACGGCGGCGCCGCGACCGTGTGCGCGAACACTTCGCCCGCCGTCCGGCAGCCGGCCGCACAGGCCGATTCGATGTCGCGCTGGCGGATGCCGTGGCAGTTGCAGATGAACATCGGGCGGGGCCTTGGAGCGTGGAACAGGCTACGATTAGATAATGATAATGAGTATCAATAACGGATTTCAACAGATTTAGCGGATTGGAAAATAACGGAAATTCTGGAAATTGAATTGAGAACGCGAATTATTCGCAAATCTAGGCGATTTCCGCTAGTGTCGCTTTCGAACGCTCGCGACCCCGACGGAGGGAAAATGCCGGACGACAAACGCTGCGCGCACGCCGCCGCCGATCCCGCCATCCACGGTCCCGACGCGGCCGAGACGGGCATCGATACCGGCCTGCTCGCCCCCGGTGCCTGGCTCGCCTTGTGGGGCATGCGCCATCGCGTGGGCCTGATGCTTCGCAAGCAGCCGTGCGACGCGCGCCTGCACGAAGCGTTCGCCGCGAACCGTGCGGGCGATGCCGCGCGCGCGATCGACGCGCTGATCGTGGTGCTCGGCGTTTCGGCCGTGCGCATGCTCGACGTGCGCTGCCCCGCCTGCCCCGGCCTTTCGGCCGACGAAGCGCTGCTGCTCGAAGCCTGCGCCGACGGGGCGCGTTTCGGCGACAAGGCGGCGTTGCGCCTGATCGTGGAACTGCTGCCGCCGGCGGCCGCGCGCATCGCGGCGATCCACGCCGCGGCGGCCGGGCGCATCCTGCGCGAAGCCGGCCTCGGCTGGGATTCGCCCACGTCGGCGAACGGGCGGCGCATCCGCCTTGCGCCCGCGACGGGCCTCAACTAGCGCGCGGCGACGAACGCGGCGATCGCGTCGACGGCGTCGCGCTCGACGCCGAAATAGCCGTGCGCGGACAGCGAATCGCACGGCTCGCTTTCCGCCGGCAGGCCGCCCGCGACCAGCTTCGAGGCGACGCGCGGCGAACGCGCGAAGCGGGCCGCGAGATCCGCGACGTCGCGCGCCGGCGTGGCGAAACACCCGTCGTCGGCATGGCCCAGCACGAAGACCGGCACGCCCACCTGTGCCAGCGCGAAATCGCGGATCCCGCCCGGCTCCGGGATCCAGTTGGGCCCGTTGCGGATCGGGCGCGTGATGCTCGACGTCAGCACGAGCCCGTCGATGCCGGCACCCAACGCTATCGCCGCGGCGGCGGCGCTGACCGTGCCCATGCTTGTACCCACGAGCCAGACCGGCAGGTTCTCCGCCCCGCGCAGCGACGCGACGGCGGCGGCGATGTCCTGCGCGTGTTCGGGCGAGCGGCGGTAGACGGCGGTCATCCCGCGCTCGCGCATCGCGTAGGGCACGTCGATGGCGCCCACGCGCAGGCCGTGTGCTGCGACCATCGCGCGTGCGCGCAGCAGGAAGTTTCCGCGCGCATAGCGTTCGGCCAGCGGTGTGGCGGACTCGCCCCAGATGCGGATGTTGCCGGGCCCGCCGTTGAACAGCAGCACGGCCGCATGCGGGCGCGCGGAAGGCTCGACCATCAGCAGGCGCACCGCCTCGCCGGGCCGGCCGCCCGGGATTTCGGCGATGCGCTGGGTCTGGGCGTGCGCGGGGACGGCCGCGAGGGCGAGGAGGACGACGGCGAGGATCGCGCGCGCGGCCATCAGAACATCGTGTGGACGACCTTGTCGGGCGGATTGTGCCCGTCGACGAAGCTCTTGATGTTGACGAGCACGCGCTCGCCCATCGCCGTGCGCCCGGCATGCGTGGCCGAGCCGATATGCGGCAGCAGCACCACGTTGTCGAGCTCGAGCAGGCGGGGATGCACCTCGGGCTCGTTCTCGTAGACGTCGAGGCCCGCCCCCGCGATCTCGCGCGCGTAGAGGGCGCGGGCGAGCGCTTCTTCCTCGATCACCGTGCCGCGCGCGGTGTTGACGACGATGGCGCGCGGCTTCAGCAGCCGGATGCGCCGCGCCGACAGCAGGTGGTAGGTGGCCGGCGTGTGCGGACAGTTGATCGACAGCACGTCGATGTGCCCGAGCATCTGGTCGAGGCTTTCCCACCAGGTCGCCTCGACCTCGGCCTCGACCGTCGGGTCGACCTTGCGCCGGTTGTGGTAGTGGATCGACATGCCGAAGGCGCGCGCGCGGCGCGCCACGGCGAGCCCGATGCGCCCCATGCCGACGATGCCGAGGCGCTTTTCCTGGAGCCGCATGCCCAGCATCGCGGTCGGCGCCCAGCCCCGCCAGCGCCCGGCGCGCACCAGCCGCTCGCCTTCGCCGATGCGCCGCGCCACCGCCAGGATCAGCGCCATCGTCATGTCGGCGGTGTCCTCGGTCAGCACGCCCGGCGTGTTGGTGACCGCGATCCCCCGCGCCTTTGCGGCGTCCAGTGCGATGTGGTTCACGCCCGTGCCGAACGAGGCGATCAGCTTCAATTGGTCGCCCGCGTTGGAGACGAGCAGCGCGTTGATGTCGTCGGTGACGGTCGGCACGAGGATCTCGGCCTCGGCCATCGCGCGCATCAGCTCGGTCTGGGTGAAGGGGTGGTCGTCGAGATTGAGCCGGCAGTCGAACAGCTCCATCATCCGCGTCTCGATCAGGTCGGGAAGCTTGCGCGTGACGACGACGAGCGGGCGGCGACGGGTCATGGCGGCGGGCGGTCTCCGGGTCGGGCGTTGCCGTCTCTGGCGTAGCACCGCCGCAAGGGCCCGCGCAAACGAAACGGGGGCGGCCCTTGGGCCGCCCCCGTCCGTCTTGGTTCGCGAGTTCCCGCGTTTAGCGGAACAGGCCCAGCAGGACCGAGGGCTGCTGGTTGGCGATCGACAGCGACTGGATGCCGAGCTGCTGGCGGACCTGCAGCGCCTGCACCGAGGCCGAAGCCTTGCCGATGTCGGCGTCGACGATGGCGCCGAGGCCCGTCGTCGTCGCGTCGACGATCGCGTTCACGAAGTTCGACTGGAGCTGCAGCG
>JAEUKY010000366.1 GCA_016794005.1 Rhodospirillales bacterium
AAGGACCTGCAGGGCCGCTTCGGCATGGCGCTGGTGCTGATCGCGCACGACCTTGCCGTGGTCAAGCACGCGGCCGACCGCGTCGCCGTCATGTATCTGGGCCGCATCGTCGAGATCGCGGGCAAGGACCGGCTCTACGGCCAGCCGCGCCATCCCTATACGCAGGCGCTGCTTTCGGCGATCCCGGTTCCCGATCCGTCGGTCGCGCGCGCGCGCACGCTGCTGGAAGGCGACGTGCCCAGCCCCATCGATCCGCCGCCCGGCTGCCATTTCCACACGCGCTGCGCCTTCGCGAAGGATCGCTGCCGCGCCGAAAGCCCGGCGCTGGAACCCGTCGCCGCCGGCCATTCGGTCGCCTGCCATTTCTGGCGCGACATTCCGGCTTTCGCCACGCTCGCCGCCCCGCCCGCAACCAACGCGCAGGCCCGCCTCGAGCGGCTGCAGGCGCGCTTCGTCGAACGCTCCCCCGTTTCCTGACCCCTTGAAGGAGAAGCAGACATGCGAACTTCACGAATGCTGATGGCGGGCTTCGCCGCCCTCGCCCTCGCCGCCGGTGCGGCGAACGCGCAGACCACGCTGCGCATCGGCCTCGCCGAGGATCCCGACGCGCTCGATCCCACGACGGCACGCACGTTCGTCGGCCGCATCGTGTTCGCCAGCCTGTGCGACAAGCTTTTCGACATCGACGACAAGCTCAACATCGTCCCGCAGCTCGCGACCGGCTACAGCTGGGGCGGGGACGGCAAGGAACTGACGATCAAGCTGCGCGACGGCGTGACGTTCCACGACGGCGAGAAGATGGACGCCGAGGCCGTGCGCTTCAGCCTCGACCGGCATCTCAACATGCAGGGCTCGTTCCGCCGCTCGGAGATCTCGGCACTCCAGAAGATCGACGTGGTCGATCCGCTGACCGTGAAGCTGACGCTTTCGGCACCGTTTGCACCCTTCGTGGCCCAGCTCACCGACCGCGCTGGCATGATCGTCAGCCCGAAGGCGGCACAGGCCGCCGGCGCGCAGTTCGCGGCGAAGCCCGTTTGCGCCGGCCCGTTCCGTTTCGTCGAGCGCATCGCGCAGGACCGCATCGTCGTCGAGAAGTTCCCGCAGTACTGGGACGCCGGGAAGATCCATGTCGACCGCGTCGTCTATCTGCCGGTCCCCGACCATTCGGTGCGCTTCGCCAACCTGCAGGGCAACGCGCTGGAGCTGATCGAGCGCCTCCAGCCCACCGACATCCCGGCCGTGCGCCGCAACCAGCGCCTGAAGCTGTCGGCGGTGGAGGAGCTCGGCTACATGGGCATGTGGCTGAACGTCGGCAACGGCGAGAAGGCGAACTCGCCCATCGGCAAGGACAGGCGCGTGCGCGAGGCGTTCGAGCTTGCCATCGACCGCGCGACCATCGTGCAGGTCGTCTACAACGGCGAATATACGCCGACCGTCCAGGCGATCCCGCCGGCAAGCCCCTTCGCCAACAAGGCGGCGCGGATCCCCGCACGCAACGTCGAACGCGCCAAGGCGCTGCTGCGCGAGGCCGGCCTGACGGCACCCGTCGTCGTCAACCTGATGGTCGCCAACAGCCCCGACTTCCGCCAGGTCGGCGAAGTCATCCAGTCGATGGCGCGCGAGGCGGGCTTCGACGTGCGCATCCAGGCGACCGAATTCGCCACGTCGCTGAGCACGGCCGAGAAGGGCGATTACGAAGCCTATATCGTCGGCTGGTCGGGCCGTCCGGATCCGGACGGGAACCTGTTCAGCTTCGTGACGTCGCGGGGGCCGCTCAACTACGCGAAGTTCGCCTCGCCCGAGGTGGACAAGCTGATGGCCGACGCGCGCGTCACCGCGGACGTCGCCCAGCGCACGGCGATCTACACGAAGGCCGCCGACCTCGTGAATGCCGAGAAGCCGATTCTCTATCTCTGGCACCGCAAGAACCTCGTGGCGCATTCCACGCGGCTGACCGGCTTCGTGGCGATTCCCGACGGGCTGATCCGCCTGCAGGGAATCCGCCTCGCGGCCAACTGACCGGGACGGAAGCGACACGCCTTGTTCACGTTCCTCGTCCGCCGGCTTTCGAGCATCGTGCCGACCTTGTTCGTCGTCTCGATGCTCGTGTTCGGCCTGCAGCTTCTGCTGCCGGGCGATCCCGCCTCGGTGATGGCGGGCGAGGAACGCGACGAGGAGGTGCTCGCCCAGATCCGCGCGCGCTACGGGCTCGACCGGCCCATCCCCGTGCAGTACGCGAACTGGCTGTGGAACGTGCTGCACGGCGACCTTGGCGAATCGATGCGGCTGTCGAGCCCGGTCGCCGACCTCGTGCTCGCCAAGCTGCCGGTCACGCTGCAGCTGGGCGGCATGGCGTTCGTCATCGCGTGCCTGATCGGCATCCCGATGGGCGTGCTGTCGGCCGTGAAGAAGGATTCGGCGTGGGACTATGCCGCCAACGCCGTGGCGTTGTGGGGCCTGTCGACGCCGAATTTCTGGCTCGGCATCCTGCTGATCCTTTTCGTGTCGGTCGAGATGGGCTGGCTGCCGCCGTCGGGCTATGTCAGCCCGTTCGAAGACTGGCGCCAGAGCCTCGCCACCACGATCATGCCGGCCTTCGTGCTCGGCAACTCCATCGCCGCAGTCCTCATGCGCCACACGCGCGCGGCGATGCTGCAGGCCCTCAACCAGGATTACGTGCGCACGGCGCGGGCCAAGGGCCTCGCCGAAGCGGTCGTGATCAACAAGCATGCGCTGCGCAACGCGCTGGTCCCGGTCGTCACGCTGGGCGCGCTCGAACTGGGCGCGCTGTTCTCGGGTGCGGTTCTGACCGAGCAGGTCTTCACGATCCCGGGATTCGGCAAGCTCGTCGTCGATGCGGTGTTCAACCGCGACTATATGGTCGTGCAGGGCGTGGTGCTGGTGACGGCGACGGCCTATGTGGCGCTGAACCTCGTCGCCGACATCCTCTATTTCCTCA
This sequence comes from Rhodospirillales bacterium, assembly GCA_016794005.1. GTDB lineage: Bacteria > Pseudomonadota > Alphaproteobacteria > CACIAM-22H2 > CACIAM-22H2 > Tagaea. The sequence goes on from JAEUKY010000366.1 coordinate 2,960, forward strand.
TCAATCCGCGGCTGCGCCAGCAATGAGCGTCGCGAACGACAGCCCGGGACGCCGTGCCGTCCGCCGGCTGATGCGTCGGCCGGCCGCCGTGTTCGGGCTTGCGGTCGTGCTGGCGTTCGTCGCCATCGCGGTCTTCGCCCCGCTGGTCGCTCCGTTCGATCCGATCGCGACGAACTGGGGGGCGATCCGCAAGGCGCCGGGCGCGCTCTACTGGTTCGGCACGGACGAGAACGGCCGCGATCTCGTCTCGCGCATCGTCTATGGCGCACGCGCCTCGCTGCTGGCGGGCGTGGTGTCGGTCTCGATCTCGATCGCCATCGGCCTGCCGTTCGGCCTGCTCGCGGGCTATGCGGGCGGCTGGATCGACATGGTCATCAGCCGCGTGACCGACGCGATGCTCGCCTGCCCGTTCCTGATCCTGGCGATCGCGTTGGCCGCGTTCCTCGGACCCAGCCTGTCGAATGCGATGATCGCCATCGGCATTTCGGCCACGCCCGCCTTCATAAGGCTCACGCGCGGCGCCACGCTCAACGCCGCGGTCGAGGACTATGTCGAGGCCGCGCGCGCGGTCGGCAATCCGCGCTGGCGCATCGCGGTGCGCCACCTGCTGCCCAACATCCTGCCGCCGATCATGGTGCAGGCCACGCTCGCCATCGCCGCGGCGATCATCGCGGAGGCGAGCCTGTCGTTCCTCGGGCTGGGCCAGCAGCCGCCGGCCCCGAGCTGGGGTTCGATGCTGAACACCGCCCAGCGCTTCATCGCGCAGGCGCCGTGGATGGCGCTGTTCCCGGGGGCGGCGATCTTCCTGGTCGTGCTCGCCTTCAACCTGCTGGGCGACGGGCTGCGCGACGCGCTCGATCCGCGCCACCGCTAGAAAATCTAACAGCCCGCACGAGAATTGCTCGATTGCCGGGGCCGCCGCGGCCCGCCAGATTTCGCGCCTTCAAGGAGAAGACGCGATGAGCAAGGTCTACGTCATCCACGAGAACGACGCCTGGGTCGAGCCGCTGCGCGCGGCGTTCGACCGGCGCGGCACGCCGTTCGCCGAATGGTTCCTCGACGAGGGCACCGTCGACCTGCGCGACGAGCCGCCCGAGGGCGTCTTCTACAACCGGATGAGCGCGTCCTCGCACACGCGCGACCACCGCTTCGCGGCCGAGTACACGGGCCACGTGCTGGAATGGCTGCAGCGCCACGGGCGCACGGTCGTCAACGGACGGCGCGCGCTGGCGCTCGAGATCAGCAAGGTCGCGCAGTACCAGGCGCTGGCCGCGCACGACATCGCGGTCCCCGACACGATCGTCGCGGTCGGCCGCAGGCAGATCGCGAGTGCCGCCGAGACGCTCGGCTATCCGCTGATCGTCAAGCACAACCGAGCGGGCAAGGGGCTCGGCGTGAAGCTGATCCTGAGCGAGGCGGCGCTGAAGGAGTATCTCGCCGACGCGGAGGCCATCGGCCCCGTCGACGGCACGTGGCTGGTGCAGCGCTATATCCAGGCGCCCGAGCCCTTCATCACGCGCGTCGAGTTCGTCGGCGGCAAGTTCCTCTACGCGGTGCGCGTCGACACGTCGGCGGGCTTCGAGCTGTGCCCGGCCGACCAGTGCCAGGTCGATCTCGCCGCCGCGTGCCCGGCCGTGGCGCCGAGCGAGCGCTTCCGCATCGTCGAGAATTTCCGCCATCCGCTGGTCAAGCGATACGAGCGTTTCCTTGCGGCGAACGATATCGGGATCGCGGGCATCGAGTTCATCGTCGACCGCGAAGGCAACGCCTTCACGTACGACGTGAACACCAACACCAATTACAATCCGGAGGCCGAGGCGCGCGCGGGCCTGTCGGGGATGCAGGCCATCGCCGACTATCTGGCCGGCCGGCTGGATTGGGTGGACCCGAGCCCGCTGTGGCTGTCGGCGATCGGGGCGCCGCACTGACGCGCGGTCCGCGATCTGCAACGGTAACATGCTTAACCCGTTGAAGTTCATCATCTGTTACTGCAACCGCCTTCCCTGCAACCGTAACATCCGACCACCGGAATTATTCCTTAAGTCCTAAACTAGGGTTTTATTCTATACGAGATTCCGACCCGATTCAAGCTGCCGATTTTTTCGGGACGGCCGAAGTGCTACGCTCGGCCGGTCGCAATTGCGGCGGGGGAAACCGGAAATGTCGAAGCCCAATCCTGTGGCGCTCGCCGCAAAGGCGGTCACGTGCGCGTTCGCACTTTCGCTGCTTGCCGGCTGCCAGCCCGACGGCCGCCCGGCGGTGAGTCTGCAGCAGGCCCGCCAGATCACGGCCGAGTTCCAGGGCCAGGGCTTCCGCCCGCCGCCGCGCACGATCTCCGACATCGCCGCGATCCTCGACCAGCAGCGGCCCGATCCCGCGCGCGTCGCCGCCGCGATCGCCAAGGCCGACGCCGAGCCGGCGGCGAACCTGCGCGGCACCGATCTCGCCGCGTTCCTGTTCGAGCGCGGCATCGCGGCCGAGGAGCTGGGCCGCGCCAACCAGCGCGTCGCCGATTTCAGGCGCGCCTACGAGCTTGCGAGCGCCGCTGGCGCGCCGCCGGCCACCGTCGCGCGCTATCTCCAGCAATGGGCGATCGGCGAACAGCAGATCGGCAACGGGCGCACGGCCTTCACGCTGCACCAGCGCCGCGTCGCGGCGGCACCCAGTGCCGGTGCGCGCGTCGCGGCCCAGTCGAATCTCGTCGGGGCGGCCGTGCAGCTCGGCGACCTCGCGACCGCGAAGGCCGAGCTTCCGCGGATGGAATCGGCGCTGACCGAACTGCGCAACGCCCCGCGCCTGCCGCAGTTCGTGCTGTGGGGGGCCGAGACGTTCGTGGCGCGGTCGACGGCCGCCGTCGCGATGGAGGAAGGCCGCTTCGCCGAGGCCGAACGCCACCTGCGCGCCGCGATCGCCAGCAACGACCGGCTGATCCGCGACGAGGCGTCGATCACGCGCCAGCAGAACAACCCGCCGACCGCCTATACCGGGCTCGGCCACATCATCCGCAGCGAGCTCGCGCGCGCGCTCGCGCGCCAGGGCCGCCTGCTAGAGGCGGAAGTGGAGATGCGCGCCGTGCTGCTCGGCCGTCTGGGCGTCCAGGGCCGCTACGCGCCCGAAACGGTCATGGCGATCGTCGGGCTCGGCGACATCCTGCTCGAGCAGGGCCGCCATGCCGAGGCGCTGCGGCTCGGCCGCGTCGCGGTCGATTCGCTCGAGCAGATGAAGATCGATCCGGCATCGGGCGCCTACGGGCGGGCCCTGCGCCAGATCGCGCGCGCGCAGAGCCAGCAGGGCGAATGGCAGGCCGCCGCCGCGACCTACGAGGACCTGCGCCGGCGCATGGCGAACAATCCCGACGTGCTGCGCGCCGCGTTCGACACCAACGCGCACTGGGGCATGGTGTCGCTGCGCGGCGGCAACGCCGAGGAGGCGCGCCGCGTGCTGGCGAACGTCGTCGCGCGCAACGTGCAGACGCTGGGCGAACGCCACTGGGACACGGCGACGAGCCGCGGCATGCTGGGGGCCGCGAAGTCGCGGCTGGGCGACAATGCCGGCGCGCTGGCCGAGTTCGACGCGGCGATCCCGGTGCTGCTGCAGACCTCGCGCCAGTCGGACGACGAGGAAGGCGGCTCGGCCGGGCGCGACAGCCAGCTTCGCGTCGTGTTCGAAGCCGCGATGCGTTCGCTTGCGGCGTCGGGGCGTGCGGGAGCGGCGGAGGAATCGTTCCGCCTTGCGGACGCGATCCGCGGGCAGGGCGTGCAGCGGGCGCTGGCGCAGAGTTCGGCGCGCGCGGCGGCGGCCGATCCCGCACTGGCGGAGTTCGTGCGCCAGGAGCAGGACACGCAGAAGCAGGTCGGCGCGCTGCAGGGCCTGCTGACCAACGTGCTGGCCGCCCCCGAGCGCGACGACACGACGGTGCGCACGCTGCGCACGCAGATCGACCAGCTTCGCGCCGCGCGCGCCGCGATCCGGCAGGAGATCGAGCGGCGCTTTCCCGATTACGTGAACCTGATCGACCCGCGCCCCGCGACGGTCGAGGCGATTCGCCGGTCCCTGCGGCCCGGCGAATCGCTGATCGCGACCTATGTGGGACAGGAACAGACCTTCGTGTGGGCGGTGCCGCAGTCGGGCGCGGTCGCGTTCGCGGCGACGAATATCGGGCGCAAGGCGATGGCGCAGACGGTGGCCGACCTGCGCAAGGCGCTGGACCCGAACGCGGCGTCGCTGGGCGACATCCCGGCCTTCGACGTGGCGCTGTCGAACAGGCTGTACAACGACCTGCTGAAGCCGGTCGAGGCGGGCTTCGCGAACGCCGGCTCGCTGCTGGTCGTGCCGCACGACGTGCTGGGCCAGCTTCCCTTCGCGGTGCTGGTGACCGAGCCCACCCAGCTCGTCGCCGAACGCGAGGGCGATGCGCTGTTCTCGGCGTACAAGAAGGTGCCCTTCCTCGTGCGCAAGGCCGGCATCACGCAGCTGCCGTCGGTCGCCTCGCTCGCCACGCTGCGCAGCCTGCCGGCGGCCCCGGCCAACCGCAAGGCGTTCGCCGGCTTCGGCGATCCGTGGTTCAGCGCCGAACAGATGGCCGAGGCGAAGGCCGAGGCCGCCACGCAGCAGGTGGCGCAGCTGACCACGCGCGGCCTGACCACGCGCGGGATCAAGCTGGTGCGGCGCAACGCGCCGGCGACCGCGAACGTGGACAGCGCGGAACTGGCGATGCTGCCGCGCCTGCCCGACACGTCGGACGAGGTGAAGGGCATCGCGCTTGCGCTGAACGCCGACGCGTCGGACGTGTTCCTGGGTGCGGCGGCCAACGAGCGCAACGTCAAGACGATGGACCTGTCGAACCGGCGCGTCGTGATGTTCGCCACGCACGGGCTGATCCCGGGCGATCTCAACGGCCTTGCCCAGCCCGCTCTCGCGCTGTCGGCGCCCAACGTGGCCGACATCGACGGCGACGGGCTGCTGACGCTGGACGAAGTGCTGGGCCTGCGGCTCAACGCGGACTGGGTGGTGCTGTCGGCCTGCAACACGGCGACCGGCGACGGTGCGGGGGCCGAGGCGGTCTCGGGGCTTGGCCGGGCGTTCTTCTACGCGGGAACCCGCGCCCTGCTGGTGACGAACTGGCCGGTCGAGACGACGAGTGCGCGCGTGCTGACGACCGACCTGTTCGGCCGGCAGGCGAAGGACCCGAACCTCGCCCGCGCGACGGCGCTGCAGCAGGCGATGGCCGCCCTGATCGACGGGGCCGGCTACGTCGATCCGGCAAGCCGGCAGACCGTCTTCGCCTACAGCCATCCCATCTTCTGGGCGCCCTTCGCCCTGGTGGGCGACGGCGGCAGCGGCGCGCGCCAGACCGCGGAAGCCAGGTAGGGGAGAGACGGGATGCGATCGAGGTTTTTTGCAGCGCTTTGCGCCGGAGCTGTTCTCGTCGCCCTGCCGGCGCAGGCGCAGAGCCTGTCCGGCGACGAGATTCTGGCAAGCTGGGGCGACAAGCGGCTGGACGCCACGCTGCCGAACGGCAACCGGATGCAGCTGGTTTTCCGGAAGGATCTGACGGTCCACGCGACGGGTGCCGCAACCGACCAAGGCGTCTGGAAGACCACCCCGACCGGCTACTGCACGAAATGGAACCGCTTCAACAACCGCGAGGAGCGGTGTTTCACCGTCGTCCGGCGTGCCGACGGCGGCTTCACCGTGCGCACCGCGGCCGGCGCGCCGTCGGCGGAAGTGGCGCCGCTCAACTAGGGCACCCGCCTTCCGGGCACCTTCCATGCGTACCGGGAAGGGTATCGGGGTAATCGATGCTGGGAATTCGAGCGCTCGGGAGTGAGCTAGATCACTGTCGGCACATGGCGGGAAAGTTTAATATCGCCCTGAGCTTGGAAAGAGCGCCGGAATTTCCGGGGAATTGGCCATGCTGAAATCGTTCCGGAACAGAATCGCGTTTCTGGCGCTGGCGGCCGCATTCGTCGCGGTCTCGCCGGCGTGGGCAGCAAAGAAGGTGGCGCTGGTGATCGGCAACGGCGCCTATGCCGAAGCGCCGCTGAAGAACCCCGCCAACGACGCGCGCGCCATCGCCGGCACGCTGCGCCGGCAGGGCTTCGAGGTGCTGCTGAAGGAGAACGCGACGAAGGCCCAGATGAACGAGATCGTCGCCGATTTCGGCGAGAAGCTCGGCGAGGGCGACACCGCGCTGTTCTTCTTCGCCGGGCACGGCATGCAGGTGCAGGGGCGCAACTACCTGATCCCGACCGACGCGCGCATCACGTCCGAGCAGCGCGTGCGGCTGGAAACGCTGGACGTGGAAGCCGTGCTCGACCAGATGGCGGCGGCGCGCGCGCGCGTCAGCATGGTCATCCTCGACGCATGCCGGAACAATCCGTTCGAGCGGCGCTTCCGGTCGGTCGGCGGCGGGCTCGCGCAGATCAACGCGCCCGAGGGCACGATGATCGCCTATGCGACGTCGCCCGGTAAGGTCGCGGCCGACGGCGAGGGATCGAACGGACTCTATACGCAGGAACTGCTGAAGGCGCTGGCCCAGCCGGGGCTGAAGGTCGAGGACGTGTTCAAGCAGGTCCGCGTCGGCGTGGCGCGCGCGTCCAACGGCGCGCAGGTGCCGTGGGAAGCCTCGTCGCTGACCGGCGATTTCTATTTCCAGCCGGCCGCACTCCAGACGACGGCACCCGCGGCGGCGATGCCGGCACCGGCCGTCGACCGCGAGGCGATGTTCTGGGACTCGGTCAAGGGATCGAGCGATCCGGCCGAGCTTCGCGCCTATCTCGACACCTATCCGACCGGCACCTTCGCGCCGATCGCGCGCGCGCGCGTGGCCAATCTCGAGTCCGCGCGCCAGCAGCAGACCGCCGCACGCACGGCAGGCGCGCCGGCCCCGGCGCCGGCCGCCCCGCCCCCGCAGGTCGCCGCGGCAGCTCCGACGGCCGGCACCGGCAGCGCATATAACGGTCTCTATTCGGCGAATATCCCGCCGGGCGTCGTCGCCAATTTCAGCACGCGCGGGTACGCCACCGTTGCGCCCGGCGCGATCAGTCTCAATGCGCCGATGGATCCCGCGGGACCGCGCGCCGCGGGCGGCACCTGCGGCGGCATGGGCCCGGTCGGCGACGACGGCACGTTTGCGGAAATCGAGATCCTGTGCGGCCGGATCGGCGACCAGAAGCGGACGGTTATGAGCGGAAGGGTCGTCATGAAAGGCAAGGACAGGCACGTGCAGGCCGTCTTCACCGACGTGCAAGGCAAGGCGACCGAGATCACGTTCAAGTAGGAAACGCCGGAGATATATCCAGATGCAACGCGTTCTCGCCCTCCTTCTCTCCCTCGCCGCCGCCCCAGCCTTCGCCGCCGATCCGGTCGCGATCGTCGAGGATGCGAAGGGCAAGCTCGACGTCGACTTCATGGACTACGTCGAGGCCGGCCGCGTCGTGAAGCTGGGAGCGGGCGACGAGCTGGTGCTGGGCTATCTCAAGTCGTGCTGGCGCGAGACGATCAGGGGCGGCACCGTCACGGTCGGCACCGAACAGTCGAGCGTGGCCGGCGGCACCGTGCGGCGCGAGAAGACGCCGTGCGACGCGGGCAAGATGCGGCTTTCCTCCGACCAGGCGGCGAAGTCGGGCGTGATGGTGTTCCGCGCCCCGCCGCGCCCCGCGGCCGCGGCGGCGGCCCCCGAGATGACGATCTACGGCGTGTCGCCGGTGCTCGACATCAAGGGCGGCGGGCGCGTGTCGATCGCCAGGCTCGACCAGCCGGGCGAGCCGATGGCCTTCGACGTGCCGGCCCAGCAGCTGACGCGCGGCAGCTTCTACGATCTGGCCAAGGCGGATCGCGCCCTTGCCCCCGGCGGCGTCTATCGCCTGTCGGTCGGCGAGCGGAACATCGTGTTCAAGGTCGATGCCGAGGCGCGCACCGGACAGGCGCCGCTGCTGAGCCGGCTCATCCGGCTCTAGCGCCCGTGAAGCGGCAGGCTTTCGGCGCAGCACTGGCGGCCGTGCTGATCGGCGCGCTGGCGGTCGCTTCGCCGCCGGCCGACGGCCTGCGCGGCGTCTCGCTCGACCTGACCTTCGCGCTTCGCCATCTCGCCTTCGGGCCGCGTCACGATGCGGCGGCTTCGCCGAGCGTGGTGGTGGCACTCGACGAGGAGACGTACCGCACGCCGCCCTTCGCCGACGTGCCGCAGGCCTTCTGGCCGCGCGAGATCGCCCCGGTGCTGGGCGCCGTGCTCGATGCCGGGGCCGCCGTCGTCGCGTTCGACGTGATCTTCCCGACGTCGGTCGAACGGCACATCCCCGGTTTCGAGCGCGACTGGCTGCGCGCCCTGCGCGCGGGTGCGCGCGAGGGCCGCGTGATCCTGGGCAAGGTGCAGCATGGCGCTTCGCCAATCCTGCCCTTCCGCGGCCAGAGCATTGCGGTCGGCCACGATGCCAATATCCGCACGACGAACCTGTTCCGCGACCCCGACGAGGCGATCCGGCGGGCCCCGCTGTTCCTCGATCTCGACGGCGGGGCGAAGCAGGCTTCGCTTGGGCTGGAGGTCGCCGCGCGCGCGAAGAAGGCCGAACCGGAAATCCGCGCCGACGGCGTGTGGTTCGCGGGCAAGCGCATCCCCGGATCGGCCGCCAACGCGATGCCGCTCGATTTCGAGGGCGGTGGGGCCGACATCCCGGCCTTCTCGCTGGCCGACCTGCGCGCCTGCGTCGAGAAGGGCGACGCCGATTTCTTCGCGAAACACTTCAAGGACAAGGTCGTGTTCGTCGGCACGGTGCTGGACGTCGAGGACCGCAAGCTCACCTCGCGCCGCTTCATGACCGGGCCGGAAGGGGCCGCCTTCGGCGCGCGCTGCGCGCTGCCCGCGCGCACCGACATCGTGCGCGACGACGTGGTGCGCGACGCGATCCCCGGCGTGTTCGTCCACGCGACGTTCGTCAACAACCTGCTGCGCGGCGGCGGGCTTCGCGAACTGGGCCGGATCGGCGAGGGGCTGGCGGCGGCCCTGCTGCTCGCCGCCACGGCGGCGGCGGCCCTCGCCTTGCCCGCGACGACGTTCGTCGCCGCCTTCGCCGGACTGGCGCTGGTCTGGACGGGTGCGAGCGTCGCCGCACTCCAGGCCGCCCTCGTCTGGCCGTTCCTGACGGCACTTGCCGCCGCGTTCCTCGCGGGTGCGGCCCTGCTCGGCTACCGCTTCGCGGTGGCGGACAAGGACAAGCGGCTGCTGCGGCGCAGCTTCGGGCTCTATCTTGCCCCCGCGATGGTCGACCGGCTGATGGCCGCACAGGCCCCGCCGGAGCTGGGCGGGGAAGAACGCGAGATCACGGTGATGTTCTCCGACGTGGCTGGCTTCACCGGCCTGTCCGAAGGCCTCACGCCCCAGCAGCTCGTGCAGGTGATGAACATGTATCTCTCGGCGATGACCGACATCGTCGAGGCCCATGGCGGATTCGTCGACAAGTATATCGGCGACGCGATCGTCGCGGTGTTCGGCGCCCCGATGGACGACCCGGCGCATGCGCGGCGCGCGGTGGAGGCGGCCCTCGCCTGCAACGCGAAGCTCGCCGCGATGAACGACGATCCGGCCCGGCCGTTCCTCGGCCACCGGCTCAAGGCGCGCATCGGTCTCAACAGCGGGCGCGCACTCGTCGGCAATATCGGCTCGAAGAAGCGCTTCAACTACACCGTCATGGGCGACACGGTTAACCTCGCCTCGCGGCTGGAAGGGGCGAACAAGTATTTCGGCACGACC
>JAEUKY010000387.1 GCA_016794005.1 Rhodospirillales bacterium
GCGCGCGGCACTGGGCGAAGCGCTCGCCGCAGGCGAACAGTCGATGCTGTTCCTGAACCGGCGCGGCTATGCGCCGCTCACCCTTTGCCGGGCGTGCGGGCACCGGCTGCAATGCCCGAGCTGCACGGCCTGGCTGGTCGAGCATCGCCTGCACGGGCGCCTGCAATGCCACCATTGCGGCTACAGCGCGTCGCTGCCGCGCCAGTGCCCGTCCTGCACGGCCGAGGATTCGTTCGTCGCGTGCGGGCCGGGCGTGGAACGCGTGGCGGAAGAAGCGCGCGCCCTGTTTCCGGACGCGAAGATCGAGGTGATGACGTCAGATACCGTGACGGGCCCGGCGGCGGCCGGGGAATTCGTGCGCCGGATGGCCGCGCGCGAGATCGACATCCTCGTCGGCACCCAGATCGTCGCGAAGGGCCACCATTTCCCGCTGCTGACGCTGGTCGGCATCGTCGACGCCGATCTGGGTCTGTCGGGCGGCGACCTGCGCGCGGCCGAGCGCACGTGGCAGCTTCTCCACCAGGTGTCGGGCCGGGCGGGGCGGGCCGAGCGGCCGGGCCGCGTGCTGTTGCAGACGCACATGCCCGAGCACGCGGTGATGAAGGCGCTGGTCGGCGGCGACCGGGCGCGCTTCCTCGCGGCCGAACGCGCCGACCGCCAGCGCCACGGCTGGCCGCCTTTCGGGCGGATCGCCGCGATCATCGTCGCGGGCGAGGACGAGGGGCTGGTCGAACGGCTCGCCCGCCGGCTGGGCCAGACCGCGCCGAAAGCGCCCGGAATCAGCGTGCTGGGGCCGGCCCCGGCCCCGATGGCGATCCTGCGCGGCCGCCACCGGCGCCGCCTGCTGGTCAAGACCGGGCGCGAGGCGAACCTCCAGGAAATCGTCGATTCGTGGCTCGCCCAGACCCGGATTCCGAACGACATCCGCGTCCAGATCGACGTCGATCCGTACAGCTTCATGTAGGTCGTTTCCGGCGCCGCAGATCCATGATAATTTCTTACGTTCTCTTGATCGATCGGAGAAACGTATGACAACCGACGCCATGGCGACGCTCTCGTCGAAGTTCCAGATCTCGATCCCGAAGGCCGTGCGCGCGGCGCGGCAGTGGAAGGCCGGCCAGCGCTTCGCCTTCGTGCCGAAGGGCGACGGGCTGCTGCTGGTTCCGGTTCCGTCGCGCGACGCGTTGGCCGGGCTGGCGCGCGGGGCCAAGTCGAAGGATTACCGGGACCGGTCCGACCGCTTCTGATGCGTCTCGTCGATACGTCCGCGTGGATCGAATGGCTGCTTGGGTCGCCTGCCGGGATGACCGTGGCGCCGGAGCTGCCGTCGGCCGCGAACTGGCTGGTTCCGACCATCGTCCAGTACGAACTGGCCAAATGGCTCGCGCGCGAGGCGGGCGAGGCCAAGGCCGACCGGGTGATCGCCTTCACGGGAACCTGCCGCGTGGCCCCTCTCGATTCGCGCACGGCGCTGCTGGCGGCGGAATTGGGGGCCGCGCACAAGCTGGCGATGGCCGACGCCGTGGTCTACGCCACCGCCCGTGCCCACCGGGCTGAAATCCTTACCTGCGACCGCCATTTCGAGGGGCTGCCGGGCGTGAAGTTCGTGCCCAAGCGGCGTTCCTGAAAGCCCGGTTTTTCGGGCTTCCGTGGATAACCCGCAGCTTTTTCGCCGCCCTTATTGCATCGGCGAAATGCCTGTGTTAGCTAATCGCCCGCAGCCGAACGGAATACCCATTTCGTTCGCCGTTTTCCTGTTGTTTTCCGCGAGGTTGGCTGGCCCGTCCGGGGCGGGCCGGAAGCGGAAAACGGACCGCCGACCAAGGGACCGCGCGTGGCCTCGAAAAACGCCTCTTCCGCCGGAATCGCCCAACGCTACGCGGGCGCACTGTACGAACTCGCCAATCCGCAATGGCTCGACGCCGTCGCGGGCGATCTCAAGACCTTCGAAGAAGCTCTCGCGGCCGTGCCCGAGCTGAAGCGCGTGACGAACAGTCCGCTGCTGCCGCGCGCGGCCCAGGAAAAGGCCGTGCTCGCCGTGATGGCCAATCTGGGTATTGGCGATCTCGTGCGCCGCTTCGTGGGCACGCTGGCGCGCAACCGCCGCCTCGCGGATTTCCCGGCGATCGCCAAGCAGTATCGCGCCCTGCTCGCCGAAGCGCGCGGCGAAACGGTCGCCGAGGTCGTCTCGGCCGTGGCGCTGTCGCCCGCGCGCATCGGCGAACTCGAAGCGAAGCTTCGCGCCGCCGCCGGCCGCAAGGTCACGCTCGACCTCAAGGTCGATCCCAAGCTTCTGGGCGGGCTGAAGGTGAAGGTGGGTTCCCGCCTCGTCGACGCCTCGCTGCAGGGCCAACTCAAGCGTCTTCACCTGACCCTCGCGGGTCGGGCCTGATTTCCATCGGAGAACGAGTCAATGTCCATCCGCGCCGCCGAGATTTCCGCCATCCTGAAGGACCAGATCGCCAAGTTCGACACGTCGGCCGACGTCGCCGAGGTCGGGCAGGTCATCTCGGTGGGTGACGGTATTGCCCGCGTCTACGGCCTCGACAACGTCCAGGCGGGCGAGATGGTCGAGTTCCCGGGCGGCATCAAGGGCATGGCCCTCAACCTCGAGACCGACAATGTCGGCGTCGTCATCTTCGGCGACGACCGCGACATCAAGGAAGGCGAC
>JAEUKY010000034.1 GCA_016794005.1 Rhodospirillales bacterium
CCGGTGCCGCGGAACCACGGCTTCCAGCTGCGCTTCCATTCCTCGCGCGTCATCCACAGCGAGCCGGACAGCGGCAGCAGTTCGTCCTTGCCGTGCGCGTGGCGCGAGGCGAGCCACAGCGTCTCGCCGACCGCGAACAGGCCGACCGCGACGACGATCACGTTGATGCCGTCGAGCAGCTCCAGCAGGCCGAACGTGAAGCGCGGCTGGCCGGTCTGCAGGTCGATGCCGATGAGGCCGAGCCAGATGCCGAAGAACAGCGACGTGAGCCCGCGCGACGTTGAATTGCCGAGCACGGCCGACACGGTCACGAAGGCCAGCACCATCAGGCAGAAATATTCGGCCGGGCCGAATTTCAGCGCCAGTTCCACGACGATGGGCGCAAGGAACGTGATGCCCATCGTGCCGATGGTGCCGGCGACGAAGCTGCCGATGGCCGACGTGGCGAGGGCCGCACCCGCGCGCCCGCGCTTGGCCATCCTGTTGCCTTCGAGGGCGGTGACGATGGTCGCACTCTCGCCCGGCGTGTTGAGCAGGATCGACGTCGTCGAGCCGCCGTACATGGCGCCGTAGTAGATGCCCGCGAACAGGATGAAGGCGCCCGTCGCGTCGACCTTGAACGTGATCGGCAGCAGCAGCGCGATCGTCAGCGCCGGCCCCAGGCCCGGCAGCACGCCGATGGCCGTGCCGAGGAACGTGCCGAGCAGCGCAAACAGCAGGTTGGTCGGCGTGAGCGCCACGGCGAAACCCGCGGCGAGCGATGCGAGCGTGTCCATCCTAGAAAAGCGCCTCGATGGGCCCGGCGCCGATATTGATGCCCAGCCCTCTGGAGAAACCGAAATACGCGACGGCGGAAAGGACGATCCCCGCCGCGAAATCCTTGAGCGGCCGGCCGCTGCCGAAGCAGCGCGCGGTGCACGCGAACAGCAGGGCCGAGGCGAGGATGAAGCCCGCGTCGGCGATCAGCGAAACGTTGAGCGCCAGGCCCAGCAGCAGCCAACGCGCGCTGCGCCAGTCGACCGGCAGCGTCAGTTCCGGATCGTCGGCCGTGTTCCAGCTTCCGCGCGCGTTCTGGAACAGCAGCACGACGCCCAGCAGGCCGAGCCCGCCGGCGACCGCGAACGGCACCACCTGCGGGCCGACGCGCGCATAGACCGACGTGGGGATCAGCGAGGCCTCGTAGCCGACCGTTGCGGCGAAGGCGAGCACGGCGATGCCGCACCAGAACTCAGGCGTTAACCGTGTTGACATTCCCCGTCGTCCCCCCAAACGAAACGGCGCGGGCCGCCCCCGACCCGCGCCGCCATCCGTCGTCCGCGCCTTCGCGTCAGGTCGCGAGACCCAGGCCGCGCAGCACGCCTTCGATGCGCGTCACTTCGGCCTTCACGTAGTTCGAGAACTCGTCGCCCGACTGGTAGATCTGCGTCCAGTCGCGCTTGGCGCATTCGTCCTTCCACTGGCTGCTCTTCGCCATGCGGTCGACGAGGCCGAGAAGGGCGGTGCGCTGGGCGGCACTCACGCCCGGCGTGGCGAACACGCCGCGCCAGTTGAAGAGCTCCACGTTGATGCCCTGCTCGATCAGCGTCGGCACGTCGATGCCGGGCTGGCGCGTCGGCGCCGAGATCGCGATGGCGCGCAGGCGCCCGGCCTTGACCTGCTCGGAGAACTCGCCCCAGCCGGAAACGCCGCAGGTCGTCTGCCCGCCGAGGATCGCCGCCTGGGCGGGACCGCCGCCGGAGAACGCCACGTAGCTCATCGCCTTGGGCTCCACGCCCAGCGCCTGGCCGACCATGCCGACGAGGATGTGGTCCGTGCCGCCGGCCGAGCCGCCGGCCCACGACACCGAACCCGGGTTCGCCTTCACGACGGCGGCGAGGCTCTTCATGTCCTTGTGCGGCGAGTTGGGCGGCACGACGACGACCTGGAATTCGCCCGTCAGGCGCGCGATCGCGGTCGCGTCGGTGATCTTGACCGGGCTCTTGTTCGCGATCAGCGAGCCGACCATCACCATGCCGCCGACCATCAGCATGTCGCTCTGGCCGCGCATGGCGAGGAAGCGCGGAAGGCCGACCGCACCGCCGGCACCCGGCACGTTCTCGAACTGGAAGTTCTGCATGATGCCGGCCGCGCGCATCACCTGCTCCATCGAGCGGCCGGTCTGGTCCCAGCCGCCGCCCGGTGCGGCGGGGATGTACATGCGAAGGCGGTCGATGGCCTGCGCGCTCGCGGCACCGGGGATGCCGGCGAGTGCTGCTGCGGCGGCCGAATACTGCAGAAGCGAACGGCGATTGAGGTTCTGGATCGTCATGCATTCCTCCCGATTTGTGCCTTGCGGCGGCGCTGAAATGCGATGCTTTCGCGCCGTTCCCTGTCGGACGGGTTGTAGCGGAGGGGCATCCGGCGCGCAAGTGAGCCGCCATGTCCGAACTTGCCCGGATAGGCTCGAAAGCCTATCCTCGGCGCGAGCGGGGGAGAATGCGGGTGCATCAATCATGAGCGTTCCGCACCGGGCCTCTTTCGCGCAGCTTCGCGTGGGCCGGGTCCAGACGGTGGCGCTGGCGATGGTCTGCCTCGTGTGGATCGCGGCGGCGGCGGCTCTCTATTCCCAGAGACTGCACTCGCGCGAGGCGGCGACGGCCACCCTCGTCGAGACGTGCCGCCTGGCGCGCGAAAGCGTCGGGCGCACGCTCGAATCCGTCGATCGCATCGCCCAGCTTGCCGTCTCGTTCGCCGGCCGCTCGCCGGGCCTGGACGGGGCGCTGCTCGCGCATCTGGCCGCCTCGGCCCCCGGACTGGTCGATTTCGTCGCCCATGCCGATGCCGCGGGCGACGTCGTGGCGATCGCGGGGGCCGCCGCCGGCAACGTGGCCGACCGGGACTTTTTCGTCTTCCACCGCGACGCGCGCGACGACGCGCCGTTCCTCGGCCTGCCGCGCGTCAGCAAGCTTTCGAACAACAGTTCGATCCCGCTGTCGCGCCGCATCGTGCGGCCCGACGGATCGTTCGCCGGCGTCGTCGTCGTGTCGATCGTGCCCACGCGCCTGCTCGCGATCGCGCACGCCGTCGAACTGGGCAGCGACGGCGCCATCGGTCTCGTCGGGCGCGACGGGATGACGCGCATCCGGATTTCCAGCGGCGGCCGCGTCGACGACGGCCCGGCCGACCTGCGCGCGCACGCGGCATGGCCGGTCCTGGTCGCCGAGGGCGGCGCGATCCTGCAGGCGAAGAGCCCGGTCGACGGCGTGGACCGGTTCTCGGCTTTCGAATGGGTGGACGACTGGTCAGTCGCGATCTTCGTCGAGCACGCGTCGGCCGATGCGGCCGCGCACGGCCGCAGCTTCGACGTACCGGTCGTCGCGGTCGGGTCGCTCGCCACCTTCGCGGTGCTGGCGATGGCCTGGCTGCTGCGCCGGCGCCTCGACGAGCTGGAATCGGCCCAGCACGCGATCCTCGACCGGGAACGGCGCTTCCGCGACTTCGCCGAGACGACCGCCGACTGGTTCTGGGAACAGGACGCCGATCTGCGCTTCACGTTCCTGTCGGACTCCAACTACCGCCTGGCCGGTTCGCAGCCGGAATCGCGGTACGGCATGCGGCGCGACGAGCTCGGCGTGATGGGCGTCGACGAGAGCGGCTGGACGGCGCACCGCGCCCAGCTCGAGCGGCGCGAGGCGTTCCGCGACTTCCGCTACGAGCGCTTCGATCCGATCGGGCGCCGCCGTTATCTGTCGATCAGCGGCAAGCCGATCTTCGACGAGGACGGAAAGTTCGCCGGCTATCGCGGCTCGGGCCGCGACATGACCGAAGAGATGGAGGCCCGCCAGGCGCTCGCCATCGCGAAGATCCGCGCCGAAGACAGCGAACGCACGCTGCGCGACGGCATCGAGGCGCTGCGCGACGCCTTCGTCATGTTCGACGCGAGCCGGCGCGTGCTGATGTGGAACCGCAAGTACGAGGAGATGTACCCGCACGTGCGCGGTCAGATCGAGGTCGGCATGCTCGCCTACGACCTGATGCATCTGCATGCGGCGGCGCCGATGTTCGGCGTGCCGCCCGAAGGCGCCGAAACCTGGGTCGCCGAGCGGCTGTCCTTCGTCGTGCGCGGCGGGATCCCGTTCGACCGCCATCTCGCCGACGGGCGGACGATCCGCGTGATCGGCTTCTCGACCGCGTCGGGCGGCGAGATCCACCTGCTCCAGGACGTGACCGCCGACATCGCCGCGACCCGCGCGCTGACGCAGGCGAAGGAAACGGCCGAGGCGGCGAGCGACGCCAAGTCCCGCTTCCTCGCGACGATGAGCCACGAGGTCCGCACGCCGATCAACGGCGTGATGGGCATGGCGAGCCTGCTGCTCGACACGTCGCTGGATTCCCAGCAGCGGCTCTACGTCCAGTCGATCCGCGACGCGTCGGACGCGCTGCTGCAGATCATCAACGACGTGCTCGACTTCTCGAAGCTGGAGGCGGGCCGGCTGGAGTTCGAGGACCTGGCCTTCGACCTCAACGCGCTGGTGCGTTCGACGATCGAGATCGTCGCCGCGCGCGCCAAGGCCAAGAACCTGACGCTCGAATGGCAGATGGACGGCGAGGTGCCCCAGCGCCTGCGCGGCGACCCGGGCCGCCTGCGCCAGGTGCTGCTCAACCTGCTTTCCAACGCGATCAAGTTCACCGAGCAGGGCGGCGTGCGCGTCGAGGCGTCGGCGCGCGTGCAGCCGGACGGGCGGATCCGAGGCTGGTTTTCGGTCCGCGATACCGGCATCGGCATTCCCGCCGACCGCCTGCCGCGCCTGTTCCGCGAGTTCGAGCAGCTCGACGGATCGATCGCGCGCCGCTTCGGCGGCACGGGCCTGGGCCTTGCCATTTCGCGCCGGCTGGTCGCGCGCATGGGCGGCGAACTGCGCGCGGAGAGCGTTCCCGGCAGCGGCAGCGTCTTCCTGTTCGACGTCCTGCTGCAGCCGGCGAGCGAGGAATCGGACGCCAAGCCCGGCAATGTCGACTGGGCGAACGAGATCGAGCGGCTGGCGCGCATGCGCAACCGGCCGCTGCGCATCCTGCTGGCCGAGGACAACCAGACGAACCGCCTGATCGTTTCGGCGATGCTCGAGCCGCTGGGCCTGCGCGTGGACACCGCGGGCAACGGGCTGGAGGCGGTCGAGGCGCAGCGCGTCGCGCCCTACGACCTGATCCTGATGGACGTCAACATGCCGGAGATGGACGGGTACGCGGCAACCGCCGCCATCCGGGCGCTCGACGGGAATGCCGCGGCGGTACCCATCGTGGCCGTGACCGCCAACGCGTTCGAGACCGACCGCGAGGCGGCGATCGCCGCGGGCATGAACGATTTCATCTCCAAGCCGTTCCGCAAGGAAGCGCTGCTTGCCGTCGTCCTGCGCCATCTCGATACCGGTGCCGGCGCATCGGGCCAGGCGGCGGACTAGTAATCGTGTTTTCGCGTGCCTAGATTGGTCCGATGCGCAGAGTGAGTCCCTCCGATCCGTTGCATGTGCCGGGCGTCGCCGACCAGGAGGTCCGGACGGTGGCGCGGCTGCTGCCGTATCTCTGGCCGAAGGACCGGCCGGACGTCCGCATGCGCGTCGTGGCGGCGATCGTGCTGCTGGTCGGCGCCAAGCTCGCGACGATCGTCGTGCCGCTCTTCTACCGCTATGCGGTCGACGCGCTGTCGAATGCCGGCGGTGCCGCAGTGGTTGTGCCCGTCGGCATCGTGCTGGCCTATGGCGGGGCGCGCGTCCTTTCGCAGGCTTTCAACGAGCTGCGCGAGATCGTGTTCGCGCGCGTCGCGCATCAGGCGATGCACAAGGTGGCGCTCGAGACGTTCCAGCACCTGCATCTCCTGTCGCTGCGCTTCCATCTCGACCGGCAGACCGGCGGACTCAACCGCGCGATCGAGCGCGGAACGGCCGGCATCGAGAACCTGCTGCACTTCATGCTCTTCCAGGTCGTGCCGACGCTGCTGGAGATCATGATGGTCTGCGGCATCCTCTGGTATCTCTACGACTGGCGCTTCGCCGCCGTGACTTTCGTCACGATCGGACTCTACGTCGCCTATACGTTCGCGATCACGGCCTGGCGGCTGCGCTACCGGCGCGCGATGCTGGAGGCCGAAGGCGAAGCGTCGACCAAGGCGATCGACAGCCTGCTCAACTACGAGACCGTCAAGTATTTCGGCAACGAGGCGCACGAGGCCCGCCGCTTCGACCGCTCGCTCGACGCCTACGAGCGCGCGGCGGTCCTGTCGAAGACGTCGCTGTCGATCCTCAACGTGGGGCAGGGCTTCGTCATCGCCATCGGCCTGACGCTGGTGATGCTGCTTGCGGCTTTCGACGTGGCGGCAGGTGCGATGACCGTCGGCGGGTTCGTGATGGTCAACGCCTACCTGATCCAGCTCTACCTGCCGCTCAACTTCCTCGGCATGGTCTATCGCGAGATCCGGCAGGCGCTGATCGACATGCAGTCGATGTTCAAGCTGCTGCATGCGAACGCCGAGGTCTTGGACAGCCCCGGCGCGGTCGACCTTCAGGCGACCGGCGGGCACGTACGGTTCGAGAACGTGACGTTCGGCTACGATCCGCGCCGCACGATCCTGGAAGGCGTCGACCTCGACGTGCCGCCCGGCAAGACGCTCGCCATCGTCGGCGCGTCGGGAGCGGGGAAGTCGACGATCTCGCGTCTGCTGTTCCGCTTCTACGACGTGACCGACGGTGCCGTGAAGATCGACGGGCAGGATCTGCGCGACGTGACGCAGGCTTCGGTGCGCGCGGCGATCGGCATCGTTCCGCAGGATACGGTGCTGTTCAACGACACGATCTTCTACAACATCGCCTACGGGCGTCCGTCGGCGACGAAGGAAGAGGTGGAAGAGGCCGCGAAGCTCGCGCGTATCCACGACTTCGTGCTGTCGCTGCCCGACGGATACGCGACGCGCGTGGGCGAACGCGGCCTGAAGCTTTCGGGCGGCGAACGCCAGCGCGTGTCGATCGCGCGCACGATCCTGAAGCGGCCCAAGCTGCTCGTGTTCGACGAGGCGACCAGCGCCCTCGACACGCGCACGGAGAAGGCGATCCAGGAATCGCTGCGCCAGATATCGGCGGGCGTCACGACGCTGACGATCGCGCACCGGCTGTCGACGGTGGTGGATGCCGACCAGATCGTCGTGCTGGAGAAAGGCCGTGTGGTCGAGCGCGGCACGCATGCGGGCCTGCTCGCTGCCGACGGCGTCTACGCGCAGATGTGGCGCCGCCAGCTCGAGACGCGCGAAGCCCTGGCGCGCATCGAGGCGGCCGCTTCGCCCGGATCAGGCAAGCTGGGCGACGAAGCTGTCGACGGGCGGGATGCGCGGAATGATGCCGTTCGCGTGCAGGAACCGCGCGAAGCGTAGCTCGCGCGCCCTGTCGACGGCACCCGGCGCCTTCGCGAAGCGCGGCACGCTCGCGCGCCACGCCCGGCGGTTCAGTTCGTTGTCGAGCTGGCCGCGCCCCTTGACGAACAGCCCCCACGCGGCCTCCGGATTGTTCGTACAGTAGAGCGCGCCGCGCTCGACCGCGTCGAGGAAGGCGCGCAGGCGCGGATCGCCCGCACGCGCGCGTTCGCGGTTGGCCGCGAAGGTGAGCGCGTCGTGCGTGGGCACGCCGTGCTCCTCGAGGAAGAAGGCGCGTCCCTTCGATCCTTCGATCTCGAGCTGGAAAAGTTCGAAATTCCGGAACGCGCCGATCACGCCGTCCACGCGCCTGGCCAGCAACGCCGGCGATAGCGAGAAATTGACGTTGACGAGCTCGATCTCGTTCGCACCCACGCCGGCGGTCGCAAGCATCGTGCGCAGCAGGGCCCCCTCGATGCCGGAGATCGAATAGCCGATTTTCCGGCCGCGGAAATCGGCAAGCGTCCGGATCGGACCGTCCGCAAGGACGGTGATCGTCGACAGCGGCGTGTCGATCAGCGCGCCGATGCGCATCGTCGGGATATCGTCGACGGCCTGCCGGATCTGCGTGTGCGGATAGCTGACCGCGACGTCGCCGCGCCCGGCCGCGACAAGCCGCGGCGGATCGTTCGGATCGGCCGGCGGCACGATGTTCATCGCGAGGCCGGCCTCGCGGAAATAACCCAGTTCCTGTGCCGCAAGGATCGGCCCGTGGTTCGGATTGATGAACCAGTCGAGCAGCAGCGTGAAGGGTTGGCCTTGCGCCGATGCGGGCCGCAGCAGGGCGGGTGCCGCGAGGGCGGCAAGGGCAGAGGCGAGGGCGGTGCGGCGGGAGATCATCGGCTTGGTTCCTTCGGTCAGTCGGAATCGGAAGTGACGGGCTGCCACGGCACGAGCAGGCGCAGCAGCCGGTCGATGGCGGCGTAGAAGGCGATGGCGAAGAGTGCGAGGACGGACAGCGCGGCGAACAGCAGGTCGACCTGCATCTGCGCGTTGGCTTGCAGCATCAGGAACCCGAGACCGGCGGAAGCGCCGACCCATTCGCCGATCACGGCACCGATGGGTGCGACGGCCGCGGCGACGCGGATACCCGAGGCCAACGCAGGCAATGCGGCCGGCACGCGCAGCCGGAGCAGGATCGCGGCCGGTCGCGCCCCCATCACGTGCGCGAGATCGAGCCAGCCGCGTTCGGTGCGCACCAGCCCGTCGTAGAAGGCCGACGTGACGGGAAAGAAGATGATGAGGGCCGCGGCCGCGACCTTGGACGCGATGCCGAAGCCGAGCCATAGCACGAGCAGCGGTGCGATCGCGAAGACCGGGATCGCCTGGCTGGCGAGGACGAGCGGCAGGAACCACCGCCGTACCGCCCGCGACTGCGCGAGCAGCAGGGCCGACACGCTGCCGCAAGCCACGCCGAGAAGCATGCCGAGCAGCATCTCGAGCAGCGTGGTCGCCGCATTCTCGAGGATGAACGCGTGCTGTGCGGCCAGCGCGTTCGCCACGCGGACGGGCCCCGGCAGGATGTAGTGGGGCACCCCCGTCGCGCGCACGACGAGTTCCCACGCCGCGCACACGCCGGCAAGCACCAGAAGCGGGCGAAGCACGCGCATCATGCCGCCGCTCCGGCAAGCTCGCCGATCAGGCGCGTTTCGAGGGCGAGCAGATCCGGCGCTTCGAGCGGACGCGGAACGACGCCCGACGGACGGAGCGGCGCGCCGAGCCGGGCGGGGCTGCCGGCGACGACGCGGATCTCGTGGCCGATGCGCAGCGCTTCGCGCGGATCGTGCGTGACCAGCACGACGGTGCGCCCGGCAAGCAGCGTGGCGGCGAGTTCCTGAAGGCGCCAGCGCGTGATGGTGTCGAGCGCCCCGAACGGTTCGTCCATCAGCACGAGCGGCCGGTCTTCCATCAGCGTGCGGGCGAGGGCCGCGCGCTGGCGCTGGCCGCCGGAAAGCGTGGCCGGCATCGCGCCGGCCTTGTCGGAAAGGCCGACCGCGTCGAGCAGCGCATCCGCGCGCGCGGCATCGGCCGGTTCGCCGCGCAGCCGGCTGCCGAGCAGCACGTTGCCGCGCACGTCGAGCCACGGGCACAGCAGGTCCTGCTGCGCCATCCATGCGATACGCCCTTCGAGAGGCCGGCCGTCGCCGGCTTCGATCCGGGTTCCCGGCTCGCCGGGCACGAGGCCGGCGATCAGGCGCAGAAGCGTGCTCTTGCCCACGCCGGAGGGCCCGAGCAGGCACATGGTCCTTCCCGTCGCCAGATGCAGGTCGAGCCCGTCGAACAGCTTCGCACCGGCATAGGAAACGCCGCCGGAACGGACGTCGACGTCGAATACGGATGGAGAGCGGTCGGTCTTCAAGAGCGCATCCCTACGCCGGTACGAACCGGATCAGGTTCTCGGGTGTGATCTCAGCCGGCACATTGCCGGCACCCCGTGCGAACGCATCCCGTATACCGCCACGTTGACGGCGAAGGCAAGCGGCACTAACTCGATGGCATGGCGGCGCAGGCGCGTTTCATCGGTTCGGAGATCTACCGGCGGTCGCGCTACGGCTCGAACCATCCGCTGGCGATCCCGCGGGTTTCGACCTGCATCGACCTGTGCCGGGCGCTGGGCTGGCTGCCGGACGACGTCTATGTCGACAGCCCCACCGCCACGCCGGACGAACTGGCGCGCTTCCACGATCCCGACTACGTCGCGGCCTTGCAGGCCGCCGAAGCCGCACAGGCGATCGACGAGGACGCGTCCGCGCGCTTCAATATCGGGCGCGGCGGAAACCCCGTGTTCGGCGAGATCTTCCGCCGACCGGCCACGGCCTGCGGCGCTTCGCTCCATGCGGCCGACCTGCTGGCGACCGGAACCGCGCGCACGGTCTATTCGCCGGCCGGCGGAACGCATCACGGGCGGAAGGCCGCGGCGAGCGGCTTCTGCTATCTCAACGATCCCGTCCTCGCGATCCTGCGGCTGCTCGATCGCGGGGTCGCGCGCGTGGCCTATGTCGACGTCGACGCGCATCACTGCGACGGCGTGGAAGCCGCACTCGGCGGCGATCCGCGCGTGCTGATCGCGTCGATCCACGAAGCGGGGCGCTGGCCGAACACTGGGCCGTTCGATCCGGATGCGCGGGAAACGCTGCTCAATCTTCCCGTGCCGCCGGGCCTCAACGACGACGAGTTCGCGCTGCTGTTCGACGAAGCCGTCCTGCCGCGCGTCGCCGCGTTCGCGCCCGAAGCGCTCGTCGTGCAGGGCGGCGCGGACGCGCTGGCCGACGATCCGCTGTCGAACCTGTCGCTGTCGAACAACGCGCTGTGGCGGGCCGGGGCGGCACTTCGTGCGCTCGACCGGCCGATGCTGGTGACGGGCGGCGGCGGCTACAATCCGTGGAGCGTGGCGCGCGCGTGGAGCGGGATGTGGGCCACGCTTCGCGGTTTCGAGATTCCCGACCGGCTTCCGCCGCAGGCCGAGACGATCCTGCGGGCCTTGCACTGGCACCGGCGAAAGGATCAAATCAGGCCCGAAACATGGTTCACGACGCTTCGCGACGCGCCGGCAGGCGGGCCGATCCGGCCCGAGATCGCCGACATGGCGCGCCGGGCGCGATAGGACGGGAACGGGGATGACGACGAGACGCAACCTGATGGCGCTGACGCTGGCCCTGGCATTCGCGGGCAGCGCGCTGGCGCAGAACCCGAATGTCCGGTTTGAGAAATCGGACCTCACCATCGAGAGCGGCGGCAAGCGCCACCGCTTCACGGTCGAATTCGCCGACAACGACGAGCGGCGCACGCTCGGCCTCATGCACCGCCGCCAGATGGCGGCCGACGCCGGCATGCTGTTCGATTTCAAGCGCGACGCGCCCGTGGCGATGTGGATGCGCAACACGCTGATCCCGCTCGACATGCTGTTCGTCGACCGGACGGGCATCGTGCGGCACATCCACGAACGCGCGGTTCCGCTTTCCGAGGCGATCATCTCGTCGGAAGAGAACGTCCGTGCCGTGCTGGAACTGAACGGCGGGACCGCCTCGCGCCTCGGCCTGAAGAAGGGCGACCGGCTGGTCCACGCGATGTTCCGCTAGTTCAGCGCTTGCGCGCGAGCGTCAGTCCGTCGCCGACGGGCAGCATCGAAATGTCGAAGCGCGCGTCGTCCTTCAGGTTCCGGTTGAGTTCGCGCAGCGCCACCGTGTCGACGCCGGTCGCTGCCGGATCGGCGACCTTGCCGCCCCACAGCACGTTGTCGATCAGCAGCAGCCCGTTGGGGCGCAGCAGCCGGAAGATGCGCTCGACATAGGCTGCATAGCCGGTCTTGTCGGCGTCGACGAAGGCGAGATCGACCTTGCCCTCGTATCCACCGGCGAGCAGCGCGTCGAGCGTCTCGACGGCGGGTGCGAGGCGAAGCTCGATACGATCGGCCACGCCTGCTTCCTTCCAGTAGCGCCGAGCGACCGCCGTCCATTCTTCGGACACGTCGCAGCAGATCGCGCGCCCGTCCGCCGGCAGCGCCTGGACGACGCTGAGCGCGCTGTAGCCGGTGAAGGTGCCGACCTCGACATAGAGCCGCGCGCCGATCAGCCGGGCGAGCAGCGCCATCAGCTGGCCCTGTTCGGGACTTATCTGCATGCCGCCCATCGGCAGCTTCGTCGTCTCCTCGCGCAGACGCACCTGCAGCGGCGTTTCGCGCAGCGACACGGACTGGAGATAGGCCCGCAATTCTGCGGACATGCCGAACATCGAACGGGACATGGGGGAATTCCTCAAGGTTGCCGGACCGGGCCGGGTTCGTGTATCACATCGCGCGAAGGCATGCGCCGCCTTCAAGGATCCGGTCCGGAGCGTAGCTCAGCCTGGTAGAGCGCCAGCTTTGGGAGCTGGATGTCGAGAGTTCGAATCCCTCCGCTCCGACCGGAATTCCCCAGAAATCGCCGCTGGAGGCCATGAGATGGAATATCGCCGCCTTGGAAATTCCGGACTTCGCGTTCCGGCCCTGAGCTTCGGCACCGGCACCTTCGGCGGCGGCACCGAGTTCTTCAAGGCCTGGGGATCGACCGATGCGGCGGGCGCTTCGCGCCTCGTCGACATCTGTCTCGATCACGGCGTATCGATGTTCGACAGCGCGTCGGGCTACTCGGCCGGCCTCGCCGAGACGATCCTCGGGCAGGCGATCAAGGGCAAGCGCGAGCGCGTGCTGATCTCGACCAAGGCGACGTTCCCGACAGGGCCGGGCCCCAACGACTACGGCTCGTCGCGCCAGTATCTGACCGAGGCGGTCGACAAGGCGCTGAAGCGGCTGGCGGTCGACCATATCGACCTGTTCCAGCTTCACGGGCAGGATTACAACACGCCGGTCGAGGAAACGCTCGCCACGCTCGACGGCTTCGTGAAGGCCGGCAAGATCCGCTACATCGGCTGCTCGAACTTCTCGGGCTGGCATCTGATGAAGTCGCTGACGGTCTCCGACCGCTACGGCTATCCGCGCCACGTCGCGCATCAGGCCTATTATTCGCTTCTCAACCGCGACTACGAGTGGGAGCTGATGCCGCTCGGCCAGGACCAGGGCGTGGGCGCGGTCGTGTGGAGCCCGCTCGGCTGGGGCAAGCTCACCGGCCGCATCCGGCGCGGCCAGCCGGCTCCGGCCGGTACGCGCGCCGCGCAGATCCCGGAAACCGGCCCGAAGTTCGATCCCGAGCGCCTCTACCGCATCGTCGACGCGCTCGACGCGGTCGCCAAGGAAACGGGAAAGACGATCCCGCAGGTGGCGCTCAACTGGCTGCTGCAGCAGAAGACCGTCTCGACGCTGATCATCGGCGCTCGCGACGAGAAGCAGCTCGTCGAGAATCTGGGGGCCGTCGGCTGGCAGATCACGCCGGCGCAGCGCGCGGCCCTCGACGCTTCCAGCGACGTGACCCCGGCCTATCCGGTCTGGCACCAGCGCGGCTTCCCGATGCTCAACGAGAAGCGCTGAGTGCGGCTGACGTTCCTCGGTGGGGCGGGGACGGTCACCGGCTCGAAATATCTCGTCGAGGCGGGCGGGCGTCGCGTCCTCGTCGATTGCGGGCTCTTCCAGGGTCTCAAGGAACTGCGTCTGCTGAACTGGGCGCGATTGCCCGTCGATCCGGCGTCGATCGACGCCGTCGTCCTGACGCACGCGCATCTGGACCATTCGGGCTATCTGCCGCTGCTGGTACGAAACGGCTTCCGCGGGCCGATCCATTGCACGCCGCCGACATCGGACCTGTGCGCGATCCTGCTCCCCGACAGCGGCTACCTGCAGGAGAAGGAGGCCGAGTACGCGAACCGGCACGGCTTCTCGAAGCATCGGCCGGCCCTCCCGCTCTACACGGCGCAGGAGGCGATCGCGAGCCTCGACCGGTTCGAACCGAAGCGCGTCGGACACGCGTTCGACGTGGTTGCCGGCGTGACCGCGCACCTGCGTCCGGCGGGGCACATCCTCGGTGCGGCGTCCGTCGAGCTATCGGCCGACGGCCGTACGATCGTGTTTTCCGGCGATCTCGGCCGGACGGGCAGCCCGACGATGCCCGATCCCGAGCCTGTCCATGCGGCGGATTACGTCGTCGTGGAATCGACCTATGGCGACCGCACCCACGATGAGACCGATCCGGAGGACGTGCTTGCCGAGATCATCGTGCGGACCGCCGGGCGCGGCGGCAGCGTGCTGATGCCGATCTTCGCGGTCGGCCGCATCCAGACGATCCTGCACCATATCCGTCGCCTGAAGATCGCCGGCCGCATTCCCGACCTGCCGGTCTTCGTCGACAGTCCGATGGCGAGTGCCGCGAGCAAGGTCTTCGCCAACCATCTCGGCGCGCACCGGTTCGACGCGAAGCAGTGCGTCGAGCTTGCCGCCGCGGCACGCTACGTCGACAGCGTCGAAGAGTCGAAACGGCTGAGCGAAAGCCGCGTGCCCCGGATCATCCTGTCGGCGAGCGGCATGGCGACCGGCGGGCGCGTACTCCATCACCTGAAGGTTCTGGCGCCCGACCCGGCCAACACGATCCTGTTCGCCGGCTATCAGGCGGCGGGCACGCGCGGGGCGGCGATGGTGGCAGGGGCACGCAGCGTCAAGATCCACGGCGCGCAGGTGACCGTCGCTGCCGAAGTCGCCAATCTCGGCATGCTGTCCGCGCATGCCGATCGGGAAGAGATACTTTCCTGGCTTTCGAAGTTCGAGCGGCCGCCTCGGCACTGCTTCGTTACGCATGGCGAACCGCCGGCGTCCGAAGCCTTGCGTGCCGATATCGAACGCCGCTTGGGTTGGAAATGCTCGGTGCCGCAGGCCGGCGCCGTCGCGGATCTGGGTTAGGGCATCCGACCGACCAGACGGTCCTCGACGGTCTGGAGATGGCGGCGCATCGCATCGGCCGCCTTGACCGGTTCGCCGTGCGCGATGGCGTCGACGATCGTGTCGTGGTCCGTGAAGCTGTGGTGTGCTGTCGACGGGCGGTCGCCCTCCGGCCGCGGGCGCCCCCAGGTGACGGCGCGCCGCACGCCGTTCAGCGTGTCGAGCATCGCGAGAAGGACAGGATTGCGCGCGGCCTTGGCGATGCCGTGATGGAACCGCGCGTCGTATGCCTCGTACTCGCGCCAGTTTTTCGCCGAGCGGCACGCGCCGTTGAGCGCCTGAAGCTCCGCGATTTCGGCCGCGGAAATGTTCAGTGCCGCGAGATGCGCAAGCTCGGGTTCGAGCGCGATACGCGCGCGCATCATCTGGAGCGACGTGGTGCGCTCGGCCAGTTCGGCGATGTCCAGCATCTGGGGCGGCTTGGGTCCGACGAAGGTTCCCGTGCCGACGCGGCGCCAGAGCTGGCCTTCGCTTTCCAGAACGGCGAGGCCCTTGCGCAGTTCGGCGCGCGTGATGCCCAGCCTGTCGGCAAGGTCGCGTTCGTTGGGAAGGCGGCCGTTCTCCGGAAGCTGGACCGCGGCGAGGAACTCGCGCAGGACCACGACGACGTCGCGACGCTCCTTGACCGATTGCGTTCCGTCCATGACCCGACCTCTGGATTGGTCTCGCATTGTGGGGCTGCGATAGCACGCTTGGCCAATGCCATCAACCATTCAAGAATTGGTTTTATTAGAATTGGGAAGGAGACGAAACAGTTCAGGGGATAAATCATATTTTTAACAGCTAGATGGATTTTCACTTTGACTGTCGATGCCGCGTGATCTGCGGTGTTCAAAATACAAATTGGTTGAAACCAAATCGACCGTGTCCGCCACGACCGTCCCGGCGAAAGCCAAAAGAGCCCGGTGCGGCCATCGCCCCGAGGACAAAAGCCGCCGAGGGAGAGAAATCAAATGAAGACCTCGTTCGGATTTCTGAGACGTTCCGTCTGTGCCGCGTTCCTCGCCGCTCCTGCCGCGCTCGCGGCGGGTGCGGCGGACGCGCGAAAAGTCCGTGTCGCGTTCGGCGACGTGATGAGGGCTTCTGCGAGGGCGCGGGGTCGGTCAAGGCGAAGGTCGCCTGAACCTGCCGGTCCGTCGTGCGAGGGGGGCCGGAGAAACCCGGCCCTTTTCGCGTTTCTGCGGGGTTTCGCATGCAGTTGCCTGCCGCGCAAACGGTGGTAAAGTCCGCCCAACCCCACAGGAATCCGCGCGCCATGACCAAGCCCGCCCGCATCTTCAAGCCGACAAAGACCGCCATGCAGTCGGGCCGCGCCAAGAGCAAGGCGTGGGTGCTGGAGTTCGAGCCGGCGGCAGCGAAGCGCCCGGACGCGCTGATGGGCTGGGCGGGTTCCGCGGATACGCAAGGCCAGGTCCAGCTCCGCTTCGCCAGCCAGGACGAGGCGATCGCCTATGCCGACCGCCACGGGATCGTCTACGAGGTCGGTGCCGCGAACGCGATGCGGGTCAGACCGAAGGCCTACGCCGACAATTTCAAATTCGACCGGATCCGCTGAACGCCGCGCGCCGGACGGGCCCATAGCTCAGCTGGATAGAGCAACAGCCTTCTAAGCTGTAGGTCGCTGGTTCGAATCCAGCTGGGCTCGCCATCGCGCCCGCGACGGGCGGTTACTTCGGAAAGAGGTCGTCGAGGCTGGTTTCTTCCATCGACGACGTCATCGATGCGGCCAGGCGCTCGAACGGGCTCTGCACGATCTCCTGGGCCTTGACGATCGCTTCGCGGCGGATCGTCTCGCGCACCGTGAGGGGCAGCGACTTGAAGTGCGTCTCGCACTGGCGCTGCAGGCGGCGGCGCTCGGCGTCTTCGGCCGACATGAGGTCGAAATAGCAGGCAGGGGCATCGGGGACGGCGCTGCGGACGGCTGCGACGAAAACGCCGAGGGCCTTTTCGGGGCCCACGGCATCGAGGCTCTTCAGCGTATCGCCGAGTTCGTTCATCGTCTTGTGCGCCGCGTCAATCTCGTCCGGTGCAGAACCTAGACGATTTCAGCCGCTTCTGTCTCGCGTCGAAAGCGCGTCGGCGCGCGAACGCGGTATGACGCGCGGGCGTTCCGGCCAAGCGGAATCAGGCGACGAAATTGACGGGATCGCGCGTGGCGCCGGTGCGCCCGCCGGGCGGCGGCGGGGCGGGGGGCGTGCCGAAGACCCGCGCCACACGGCGGTTCTCGTCGCCCGACAGCACGATGTCGACGAACACGCGGGTGGAGTTCACGTAAAGGCCGACATTCTGCGAGAAGGGAGGCGAGGGCAGCTGCGCACGCGGCTTGTTGTTGGAATCCGTCGCCGGTTCGCCGGCAGCCGTGCTCTTCGAGGCTTCGAGAAGGGCCTGCTTGGCCTGATTGGCGATCGCGGACGATGCCGCACCGCCGCCGATCGACGCACCCGCGTTCGTACCGCCGCGCGCGGCGACCGGCGCCGGGGCAGGCTGCGAAACGGGAACCGGCCGGGCATAACCCGGCAGGGTCGTCGTTGCGGTGATTGGCGGCAAAGCCACCATTGCGACAGTCCTTCTGACAGCCATTGCATGGACGGTCTTCGACCGATCCGTAGTCACTTCATAATATAGTCGTCAGGTTCGGGCATCGCAATGAAAAGGCGAGGATGTGGTAAAGATTTGTTAAAAATTTAAATAATATATGTTTTACAGCGACATAACTTCTCGTTCTCAATCTTCACCGGGATCTGCGCTCGCCCGGAGCAGCCGGCGGAAGGCAGCAATTTCTGCGGCAAGCGTATGCCGCGCCAGATTCTCCATCCGCTGATAGCGTTCGAGGACATCCGAGCCCAGCGCGGTTACGGCTGCGCCGCCCCCGCGGCGACCCCCGGTCGCGCTGACGACCAAGGGAGCCCGAAAGGCCCGGTTCATTTCGTCGACAAGCGTCCAGGCACGCCGGTAGCTCATTCCCATCGACCGGGCTGCGGCCGAGATCGACCCGGACTTCCGGATTGCCGCAAGCAGTGCGGCCTTTCCGGGGCCGAGCGCGATCGCTTCACCCAGCAGGATGCGGAGGCGCGGGCTGGCAGGCGTCTTATCCGCCATACAGCGTCTTGGGATCGACGAGCACCGGCCGGTCGACGACGAACTTCCCGTCGCGCACGACGCGGAAAAAGCAGTCGCGCCGTCCGGTGTGGCAGGCGACACCGCGCTGGTCGACGCGCAGCAGGACCGTGTCGCCGTCGCAGTCGACGCGCAACTCGACCACACGCTGCGCCTGGCCCGAGCTTTCGCCCTTGCGCCAGAGCTTCATGCGCGAACGCGACCAGTAGCACGCGTCGCCGCTGCGCAGCGTCTCGCGTACCGCGTCGCGGTTCATCCAGGCGACCATCAGGACCTCGCCCGTGTCGTGCTGCTGTGCCACGGCAACCACGAGGCCCTGCGCGTCGAAGGCGATCTCGGCAAGAAGGACGTCGACCGGGTCCATCCCGTCAGGCCTTTTCGCGCGCGACCTTGCGAAGGCGCTGGAAGCCCTTTTCGAGATCGGCGATCAGGTCGTCCGGCGCTTCGAGCCCGGCGTGGACGCGCATCAACTGGCCGGGATCGGTCCATGGTTTCGCCGTGCGAAGGGAACGCACGTCGGACGGGACCATCAGGCTTTCGAAGCCGCCCCACGAAAAGCCCATGCCATAGAGTTCGAGATCGTCGACCATCGCGGCAAGTGCGGCGCGCGGAACCGGCTTCAGCACGAAGCTGAACAGGCCCGAAGCACCCTTGAAATCGCGTTTCCACAGCGCGTGTCCGGGAAAGTCGGGCAGGGCCGGGTGCAGGACGCTGGAAACCTCCGGCTGCTCCTTCAGCCACTTCGCGAGCACGAGGCCGGTTTCGTAGTGGCGGGGCATCCGGACCGCGAGCGTACGCAGGCCGCGCAGCGCCAGGTACTGGTCGTCGGGACCGGTGCAGGCACCCAGTTCGTCGACGGACGCGCGCATCGTCTTGTAGACGGTCTCGTCGCGTACCGTGATCAGCCCCATCATGATGTCCGAGTGGCCGCCGACATACTTCGTGCCGGCCATCACGGAAACGTCGACCCCCAGGTCGAGCGGGCGGAAATAGATCGGCGTGCCCCAGGTGTTGTCGAGCGCGGTCGCGACACCCTTCGCCTTGCACGCGGCGACGACGGCGGGCACGTCCATCATCTCGAACGTCAGCGAGCCGGGCGCTTCCATCATGCACAGGGTCGTATTCGGGCGGATCAGGGCCGAGATACCCGCGCCGATCATCGGATCGAAGTATGTCGTCTCGACGCCGTAGCGCTTCAGCACGACATCGAGATACCGGCGCGTGGGCGCATAGACCGTGTCGGCGCACAGTACGTGGTCGCCGGACTTCGTGTATGCCATCAGCGTGGCGACGATGGCCGCGGCACCCGAGCCGACCGCGAATGTCGCGTAACCGCCCTCGAGTTCGGCGATCGCATCTTGGAGCGCGAAGGTCGTCGGTGTCCCGTAACGGCCGTAACGCATCTGGTTCTTGTATTTCGTCTTGGTCGCGGCCTCGATCGCGTCGAGCGTCGGAAACAGGATGGTCGATGCGTGATAGACGGGCGGATTGACGACGCCGAAATTGGCTTCGGGGTCGCGGCCGAGCGTGGTCACCTTCGTTTCGGGCTTCATATTCGCAATTCGCCTGTTTTCTTGAGGAAAGCCCGCGACTATAGCGCCAGCCCCCGACCGCGACCAACCCCACAACGTATCGATACAAACCGATTGAGACCGGTTCCGACGCCGTGTTAGCGTCGGGCTTCTAGGCTTGGGGAAGCGGGCCTTTTCGGGGTTCCGTTTAAACCAGGGCGGTCATCCAAAATCGTTCGATCCGACAGGGAGTTCAATTCATGAAAACCATGGCCACCGTTCTCGCGACGGCCGTCGTTGCATTCGCCGCAGCCGTTCCGGCGCAGGCGCAGGCGCCGGCATCCTCGCCCACGCTCGACGCCGTCAAGGCGCGCGGCTTCGTCCAATGCGGCGCCAACGGCAGTGTCGCCGGCTTCGGCATGCCGAACGCCCAGGGTGTGTGGACCGGCCTCGACGTCGATTCCTGCCGCGCGGTTGCAGCCGC
Source organism: Rhodospirillales bacterium (assembly GCA_016794005.1). Classification (GTDB taxonomy): domain Bacteria; phylum Pseudomonadota; class Alphaproteobacteria; order CACIAM-22H2; family CACIAM-22H2; genus Tagaea. The sequence continues at coordinate 19,908 of JAEUKY010000034.1, forward strand.
CGTCTTCGGCGACGCCACGAAGGTCCGTTACACGGCGCTCACCGCCCAGCAGCGCTTCACGGCGATCCAGTCGGGCGAGGTCGACATCCTCGCGCGCAACACGACCTGGACGCTTTCGCGCGACACGTCGCTCGGCCTCGATTTCGTCGGCGTCAATTTCTACGACGGCCAGGGCTTTATGGTGAAGAAGTCGGCGAACATCAAGAGCGCCAAGGAACTCAACGGCGCCACGATCTGCGTGCAGCCGGGCACGACGACGGAACTCAACCTCGCGGACTATTTCCGCGCCAACCGCATCCGTTTCACGCCGGTCGTCATCGAGCGTCTGGAAGAAAACATCGCGGCCTATCTCGCCGGCCGTTGCGACGCCTTCACGACCGACGTGTCGGGTCTCGCCTCGGTGCGCGCCTCGAACACGCCGGTTCCGGCCGACCACGTGATCCTTCCGGAAGTGATTTCGAAGGAGCCTCTCGGCCCGTCGGTTCGCCACGGTGACCAGCGTTGGGCCGACATCGTTCGTTGGTCGCTCGCGGCGATGGTGGAAGCCGAGGAAATCGGCCTCTCCTCGACCAACATCGACTCCCAGCTCAACTCGACGAACCCGGCCATCCAGCGGTTCGTGGGCGCCACGGGCGGCCTCGGCGCGATGATGGGCATCGACAACAAGTGGGCCTACAACATCGTCAAGCAGGTCGGGAACTACGGCGAAAGCTTCACCCGCAACGTGACGCCGCTCGGCATCGAGCGCGGCGTGAACAACCTGTGGACCAACGGCGGCATCATGTACGTTCCGCCGGTGCGCTAAGACGGAAGCGTCGGCGTCCGGGGCATCTCCCGGACGCCGATGGCCCGTTTCTTGAAGGACTACCCATGCGGCCATCCAAGAGCTGCAGGTTCGACCACTAGAGCGTAAACAGCGAGCGAGGGGGTGGAGCGATGGCCGGAAGTTCGGCAGGCTCCGGCGGACGACCGAGCGGAAGCGCCATGCGCATGTCGCTCAACGATCCGACATTCCGGGCGATTTTCTGGCAGGTCGTCGTCATCGGCGGCTTCGGATTGATCGTCTGGTGGCTGATTTCCAACACCCTGCGCAATCTCGAGATCCGGGCGATCGCCACGGGCTGGGACTTCCTGACCCGGGAAGCCGGCTTCGCGATCGGCGAGTCCGTCATAGAGTTCGAGCCCGAACACAGCTACGGCCGCGCGCTGTGGGTCGGCATCCTCAACACGCTGCGCGTCGCCATCGTCGGCATCGTCCTTGCGACGATCCTCGGCACGCTGATCGGCATCGGCCGGCTTTCGAAGAACTGGCTCGTCTCGCGGGCCTGCTCCGTCTACGTCGAGTTCATGCGGAACCTGCCCCTCCTGGTGCAGCTGTTCTTCTGGTGGGCGATGTTCCAGGACGCCTTTCCGGGCCCGCGCGAGGCGCTTCAGCCGCTGCCCGGACTGTTCTTTTCCAATCGCGGCATCAAGATGCCGATCCCGGCCGAGCACTGGATTCACGCCTGGATGGGCGTGGCCTTCCTGGCCGGAATCGGGGCGAGCTATTTCATGAAGCGCTGGGCGGCCGCGCGGCAGGCCGCGACCGGCGAGCAGTTCCCGGTTTTCGCCGCGACGCTCGGACTGGTCCTCGGACTGCCGTTCGTGGTTTGGCTGTTCGGCGGCGCGCCGGTCGCGCTCGACTGGCCGGTGATGCGCGGTTTCAACTTCCAGGGCGGTCTGACCATGACGCCGGAGTTCGCAGCGCTCCTCGTCGGTCTCGTCACCTACACGGCCGGCTTCATCGCCGAGATCGTGCGCGCCGGCATCCTCGCGGTTCCGCACGGGCAGACCGAGGCGGCCTCCGCCCTCGGCATCCGGAAGGGGCCGATGCTGCAGCTCGTGATCCTGCCGCAGGCGCTGCGCGTTATCATCCCGCCGATGACAAGCCAGTTCCTGAACCTGACCAAGAACTCGTCGCTTGCAGTCGCGATCGGCTATCCCGATCTTGTGTCGATCGCCAATACGACGCTGAACCAGACCGGGCAGGCGATCGAAGGCATTTCGATCATCATGGCGGCCTACCTGACCGTCAGCCTTTCGATTTCCGTGTTCATGAACTGGTACAACAAGCGCATCGCCTTCAAGGAGCGCTGAGAGATGGCGAACGGTCATTCGACGGCGATCGGCGGCCCGTCATCCGGCGGCCTGATGGATTCCAAGGCTGCCCAATGGGTACGGGCGAACTTTTTCTCGAGCTGGTGGAACACCGCGCTTTCGCTGGTCCTGCTGTATATCGTCGGCAAGACGCTGATCTGGTTCCTCGGCTGGGGCGTTTTCAATGCGGTCTGGTACGGTCCGGCGGCCGACTGCCGCGCGGCGAAAGGTATCGGCGCCTGTTGGGCGGTATTTCCGGAAAAGTGGCGCTTCATCCTGTTCGCCACGTATCCGTACGACGAGCAGTGGCGCCCGGCATTGTCGTGCGTGATCTTCTTCGCGCTCTACGTCTACAGCGCGCTGCGCGTGAACTGGAACGGCCGCCTGCCGCTGGTCTGGATCGTCGGTCTGCTCGCGATCGCTTTCCTGATGTGGGGCGGGACATTCGGGCTCAGCTTCGTGCCGCAGGAGCGCTGGGGCGGCCTCGTTCTGACGCTGATCCTGTCGACCTTCGGCATAGCGCTGGCATTTCCGCTTGCGATCCTGCTCGCACTCGGCCGCCGCTCGCACATGCCGGCGATCAAGACGCTCTGCGTCGTCTACATCGAACTGATCCGCGGCGTGCCGCTGATCAGCCTGCTGTTCATGGCGTCGGTCATGTTCCCGCTGTTCCTGCCGGAAGGGATCACGATCGACAAGCTGCTGCGCGCGCAGATCGCGATCATCGGCTTCGCCGGCGCCTACCTCGCCGAAGTCGTCCGTGGCGGCCTGCAGGCGCTGCCGAAGGGGCAGTACGAGGCGGCAGACGCACTCGGCCTGTCCTACTGGCAAGCCACGCGCATGATCATTCTGCCGCAGGCCCTGCGCATGGTCATTCCGCCGATGGTCAACACCTTCATCGGCCTGTTCAAGGACACCTCGCTCGTCCTGATCATCGGCCTGCTCGACATCCTGAATGCCGCGAAGACGGCCGTGAGCGATCCCGCCTGGCGAGGCTTCGGCCCCGACGTCTATTTCGGCGTGTCGCTGATCTATTTCGTGTTCTGTTTCGCGATGTCGAAATACAGCCAGCAGGTCGAGCACGAGCTCAACCGCGACCGGCATCGCTGAACCCTCGGTATCCAGCTAGAGACGGAGTGAACCGCACATGACCGCAGCCCAGGCCGCCAAGTCGACCGAAGCGCCGATGATCCAGCTCAAGAAGCTGAACAAGTGGTACGGCGAGTTCCACGTCCTCAAGGACATCGACTTCGAGTGCCGCCGCGGCCAGAAGATCGTGGTCTGCGGCCCGTCGGGATCCGGCAAGTCGACGATGATCCGCTGCATCAACCGTCTGGAAGAGCACCAGAAGGGCGATCTGATCGTCGACGGCATCGAGCTGACGAACGACCTCAAGAACATCGAGGCGATCCGCCGCGAAGTGGGAATGGTGTTCCAGCATTTCAACCTGTTCCCGCACTTGACTGTGCTGGAGAACCTGACGCTGGCGCCCATCTGGGTGCGCAAGGTGCCGAAGAAGGAGGCCGAAGAGACGGCCATGTTCTTCCTCAACCGCGTGCGCATCCCCGAGCAGGCGAACAAGTATCCCGGTCAGCTCTCGGGCGGCCAGCAGCAGCGCGTGGCGATCGCGCGCTCGCTGTGCATGAAGCCGAAGATCATGCTTTTCGACGAACCGACTTCGGCGCTCGACCCCGAGATGGTCAAGGAAGTGCTCGACACGATGGTCTCGCTGGCGCGCGAAGGCATGACGATGATCTGCGTCACGCACGAGATGGGTTTCGCCAAGGCCGTGGCCGACAAGGTCGTGTTCATGGACAAGGGCGAGATCGTCGAGGCGAACGAGCCGGAAGCGTTCTTCTCGAACCCGCAGAACGAGCGTACCAAGCTCTTCCTGTCGCAGATCCTCAACCACTGACCATCCGGACGGGTACCGTCAGTCGAGGGGACGCGGGTCGGCGATCCGCGTCGTCTCGCGTGCGAACACGTCGAATCCCCAGCGTTGGTAGAAACCGAGCGCGCGCGGGTGGTCGAGCGTGCAGGTATGGACCCATACGCGTGACGGCATAGGCCCGGCCGACCACGCCCGGTCGAGCGCGGCCGACATCAGCGTGTCGCCGAGGCCCTTGCCAAGATAGTCCTGCATCAGCCCGAAATAGCGGATCTGCGTTCCAGGTCCGTCCGTCTGCCGCGTATCGAGTTCGGCGTAGCCCGCCGGCGCGCCGCCGGCATAGAGAACGAGAATCTCGACGCCGTCGGCATGGATTTCGGCGGCGAGGGCGGCGTCGGACATCAGCCGACGCTCGTACCAGAGCCATTCGCGTCCGACCTCGCGATAGAGATAGCGATAATAGGCGATCGGACAATGCTCGACGCGCAGCGTGGCGACCGAGAAGGGGAAGCGCCGCTGTCCGCGCGACGAAGCGCCGGGGCGCTGGCGCATTTCGAGATGCGTGATCTCGACGTCGATCTCGGGTTTCACGGGCCCGTCGCGACCGGTGGGCCGCCTTCGAGACCCCATTCGGACCAGGAACCGTCGTAGATCGCGACGTCCTTCGCGCCGAGGATATGAAGGCCGAGTGCGAGCACGCAGGCCGTCACGCCCGAGCCGCAGCTCGCGACGATCGGCTTGGTCGAATCGATACCGGCGGCCGCGAACTGGCGCGCCAGGTCGAGCGGTGGGAGGACAGTGCCGGTCGCCGGATCGAGAAGCTGCGTAAAGGGGAGGTTCTTCGAGCCCGGGATATGGCCGCTGCGCAGGCCGGCGCGCGGTTCGGGCGCCGTTCCTGCGAACCGGGCCGCCGCGCGCGCGTCGATCACCTGGACGGCATTCGCGCCCAGATTGGCGACCAGATCGGATTTCGCGCGGACGAGTTCGGGGCGCAGCGTCGCCTTGAAGCGGCGTGCCGCGACCGTCGGCGTGCCGGACTGGGTCGGTCGCGCCTCCTTCGTCCATTTCGGATAGCCGCCGTCGAGAACCGAAACCTGCTCGTGGCCGAAGATCCGGAACATCCACCAGACGCGTGCGGCACTCATCAGGCCGTAGGCGTCGTAGACGACGACATGGGTCTGATTGTCGATGCCCATTGCGCCGACCGCCTCGGCGAACGCGTCGGCGGCGGGCAGCATGTGGGGCAGAGTGTTCGAATGGTCGCTGACCGCTTCGATGTCGAAGAAGCTGGCACCGGGTACGTGGGCGGCCGCGAATTCCGCCGCCGCGTCGCGCTTGGCCGCCGGCAGGTGGTACGAGCCGTCGAGCACGCGCACGTTCGCGTCGCCGAGGCGTGCCGCGAGCCATTCGGTGGAGACGAGGGGCGTCGTGGTCATGTCGCGACCTTCTCGAACGGGGTGGGAACGGGGACGGCACCCGGCTTGTCCAGCCAGTGCGGCACCGGCAGGTTCTTGCTGCGCAGGAACGCCGGATCGAACAGCTTGGAGGCGTAGCGTGCACCGCCGTCGCACAGGATCGTCACGATCGTGTGACCGGGCCCGAGCTTGCGGGCCAGCGCCATGGCGCCGGCGATGTTGATGCCGGTCGATGCACCCACGAACAGGCCTTCTTCGATAAGCAGATCGAAGACGATCTGGACGGCTTCGGCGTCGGGGATACGGAACGCATGGTCGACCTTGAGGCCTTCGAGATTCTTCGTGATGCGGCCCTGTCCGATCCCCTCGGTGATCGAGCTGCCTTCCGACTTCAGCACGCCGTCGGTGAAGTAGCTGTAGAGTGCCGCCCCATGGGGATCGGCGAGACCGATCTGAACGCCGGGCTTGAGCTGGCGCAAGGCGGCGGCCGTTCCGGCCAGCGTGCCGCCGGATCCGACTGCGCAGATGAAGCCGTCCACCTTGCCGGCGGTCTGCCGGAATATCTCGGGACCGGTCGTACGGACATGCGCCTCGCGATTGGCCACGTTGTCGAACTGGTTGGCCCACAGGGCACCGCCGGGCTGGGTACGGCCGATCTCTTCGGCAAGCCGCCTCGACACCTTCACGTAGTTGTTCGGGTTCGCGTACGGTACGGCCGGGACGAGGCGCAGTTCCGCGCCGATCAGGCGCAGGAAGTCTTTCTTCTCCTGGCTCTGCGTTTCGGGCATCACGATGACGCTGCGATATCCGCGCGCGTTCCCGACCAGCGCCAGCCCGATGCCCGTATTGCCTGCCGTGCCTTCGACGATCGTACCGCCCGGCTTGATTAGGCCCTTGGCCTCGGCATCGAGAATCATCTGGAGTGCGGCCCGATCCTTGACCGAGCCGCCCGGGTTGAGGAACTCCGCCTTGCCGAGGATTTCGCAGCCGGTTGCCGCACTCGCCTTGCGCAGGCGGATGAGGGGGGTATTGCCGATGGCGCCGACGAAGCCGTCCCGGATGTCGCTCAAGGTCGTGTCTCCCACTTGGTCCGCAGGGCTGTTCGGTTCAGGGCCAGCCACTGCAATGTCATCAGGGTAAAGGAACTGCCGATGCGACTGCCATCGAAGAATGCGGCGAGGGCGGCATCGAAAGGTTCGACGAGGACGCGGATGTCCTCGCCTTCATGCGCAAGGCCGTGGATGCCGCCCGCATGCGAAGCATCGACCCGTGCGACGAACATGTCGACCGTTTCCGTCGTACCGCCCGGCGAAGCCATCGCCCGGCCGGCCCGGACGATTTCGCCCGCGACGAGGCCGGTTTCTTCCCGGATCTCGCGCCGTGCGACTTCGACAGGGTCCTCGCCGGGGCCGATCATTCCGGCCACGCATTCGACCATCCAGGGCGGGTTCCCGCTGGCATAGGCGCCGATGCGGAACTGTTCGATCAGCACGACGCTGTCGGCGGCAGGATCGTAGAGCGCCACGCTGACCGCATGACCGCGCTCCATGAGTTCGCGCGACAGCACGGGGCTCCATCCGCCCGCAAACAGCCGGTGCCGCAGCCGGTATTCGTCGATCCCGAGAAAGCCTTCGTAGCGGCGCTCCCTAGACACGATCTCGACGTCGTCGTTGGTCATTCGATTCGCCCCAAGGTCGGTGGAGGGACAGGCATATCGCGCGTGCCGGCCGGTGCGAAAGCGCATTCGCATGACTCTTGAAGTCGTGCGGTCGGGATGCCAGATCATTGTCTGCAATACGATCACGAGGGCGACATGGCCGCACCTGAAACCGTGTGGGTCCGGGAAACCGGCCCGAAATACGAGAACAGCGTCGAGATCGGCGCGCATCGCCTGACGGCCGACGAGCCGGTCGCGGCCGGCGGCGGCAATCGCGGACCGCAGCCTTTCGAGTATGTCCTTTCCGGTCTGGGTGCATGCACGAGCATGACCGTCCGCATGTATGCCGACCGCAAGGGCTGGAAACTCGCGCGCGTGTCCGTCCGGCTCGACATGGACAAGGTCGACGCGGCCGACGGCAAAGGCAAGATCGACAGGATCGTGCGCGAAATCGAACTCGAAGGCGATCTCGATGCCGAGCAGCGCCAGCGCCTGATCGCGATCGCCGAGCATTGCCCGGTCCACAAGTTCCTGTCTGCCGAGAAGCGGATCGAGACGCGCGCGCTTACGTCCCGATCCTGACGGGACCCGCCAGCCGGTCTAGCGTCGCCACGACCGAAAGCGGGACGATGGCGCTGGTCTTCGGGTTTTCCGGCGAGGGAAGCCCCTCCGTCCGGACGGAGAGAGCGACGCTGTCGGATACCAGATCGAATTCGTGGATGTTCCGCTCGATCGTCGGGTCGGCCCAGATCTCGACCTCCGTGCGGTCCGGCCCTGCGCCGGCGAGGCTCAAGGCGGCCGCAACGTTGACGTTGGCGGGGAACCCCTTGGCGGCCTCCCTCGCACTACCGCGGAAGATGCAGGTCGGTTCGTGGATCGAACCGAGATCGATGCCTTGGGCGACGACGTACGGCGCGCCGGCAAGGCCGCGCGGCGGCTTCCTGTTGCGCATCGTCACGCGCTCGATCCGCCCCAGTGCTGCAGCGGCAACCGCATCGAGCGCAAGCAGGGCGCCGGTCGCGACCACGAGGCGGCCTCCGGATTTCGCCGCCGCGTCGGCGAGATCGGGGGCTTCGAGCAGGGCGGCGGCGTTCACCGTCACGAGCGTGCGGCCATACGCGAACGCCGCAAGGGCCGTATCGTGCAGCGCTTTCGACGGTCCGCAATCGACGACGATGTCGCAGCATGCCGACAAATCGTCGAGGGCGAGGGCGGGGACGCCGAGCGCAAGGTTGCGCACCTGCTCGGCAGCTTTGCCGATGTCCCGGCTGGCGACTGCGGAAAGGACGAGATTGGGACGGCCGGCCGCAAGAATGCTTGCGACCCTGCTGCCAATTGCGCCGAGTCCGACGATTCCGATTTTCATGGTGCCGATTATGACGAATTTTCCCGGTTTTCGAAGCACCTAGCGTGCCGGGGAAAAGGGTTCGGTTGACTCGTCGGTTCGTATATAAGTTCGGAAGTTCGATTTCCGCGGAGGCATATTTGCGCTTTGGATTTGCAACCGCAGTCGCCGCCCTGACCCTCGGTGTCGGAGCCGGCTCGGCATTCTCGCAGCAGGCGTGTCTGACGCGCGAGGAGGCCGTCGCGGTCAAGGCGCGCGTCATGCAGACCGAGCTGATGGTTGCGACGCTTTCCTGCGTGCGCGCGGTCGACCAGAGCTCGAAGTACAACGCCTTCATGGAGCGGCACTCGGCCGAGCTCCAGCGCCACAACCGCGTCATCCAGCAGCATTTCGCCCGCGTCGGCGGCGGCAATCCGCAGCGCCGCTACGACACCTTCACGACGGCGCTCGCGAACGACGCGTCGAACCGGTCAATGGCGAATCCGACCTTCTGCCACGACACCACGGCACTGTTCGACAGCATCGTACGCATCGAGCGCGGAAAACTTGCAGATGCGGTCGAGGAACGCGCGAGGCACACGCCGCAGCGCTTCGGCGAGCTTTGCGGTCGCGACCCGGCGATGCAGTACGCCCTGGCACGCTGAACCGGTCCGCCGGGTAGGCAAACGAAAAGGGCCGGTCTTTCGACCGGCCCTTTCGCGTTTCCGGCTCGCGCCGGAGGGTTACTGGAGGACGATCTCGACGCGGCGGTTCTGCGGCTCGCGCACGCCGTCGGCGGTGCGGACGCGCAGTTCGCTCTCGCCGCGACCGACCGTGACGATCTGGTTCGCCGCGATCCCCTGACGCACGAGTTCGGCCTGGACGGCGGCCGCACGGCGTTCGGAGAGGCGCTGGTTGTACTGCGGCGTGCCCGACGTGTCGGTATGGCCCGTCGCCGTGATGCGCGTCACGTTGCCCTGCTTGGCGGTCGTCGCCGCCTGCTGGATGATGCGCGAGGCTTCCGGCGTCAGGACCGACTGGTTGAAGTCGAAGAACACGAGGAAATTCCGCTGGATCTGCGGTGCAGGTGCCGCGGCCGGAGCCGGTGCGGGCGCCGGTGCGGGCGCCGGTGCCGGAGCGGGCGCTGCGACGGGCATCGCGGCCGGTGCCGGCGCCGGACGAGCCGGAGCGCCGAATTCCCAGCGCAGGCCGAGCAGGATCGCGTGGTTGAGCGGACGATCGCTGGTGAAGTTATTCTCGTTGGCAAAAGCAGCGCTGTACGCCGCAGTCGTCGAGTATTCCGGCTTCTGGAACGTCGACATGAAGCGGTAGTCGAGCGTGAGCTTCAGCTGATTGGTAAGAGGATAAGCCGCGCCGGCGATCAGCTGGTAACCGATCAGATTGTCGCTGTCGTCGATCGCAGTGATGCCGTTGCCCGTGACTTTTGCAGCCGAGCGCACCCAACCGAGGCCAAGGCCGAGATACGGCGTGAACGGAAGGCCGGCATTGAAGTCGTAGAGCGCGTTACCAAAAACGCCGAGCTGCTTGATGTCGCCGCCGGGGCCCGTGAGCGCCCCGCCGTTGCGCTTGACGGAGTCGACGTTGTTGTCGCGGAAATTCAGCTCGAGTTCCGTGCGCCAGCCGTTGCCGTAGCCGTAGCCGAGCGCGGCAAGCAGGCCGTAACCTGTCTTGTAGTCGGTATCGAGCGTCGAGGACGTCGGGCTGGTCTTGCCACTCTGATCCTGCAGCCAATTAACGCCGGCGCCGCCGCCGATATAGAAGCCCGAAACGCTCTGGGCTGCGGCCGGGGTTGCCAGTGCCAGGACCGTTGCCGCAGTAAGGAGGGCATTGCGCAGACGCATGGGATCTATCCTCTTGAACTTCGACGTGTAAGCCCGGAACCGCCCGAAATCGGACAGTCGGGAATCGCTCCAGACGAAGTGATACCACGTGTTTGGGGTTTTTGTGTTCTGGTTTCGCAATATTCCCGAGTGCTGTTGCCCGGGAGGCACATATGATGTTTTACGTTATATTTTTACTGTAATATATTATTCTATAACGATTTCTACGCGCCTGTTTCGCGGCTCGTTGATCTGATCGGGTGTCGGTACGAGAAGCTGCGTCTCGCCACGACCGATGACGACAATTTGCGTCGCGGGAATTCCCTCGCGGACGAGCACGTCGCGGACGGCGTTTGCCCGCCGGATCGACAGCGCCATGTTGTATCTCGGGGTGCCCATCGTGTCGGCATGCCCGGTCGCTCGGATGCGGGTGAATATCCCCGCTTTCGCCGACTCGGCGGCCTGCACGAGTACCCGGTTCGCATCTTCGCTGACGTTCGACTTGTCGAATTCGAAGAAGACCGTGAAGGCGCGCGGCCCCACGATCGGGGCGGCCGCGAGGGCCGGTGGCTGCGACGCTGCCGGCGGCGGGGGAGCGGCGACGGGCTGTGCCGCAGCGGCCGGCATCGCGGCCGGAACCGCGATCGTCGGATTGAACGCATAGCGCATCCCGATCACGATCGAATGGTCGCGGTACGGAATGCTTGCCGAATCGCCTGCCGTGCTTCCGATGCTTGCGGACTGCGTGGCGAAGTAGCGGTAGCTCGCGCCGAGCGCCATATTGTCGCCGATCCTGTAATCCAGCCCGACGATGCCCTGATAGGCGAAAACATTCGCGGCACCGGAAACGAACGCGTTGCCCTGATCGGGGCCGACGTCCTTGGCGCGAAGGCGTGCGCCGCCGATGCCGGCGCCAAGATATGGCACGAACGATGTCTCGTTCGCGAAATCGTAAAGTACGTTCGCCATCAGGCTCGACACGTCGATGCGACCGCCTCCGGCAGCTCCGGTCGCGTTGTCGACGCCGCGCACGCTGCCCGCGCGATGCCCCAGTTCGAGTTCGCCGCGCAGCCCGTTGCCGAAGCCGTAGCCGATCGCGGCGGTACCCGCGGCACCCGCGCCGATCTTGACCGTCGATGTCTGGCCGTTGCGCGCCATGCTGGAGTTCTGCGGCTTGTGCACGCCGACATTGCCGCCGACATAGATGCCGTCGAGATACTCGGGCCGTTTCTGCGCCTGTGCAGCCGTGACGGCGAAAATCAGGACGATGGCTGTGGAAAATGCGCGCAAGACCATGTGGCACCAGCTCGATTCGGAATATCCACAGGCACCGTCTCATACCGCTTCCGAGTCGCCCAAGCTCGACTCGACACGATAGGATCGCGCGATGGAAATGAAGGACATCCCGTTCGCGACGGTCGACTGGTCGGGCGTCGAGCGTACCGAGCACAAGGGCGAGACGGGTGTGGCCCACTGGCGCACGCGCCACTTCGCAGACATCCGCGTGCGCATGGTCGAATATTCGCCCGGCTACAGTGCCGATCACTGGTGCCAGAAGGGGCACGTGCTGTTCGTGCTTTCGGGCGAACTCGAAACCGAGCTTGCCGACGGCCGCGTGTTCAGGATGGGGCCGGGACACAGCTATCAGGTCGCCGACAGGGCCGAAGCGCACCGTTCGCGCACGTCGACGGGTGCGACGCTTTTCATCGTCGACTGATCAGTGGAAATCGCGCGACGGATAATGCGTGCGCGGCGGTGTTTCGCGCAGGCGCGCCGTGCCGTCGACCAGCGTTCCGAGCAGCGCCGAGCAGTCGGCGAACTTCCGCGCCACGACATGGATCACGTCGCCCTGACGCTGCACCTGGCCTTCGACGCGCAGCAGGCGTGCGCCCATCACGATCGCGCGATGCGCCTCGAATATCTTCGGCCAGACGATCAGGTTGGCCACGCCATCCTCGTCCTCGATCGTGACGAAGATCGTGCCTTTCGCCGTGCCCGGCCGCTGGCGCAGCAGCACGATCCCGGCAAGCGTCACGCGGGCACCATTCTTCGCTTGCCGCAGGCCGGCGCATGGCAGTTCGCGCGGGAAATGCCGGCGCAGCAGCGCCATCGGATGGGCCTTCAGCGACAGGCGCAGATGCGCGTAATCCTCGGCGACCGCCTCGCCCAGCGTCATCGCCGGCAGTTCGATCCGCGCGTCGACGGGCGACAGATGCGCGAACAGCGGCAGGGTCCGCTCGTCGTGGACTCCGGCCTGCCACAAGGCCGGGCGGCGATCGAGTCCGCACGCCGCGAACGCGTCCGCACGCGCCAGCGCATCGAGGTCGCGCCGGCCGAGATGCGCGCGCCGCGCGAGATCGGCCGGCCCCCGGTAGCCGTCGGCCGGGCGCGCGGCGACGAGCGCGTCGGCCGCCGCCTGCGAAAGGCCGTTTATCTGCCTCAATCCGAGCCGCAGCGTGCGCGCGTCTTCGAGCGTGCAGTCCCACACGCTTGCGTCGACGCAGGGCGGGCAGGCGGTCACGCCGTGTTCCTGCGCGTCGCGCACGATCTGTGCGGGCGCATAGAAGCCCATCGGCTGGCTGTTGAGCAGGGCGGCCGCGAACGCCGCCGGATGGTGGCATTTGAGCCAGGCGGAGACGTAGGCGAGCAGCGCGAACGATGCGGCATGACTCTCCGGGAAGCCGTAGGTGCTGAATCCCTTGATCTGCTCGAAGCAGCGCTCGGCGAAGTCGCGCGCATAGCCGTTCGCGACCATGCCTTCGATCATCTTCGTCTGGAACTTCCCGATCAGGCCCGAACGCTTGAACGTCGCCATCGCGCGGCGCAGCGCGTCGGCCTCCGTCGGCGTGAATCCGGCGGCGACGATGGCGATACTCATCGCCTGTTCCTGGAACAGCGGCACGCCGCACGTCTTGCCCAGCACCTTTTCGAGGGCTGGCGACGGATATTCGACTTTCTCCCTGCCGTCGCGCCGGCGCAGATAGGGATGGACCATCCCGCCCTGGATCGGTCCCGGCCGCACGATCGCGACCTGGATGACGAGGTCGTAGAACACACGGGGCTTCAGGCGCGGCAGCATGCTCATCTGCGCGCGGCTTTCGACCTGGAAGACGCCGATCGCGTCGGCCTTGCACAGCATGTCGTAGACGGCGGAATCGTCCTGCGGGATGTCGGCGAGTCCGTTGAGCGCCGGTCCGCCAGCGCCCTCCACCAGATCGAACGCCTTGCGGATGCAGGTCAGCATGCCGAGTGCCAGCAGGTCGATCTTCAGGATGCCGAGCGCGTCGAGATCGTCCTTGTCCCATTCGACGAGCGTACGCGCGTCCATCGCAGCGTCGACGACGGGGCAGATCTCGTCGAGCCGTCCGCGCGCGATGACGAAGCCGCCGACATGCTGCGACAGATGGCGCGGGAAACCCATCAGATCTTGCGTCAGCGCCAGCGCAAGGCGCAGTCGCGGTTCGCCGGGATCAAGACCGGCTTCGGCGATATGGGCTTCCTCGACGCTTTTCTCGCTGCGGCCCCAGACGGTACCGGCCAGCGCTTCGATCGCGTCGCTGCCCAGACCCAGCACCTTGCCGACTTCGCGCAGCGCCGAGCGCATGCGGAACGAGATGACCGTCGCCGCGAGACCCGCACGCGTGCGGCCATAGCGTTCGTAGACGTACTGGATCACTTCCTCGCGCCGCTCGTGCTCGAAGTCGACGTCGATGTCGGGCGGCTCGTCGCGCGCGGCCGAGATGAAGCGCGCGAACAGCAGGTTCGCATGCGCGGGATCGACGGCCGTGATGCCGATGCAGTAGCACACGGCCGAGTTGGCGGCCGAACCGCGCCCCTGACACAGGATGCCGCGCGAGCGGGCGAACTCCATGATGTCGTGTACGGTCAGGAAATAGGGGGCGAAACCGAGATCCGCGATGATCGCGAGTTCCTCCGCGATCTGCCTGGCTATCCTGTCGGGCACGCCGCCGGGATAGCGGCGGATGGCGCCTTCGCGCGCGAGACGTGCAAGCGTCGCCTGCGCGCTGCCGGGCTCGGCGTCGGGCAGATCGGGATAGTCGTAGCGCAGCTCGTCGAGCGAGAAGCGGCACGCCGCGGCAATGTCGAGCGTGGCGGCGAGCGCGTCGGGCCAGCGGGCGAACAGGCGCGCCATTTCGGCCGGCGTTTTCAGATGGCGTTCGGCGTTGGCATGCAGCCGGTAGCCGGCCGCATCGATGGTGCAGCCTTCGCGGATGCAGGTCAGCACGTCCTGCAGGGCGCGGCGTTGGACGACATGGGCATGCACGTCGTTCGTCGCGACGAGACGCACGCCGGCGGCGGACGCCACCGCCGCGCGCCGCGCGATTTCGGCATGGTCGTCGCCGCGGAAGCGGAAGCTGGCCGCAAGATAGGTATCGCGCGCGAACAGCCGGATCAGGCCGGCCAGCCCGTCGGTCTCCAGTGCCACGACGACGGCGCGCCCCGCGAGTTCGCCCAGTTCGACGAGGTCGAGCCGGCAGCCCTGGCCGTGTCCGGCGCGACGCCGCCCCGTCGAGATCAGGCGCGACAGGATCGCATAGCCCTGCCTGTCCTTCGGATAGCACAGCAGCGGCGGGCCGCCCTGCGGTTCGAGACGACTGCCGACGAGAAGCTGCAGGCCGGCTTCTTTCGCCGCGACATGCGCACGCACGATGCCGGCAAGACTTTCATGATCGGCGATGCCGATCGCGGCGAGGCCCAGTTCGCGCGCCCGCGCCACATACTCGTGCGGGTGCGAAGCGCCGCGCAGGAAGCTGAAATTGGTCGTGACCTGCAGCTCGGCATAGCCGGGAACTGGCGACGGCTCGCGCGGAGCCGCTGCGCGCCTGGGCAGGACATGGACGTCGCTCATGCGAACAGCCCGTGCAGGTACCAGCGCGGCGGCTGCACGCGATCGGCCGTCCACAGGCCTTCGCGATAGACCCAGAAGCGCCGACCGTCGCGGTCCTCGAGGCGATAATAGTCGCGCGGCTCGGCGCGCCGGCGCCACCATTCGGCACCGATGCGCTCGGGACCGGCGGCGGCAGCGACATGGTGGACGAGCCGCCGCCAGCGGAACAGCAACGGCGGCGCGTCGGGCAGTTCGGCGGCGACGTCGATCGGTTCGGGATGTGTCAGCAGGCGCAACGGACGCGGGCCGACGGGCGGCCGCGCGCCACGCAAAGCCACCGGCAACGGGGCGAGCGGCGCGACGAAAGCCTGCGCGCGCTCGGGCAGATGGCTTTCGACATGCGCGAGCCGCACGACGTTCGCGGCACCCAGCCGGTTGGCGAGCCGGTCGACGAGCGGTGCCATCGACGCCGCGTCCGAAAGTCCGCCGGCCGAAGCGCCGGCATCGGGAAGCAACGCGCGTGCGAAGCGCTGCTGCTCGGGCAGGAGCGCTTCGACGATTTCCGCATCGAGCGTGGCCAGTTCGAAGCCGAAACCGGGATCGACGCGCTGGATCGGTTCGGCGAACAGCCGGCGGAAGGCGGATGCGTCGCGCGTCGGCCGGCTTGTGCCCAGCGCCGTGCGCGTCGTGGCGCCGTCGACGCGGTGTAAGACGAGTGCCAGCCGCCGCGCGCCGAGGGCCGCAGTTTCCATCCGCGCGCACAGATCGTCGGACAGCCGGGCGACCGCCCGCTCGATATCGGCGAGGGCGCTGATGGGGTCGGCGAAGGACAGCCGCGCGCGCAAGGCAGGCGGTGGGGCATCGGGCGAAAGCGCTTCGGCTTCCGTCCCCAGCGCCTGGAAAAGCCGCCGTGCGATCGCGGGACCGAAACGCCGGGCGAGGGCGCCGCGTCCGTCGGCGGCGTCCGCCAGCGGATAGAGATCGCCGATCCGCCGCAGGCCGAGCCGGTCGAGCGTGGCGAGATCCGCTTCGGCAAGGCGCAGTCCCGCGACCGGCAGAGCGGCGATGGACTCGCGCGTGGCGCCGGGCGCAAAGCGCGCCGTGGCGGTCCGCGCGAAACGCGCACCTGCCCACGCGGCGCCGAGCGTATCGGCAAGGCACGCACGCGCGAGAAGCCGCTGGCCCTTCAGCCGGGCCGCGACGTCGACGAGCAGCCCCTCTTCGCCGCCGAACAGATGCGCCACGCCGCCGGCGTCCAGACGCAGGCCGCGGTCGTCGTCTTCTATCGCGACCGAGGGCGACCAGCGCTGTGCGGCTTCCGCCACGCGGCGCAGCAGCGCCCGGTCGGCCTCCGGCGCATGCCGTTCGACGCGCAGGTCGGGAACGCGCGCGCGTGCTTCGGCAAGCGGCAGCCCCGGACGCAGGCCCGCGCGTGCGGCGCGTGGACAGACCGCCGCGAGTTGCAGGCCGCCCTGGATGGAGGCGAAGGTCGCACGAGCGACCGGATCGATCGCGTCGTCAGCCTGCCGCGCGCACCGGTCGGTCGGAAGATGCGGCAGGTAGATCGCCAGGAACCGCCGGTCGTTCGTCATCGCAAAGCGTCCATCCGTCGCGCCGGTGATCGATGTGCCATTCGCCCGGTGTGCCGCCCTGCGCGCGCGCGAGCGTCAGGCGCCAACGGCGGGCTTCGCCGTCGTGAGCGGGTGCGGGAAGGGCGGCGACGCGCCAGCGTGTGCGCGCGGCACTCGCCAGATCGAGTTCGCCGGGCGGGCGCAGCAGCAGTGCCGTCGTGCCGCCCATCTCGGCGGCAAGCTGCAGGCGGCGGGACTGCGTGAGATCGACGTCGTCGATCTCGGCGACGGCACCGGCAAGGGCGGGCGTGCGCAGCGCTTCCTCGAAGGCCCACAGCGCGTCGGCGCGCCGGGGTGCATTGACGATCAGCAGACGTGCGGGTTCCAGGCCGAGTGCGGCAAGTCCCGCCGCGCTCAACTCGGGGCGGCGCGCGATCCACAGCACCGGACCGTCGCCGGCAAGCCGGGCAAGCAAGGCGGTCGCGAAGCCGGCGGCAGCGCCGTCGTTCGTGGCGCCGGCGATCTCGTGCAGGGCGCCGCGCGGCAGGCCCGGCCAGGGTAGGGCCCCGTCGATCGCGGGAATGCCGAAAGCAAGCGGCCCGCGGCCAGGTTGCGCACGTTCCCCGAACGCCGCCAGACGGGCCTTGAGTTCCTGGACCGTGGTCGATGCCGGACGGCGGAGGCTGCGGGACTGTGTTGCCATGGCGCTTTTGATCAAGGGGTTGCGGATCTTCCCGAAAGTCGACTGTGTCCGGCTGGGCAGGGAGGCGAGGCCAAGTCGGGGCATGCGCGCGAAGCTTTCGTGCACGATATGTTCCGGGAAAAACCCATCGAACGATGACTGCGAGAGCGCGGCTTCGAACATGATTTGCTCCTGATGTTCTATTTTCGTTCAATTCTTGATTTGTTCTATATTTTTGTAGGATGGCCGTCAAGCGACCGAATTCATCAGTAGAAAAAATGATCTTGCATTTTGCAACGCCGAATGCGATCTTTGCCAAATCAGACTACAATAGAAATCCGGAAGCCCGTGAGAACCATGCCCCGCAAGATCGCAACCCTCCAGACCGGTCGCCGCAAGGGAAGCTCCGCGAAGTCCGATACGCCGGACATCGCCGAGGTCCTCGCGAGCCTCAAGAAGATCCTGGTCGAAGACGGACTGCTGCCGCATACGAAGCACTGACCTCCCGGCATATCGGGAAGCGGGGCCACGCCGGATGGGCGTGGCCTTTTGCGTTTCAGGACACGGCGAAATCTCAGGACGGCACGCGCCCGAGGCCGTGCTTCTCGGCAAGATAGCTGCCCAACGACGCCTGATCGGCAAGACCGATATGAAGGCCGAGTTTCGAGCGGCGGAAGAGGATGTCGCCCGACGTCCGCGCCCATTCTTCGCCGACCATCAGATCGACTTCGGCAGCATACAGGCCGGCACCGAAATGGATGCCGAGATCGTCGATC
The DNA here is from genome assembly GCA_016794005.1 of Rhodospirillales bacterium. GTDB lineage: Bacteria > Pseudomonadota > Alphaproteobacteria > CACIAM-22H2 > CACIAM-22H2 > Tagaea. The sequence goes on from JAEUKY010000034.1 coordinate 38,047, forward strand.
TTCGTCGCCCCTTCGAGGAAGCGGAAGACGCGCCCGCCCTGCCGACGCGCCATCGCGCGCAGATGGTCGGGCGGCACGAACGCGAAACGGGCGGCAAGTGCCGCCGCAAACCGCTCGAAGTCTCCGTCGATACCGTCCAGTTCGCCGCCGGGCAGGCGGGCATGCGACGTCCAGGCCGGCTTCATCGCCGGGAAGAACGGCGAAAGCTTTTCCAGCGCGTGCTCGGCAAGCCGCCGGAACGTCGTGATCTTGCCGCCGAAGATCGACAGGGCCGGGGCGCGGCCGTCGCCGCCGTCGAGCTCGAGCACATAGTCGCGCGTCGTCTCGCTCGCGTTGTCGGCGCCGTCGTCGTAGAGCGGGCGCACGCCCGAGTAGCTCCAAACGGCGTCGGACGGCGACACCGGCCGGGCGAGAAAGCGGTTCGCCGCATTGCACAGGTACTCGGTCTCGGCCGGCGTGATCGCCACGCGGCCCGGATCGCCTTCGTAGACGACGTCGGTCGTGCCGATCAGCGTGAAACGGTCCTGATACGGAATCACGAAGACGATGCGCCTGTCCTCGTTCTGCAGGATGAAGGCGTGCTCGCCCTCGTACTGGCGCGGCACGACGATATGGCTGCCCTTCACGAGCTTGAGTGCCGCCGGCGCGTTCGAGCCGAGGATGCCTGAAATCGTCTGCATGACCCACGGGCCGGCCGCATTGACGATCGCGCGCGCGCTGACTTCGGATTTCTGGCCGGAGATGCGGTCGGAGAGCGCCGCGCGCCACACGCCGTTCTCGCGGCGGGCTGCCGTCGCCTGCGTGCGCACGCGAATGTCCGCCCCGAGATCGGCGGCATGCCGGGCGGCGAGGGCGACGAGGCGCGCGTCGTCGACCCAGCCGTCGGAGTAGACGAAGCCGATCCGAACGTCGGTACGAAGGCCGCGGCCATAGGGACTGCGCGCGAGATCGACCTTGTGCGAACCCGGAAGGCGCGACTTGCGGCCCGGGATCCAGCCCAGATGGTCGTAAAGAAAAAGCCCCGCGCGGATCATCCAGGCCGGCCGCAGGCTGGAATCGTGCGGCAGCACGAAACGCATCGGCCACATGATGTGGGGAGCGCCGCCGAGCAGCACATCGCGCTCGGACAGCGCCTCGCGGACGAGGCGGAACTCGTAGTGTTCGAGATAGCGCAGCCCGCCGTGGATGAGCTTCGTCGAAGCCGACGACGTCGCCGACGCGAGATCGTTCTGCTCGACCAGCAGGACGGACAGGCCGCGTCCGGCGGCGTCGCGCGCGATACCGCAGCCGTTCACGCCGCCGCCGATGATCAGAAGGTCGTAAGTGGAATCCGTTTGCATGGTGAGGCGCAGAATAGCCGCAAAAGCCGGGCAGGGAAGGCTTCAGTCGCGAAAGCCGTTCGCACGCAGACAGGCGGCCGTTTCGGCATCGACGCGACTGAAATAGCGCGTCTCGGCGACGAGCGCCAGATCGGCCTGCGCCCGGCAGCGATCGTTTGCCTGGGCATCGCCGCCCTCGCGACAGGCGGCGGGCGAGGCCGACGCAGGTGCGGGGCCAAGGCGCCGTTGCGCGTCCGACGCGCAGGCGTTGCGGATCGCGGTCTGCTCGCCGGTGCCGAGCGTGGGATGGAAAAGGGGCCGACCGTCGGCAGCCGGCCCGCACGACGCCATAAAAAGGCCACAGGCCGAAAGCACGAGTAGGACGGGCAGCGGCGAACGCATCGCGGTCATTGTAGTGCATCGGAGCGAATTGGGGTAAGGGAACACGAATGCGTTATTCCGTGTTGCTTGCGGTCGTAGTCGTTCCGGCGCTGTCGGTACCCGCCCTGTCGCAGGACGGGTCGAGCGAGCCGCGTGGAACGCTGTCGATCGTCGTCGAGAACGACAAGTTCAATTCCGTCAATCCGGCGAAACAGACCGACCGGAACTTCACGAACGGCATCCGCTTCAACTGGATTTCCGAGCCGCGGGCGACGCCGGAATGGGGGCGCGAACTCGCAGCCTGGGTTCCGATGTTTCCCGACGGCGGGACGACGCGCGTGGGCTACGCGTTCGGGCAGAACATGTACACACCGGAGAACATCACTGCCCGCGAGCGGATCATCGGCGATCGGCCGTATTCCGGCTGGACCTATCTCGCCGCGGCGATCACGTCGAGCCGGGAACTCGGCGACAGCGCGCGGCTCGATACGCTCGAACTCAATCTCGGGATCGTCGGTCCGCAGAGCTATGCCGAGGAGACCCAGCGAGAGTACCATCGGCTCATCAACTCGCCGCTGCCGCAGGGCTGGAACAACCAGTTGCGCAACGAACCGGGCGTGGCGCTCTTCTACGAACGCAAGTGGCGCAATGTCAGCCGCTCGAAGCTGTTGCCGGGCATCGAAGGCGACTTCTCGCCGCATGCCGGCGGGTCGCTCGGCAACGTTTTCACGTATGGCGGGACCGGCATGACGCTGCGCGTCGGCCACAATCTCGGCGTCGATTACGGCCCGCCGCGCATCCGGCCCGGCCTCGCCGGATCGATGCACTTCGAGACGATCGAGGAAGACCCGTTCGCGGCCTATGCGTTCCTTGGCTTCGAGGGCCGCGCCGTCGCGCGCGACATCACGCTCGACGGCAATACCTTCGCGCGGAGCCATTCCGTCAATCGCCGGGTGCTCGTCGGGGATCTGCAGACGGGCTTTGCCGTCGTCTATGCGCCGGTCCGTTTCACGTTCACCTACGTGATGCGCACCCGGGAGTTCGAATCCCAGCGCAGTCCTGACCGGTTTGGCGCGCTGTCGCTGTCCGTCAAGTTCTAGCGGACCGGGACGAGCGCGAAGCCCTTGTTGCGCATGCAGAAGTCGTTGAGTCGCATTTCCGCGAATTGGCGTTCGCTGAAATCCGGATAGTAGTGCGGGTAAAGGCGGCCTTTGCGGTCGCGGACGTAGCGTGGCCCGAAATACATGAAAGACTGGCGCTGGGCTTCGGCCCAAGCCTGCTGCCGACAATCCTGCGCCTCGCGTCCGGCCTCTTCGGGGCCGAATGCGGGATGTTCCCAGCGCATCGGCGTGCAGCCGGACGCAAGAATTGCACAACAGGCGGCGATGGAAAGAGAAACGCGCATCTCGCGCCCGACAACGTCCGGCGGGCGGATGAAATTCCGCCGGGGCCGACGGTGTCGGGAAGGTGGCTCCCTGGGTTAGATTCGAACTAACGACCAGCCGATTAACAGTCGGCTGCTCTACCGCTGAGCTACCAGGGAACGAAACGAGGCAGGCTTATATCAAAAACCGAACGCCGCGCCAGCCGAAAAAGTGACCTGGAGGCCGGGGGCGGAATCGAACCGCCGTATAGGGGATTTGCAGTCCCCTGCATTACCACTTTGCTACCCGGCCGCCGGGCGACGGCAGGACGTATAGTCAGGCCGACCCCGGGGGTCAACTGCCCGATGCCACCCGCAGGAATCGGGCAACGTGGCTGTCGGGACACGGATTCAACGATCTAGCAGCGCTTTGATTGTCACGCGGGCAAGACGGACTTATATAGTTACCTGTGGCGGTTGCCTGTCGATTCGACCGGCAGCGCATGCCGCATGGACCCAGCCGGAAGACTCGCCGCAATGGATTACGCCGCAGCCCGCCACAATATGGTCGAGAGCCAGTTGCGCACCAACAAGGTGATCGACGAACGGATCGTCGCTGCAATGTCGCGTGTGGCGCGCGAATCCTTCCTGCCCGACGCGCTGCGCTCCATCGCCTATGTCGACGAGGATATCCCGCTCGGCGGGGACCGTTTCCTGATCGAGCCGATGGTTTTCGCACGCCTCGCGCAATATGCGCAGCTTTCCCCCGGCGAACGTGTCCTGCTCGTCGGGGCCGGGTGCGGATATGGTGCGGCGATCCTTGCGGCCGCAGGTGCCACCGTCTTCGCGCTGGAAAGCGACAGCCGCTTTGCGGCCGCCGCGAAGATCGCGCTTTCGCGCAACGCGATCTCGGGCGCCAACGTCGTCGAAGGACCGCTGGAGGCCGGATGGCCGTCCGGAGCGCCCTACGACGCGATCGTTTTCGAAGGCGCGACGGGCCGCTTGCCCGCGTCTTTTGCCGGGCAACTCGCCGAAGGCGGGCGCATCGTTGGCATCGTCGCGCAACCCGGACAGCCGGGGCGTGCCACCGTCTGGCGCAAGTTCGGCGGAAGCCTGACGAGCCGTATCGTTTTCGATGCCGGCACGCCGATGCTTCCGGGGCTGGCACTCGAACCGGGGTTCGTGTTTTGACGGCGGCGCGGCCTTTGCACGATCAGCGGCCTGGACGGATCGGTTTCTGCGATGTTTCGAGTTCGAGGAGTACGGGTAGAATGGAGATTCTGATGCGACGGACGGCCACGGCGGCAATTGCGCTTGCGATCGGGTTCGCGTGCGCGCCGGCGAACGCCCAGTCGCTCGAAGACGCGCTCGCCAATGCGTACCGTTCGAATCCCGAGCTGCTGGCGCAGCGTTCGGCGCTTCGGGCGGTCGACGAGCAGGTCCCGCGCGCCCTTTCGCAGTGGCGCCCGACCGTGCAGGTGACCGGCAACGCCGGTCCCGCGCGCGATTTCAATGCGACGACCACGACCAACTACGGAAATAACGGAAGCTCGGATCGGGGGACGACCTACAACGAGCGGACGCGCAGGCAGGCGCTTGCCACTTTTCAGGTGACCCAACCCCTCTATCGCGGTGGCCGTTCGCAGGCCGAGCTTGCGCGGGCCGAGGCGAACGTACAGGCGTCGCGCGCGCAACTTTCGGTGACCGAGCAGCGCGTCCTTCTCGATGCGGCGACCGCTTACATCAATCTGGCGCGCGAACTGGCGGTTCTCGATCTCAACATCAACAACGTCCAGGTCCTCCAGCGCCAGCTCGACGCGGCGCGCGACCGCTTCCAGGTCGGCGAGATCACCCGCACGGACGTGAGCCAGGCCGAAGCGCGCCTTGCCCAGGCGCAGGCCACGCGCACCGGTTCGGAAGGCAACGTGAATACGGCGCGTGCGGCGTATTTGCGCGTCGTCGGCGAGCAGCCGGGCCGCCTCGCGGTTCCCGCCGTGCCGGCAAGCCTGCTCCCGGGCTCTGATGCGGAAGCGCGGGATCGCGCGCTGACCGTCAATCCGACCGTGGTGCAGGCGCGCTATTCCCACGAGGCGTCCGGCCACGACGTATCGCTGATCGAAGGCGAAAAGCTGCCGACCGTCAATCTGCAGGCCGATGCGATCCGCTCGAACGAGCCGGCCGGCAGCCGCGGCGTGCGCCGCGATACGGTCGACCTGCTCGTCGCGGTGACCGTTCCGATCTATCAGCAAGGTCTGACGGATGCGCGCGTGCGCGAAGCCAAGCAGACGCAAGGCCAGCGCAAGACCCAGATCGACGTTTCGCAGCGCCAGGTCGTCGACGACGCGAACCGTGCCTGGCAGCAGCTCACGACCGCGCGCGCGCAGATCGAATCGTTCGGGGCGCAGATCCGCGCGAACGAGATCGCCCTCGAAGGCGTTTCCCAGGAGGCCCGGGTCGGCTCGCGTACCGTCCTCGACGTGCTGAACGCGGAGCAGGAACTGCTCAACAGCCGAGTCAGCCTCGTTCAGGCCCAGCGCGATCAGGTCCTGGCGGCTTTCCAGCTTCTTTCGGCGACCGGGCGCCTGACGGCCCGGGACCTTTCGCTCAAGGTCGATCTTTACGATCCGACGGCATATCTCGAGGCGACGCGGAACCGCTGGTTGGGTACCGACATACCCGACGAAGCACCGCGACGGTAGGGAAGGGTGGGGAACTGCCGCGGCGGATATCTCTGGCGTGGCAGCGATTCGTCGCCTAAGCTCTAGACTTGGAATGGTTAAAGCACGACGATGACGGACCCAAAGAACCAACAAGAACCGTCGATGGAGGAGATCCTCGCCTCCATCCGTCGAATTATTTCGGAAGATGGAGACGCGGGTAAGGCGCCTCCGGCTGCCCCGGCCGAAGCTGCGGCACCACCCCCTCCGCCTCCGCCTCCGCCACCACCCCCGCCGCCCCCTCCGCCGCCGCCACCCCCTCCGCCGGCTGCGGCGCCCCCGCCGCCGGCGCCTGAACCCGAGCCTGAACCGGAGCCCGAACCCGAGCCGATGATGGAGGCGCCGCCGCCCCCACCGCCTCCTCCTCCTCCTCCGCCGCCGCCGCGTCCGCGCATGCCGGAACCGGAGATGGACGACGTACTCGAGCTCACCAACGTGGTGGACAAGCCGCCGCCGGTGATGTCGGAGGAGCCGCGCCGACTCATGTCGGACGACACGGCCCGGCAGGCGTCGGACTCGTTGCAGGGGCTGCAGGCGCGCGTGCCGCGCAACCTGCTGCTCGGCAACTCCGACCTCACGATCGAGGATCTGGTCCGTGCCGAATTGCGGCCGATCCTGAAGGCTTGGCTCGACCAGTACCTGCCCGACCTCGTCGAGCGGATGGTCCAGCGCGAGATCCGAAGGATCACCCGCGAGTCGCAGGACTATTGAGCGACAGCCCCGCGTCCGTCTAAGACATCCGCATGACCCAGCCATCGAACGACGAGACCGCTGCGGGCGGTCTCGCCAAGACCTATTCGCCCGCCGAGATCGAGCCGCGCCGCTACGCCGAGTGGGAAAAATCCGGCGTCTTCGCGTGCGATCCGAAGTCGTCGAAGCAGCCCTATACGATCATGATGCCGCCGCCCAACGTCACGGGCTCGCTGCACATGGGGCACGCGCTGACCTTCACCGTGCAGGATGTTCTCATCCGCTACTGGCGCATGCGCGGGCGCGACGCGCTGTGGCAGCCGGGCACCGATCATGCCGGCATCGCCACGCAGATGGTGGTCGAACGCCGGCTTGCCGAGCAGGGCGTGTTTCTCGACCGCGGCGGCGTTCCGTCCGGCGGAAACAAGACGCTTATCGGCCGCGCGAAGTTCCTCGAGGAAGCCTGGAAGTGGAAAGCCGAATCGGGCGGCACGATCACGAACCAGCTGCGCAGGCTGGGCGCGTCGCCGGACTGGGCGCGCGAACGCTTCACGATGGACGAGGGGCTTTCGAAGGCCGTGCGAAAGGTCTTCGTCGATCTTCACGCGCAAGGCCTGATCTACCGCGACAAGCGTCTGGTCAACTGGGACCCTAAGCTGCAGACGGCCGTTTCCGACCTCGAAGTCGAGCAGCGCGAGATCAAGGGCAATCTCTGGCACTTCCGCTACCCGGTCGAGGGCGAGCCGGGTCGTTTCATCGTCGTCGCGACGACGCGTCCGGAAACGATGCTCGGCGACACCGGCGTCGCAGTCCATCCCGACGATGTGCGATTCAAGGATCTCGTCGGCAAGCGCGCGATCCTGCCGCTGGTCGGCCGCGCGATCCCGATCGTCGCGGACGAGTATTCGGACCCGGAGAAGGGGACCGGTGCCGTCAAGATGACGCCGGCGCACGACTTCAACGACTTTGCGGTCGGCAAGCGCCACGGCCTTGCGATGATCAACGTGCTCGACAAGGACGCCCACATCACCGGCGACGTGCCGGAGAAATATCGCGGGCTCGAGCGCTACGCCGCGCGCAAGGCGATCGTCGCCGACATGGAAGCCGAAGGCTTCCTCGACAAGATCGAGCCGCACGTGCACACCGTTCCGCACGGCGACCGCTCCGGCGTGGCGCTGGAGCCGTGGTTGACCGACCAGTGGTTCTGCGATGCGGCGACGCTCGCCAAGCCCGCGATCGAGGCGGTCGAGCAGGGCCATACGACGTTCGTCCCCAAGCACTGGGAGAACACCTATTACGAATGGATGCGCAACATCCAGCCCTGGTGCATCAGCCGCCAGCTCTGGTGGGGCCATCGCATCCCCGCCTGGTACGGACCCGACGGCCATGCTTTCGTCGCGCACGACGAGGCGGGCGCGCAAGCACTGGCGAAGGAAAAGTACGGCAAGGACGTGGCGCTGACGCAGGACAACGACGTGCTCGACACGTGGTTCTCGTCGGCACTCTGGCCGTTCTCCACGTTGGGCTGGCCGGAGGGCACGCCGGAACTGAAGCGCTATTATCCCGGCGACGTGCTCGTCACGGGCTTCGATATCATCTTCTTCTGGGTCGCCCGGATGATGATGATGGGCATCCATTTCGGCAATCCGGGCAAGTCGCTGGCCGAACGCGTGCCGTTCAAGCACGTCTATATCCACGCGCTGGTGCGCGACGAGCGCGGCCAGAAGATGTCGAAGTCGAAGGGCAACATCATCGACCCGCTCGACATCATCGGAAAATACGGCACCGATGCGCTGCGCTTCACGCTGTGCGCGCTGGCCGCCCAGGGGCGCGACATCAAGCTGGCGCCTGCGCGCGTCGAAGGCTACCGGAACTTCATCACCAAGCTGTGGAACGCCGCGCGCTATGCGCGCATGAACGGGGCCGTTCCGGTCGCCGGGTTCGATCCGGCCAAGGTTACCCTGACGGTCGACAAATGGCTGCTCGGCGAGCTTGCGAAGACCGCAGGCGCCGTCACCGCGGCGATCGAGGCCTACAAGTTCAACGAGGCGGCGGATGCGATCTACCGCTTCGTCTGGGGCACGTTCTGCGACTGGTACCTGGAGTTCACGAAGCCGCTGCTGCAGCAGGGCAGCGAGACGGAGAAAGCCGAGGTCCGCGCGACGACGGCCTACGCCATCGGCCAGTGCCTGAAGCTGCTGCACCCGCTCTCGCCGTACGTGACCGAGGAACTCTGGGACACGCTCGGCTACCGGAACGGCACGACCGGCCTGATTGCCGAAAGCTGGCCTGCGTTGCCGGGCACGCTTGGCGATGCGGCGGCGCAGGAAGAGATGAACTGGGTCGTCGACGCGATCTCGGGCATCCGTGCACTTCGTGCCGAGATGAACGTCCCGCAGGCTTCGCGTCTGACGCTGCTCCACCGCGACGCCGGCAAGTCCGCGCGCGACCGGATCAAACGCCACGAAGGCCTGATCAAGACGCTGGCGCGCGTCGAGACGGTCGCGGCGGAGCAGGGCGGGGCGACCAAGGGTGCCGCGACTTTCGTCGTGGCGGACGCCACGCTTGTCCTGCCGCTTGCCGGCGTCATCGACGCGGCAGCCGAGCGCAAGCGGATCGAGAAGGAAGTGGCGCGATTGGCCAGCGACATCGACAAGATCGGGCGCAAACTCGCCAATGCGGATTTCGTCGCGAAGGCCGATCCCGAAGCGGTCGAGGAACAGCGCATCCGTCTTGCCGATGCCGAAGCTACGCGCAAGCGGCTGACGGCGTCGCTGGCGCTGATCAGCGAGATCTAGCTCTTCGGTTCGTCCATCAACGAGACCTGCGCCGCGACGACGCGCCAGCCTTCGGCGAAACGCACCCATGTCTGCTGCTGGCGGCCGATCTTGCCGGGTACGCGGCGGAACAGCGTCGATGCTGTCGCGAAGTCCCGCCCGAACGTGGTGATCAGCGTGCGCTCGAGCGTGCGCTGAAGACCCTGACCCGGCCGCGAAGCGCGGAAAGCCTGGATCTCGGCATAGCCGTAGAGGATTTCCGTCGCCCCATAGCGCACCGTGTAGGGCGCGTCCTTGAACAGCTCGTCGAGCACGGCGATGTCGTTTGTGGTGAGCGCCACCTCGTAGCGCCGGAACGCTTCGGTCACTTCGGCGAGAACATCGGGGATGTTGATCTCGGGCATGTTCCTACCTTGCGACGGGGGCCGCACAGATGCCGGTCCGTTCGAGTTCGTGGGCGACGCGAAGAGCGACATCCTCGCGCCACGGTGCGGCGATGACCTGAACGCCGACGGGAAGGGACGAAACACCCTGCACCGGGACGGCGGCGACGGGAAGGCCGATGAAGGAAATCGGCTGCGTGTAGATGCCGATATTCGGGCGCAGCGGCACTTCCTTTCCGTCGAGCACGAAGGTCTGCTGGCCGATCAGCGGCGCCGTACACGGCGTCGACGGAGCCAGCAGAACGTCGAAACTCCCGAACACCTTCGCGACCTCGCGCTGGAACCATGTGCGGAACCGCTGGGCTTGCGCGTACCACGCCGCAGGCAGCAGGTTTCCGGCGATGAGCCTGTCGCGCGTCGCCGGATCGAAGTCCGCGGCGCGCTTGCGCAGTCTGTCGAGATGGAGTTGCGCACCTTCGACGTTCGTGATGACGAAGGCGGCCGCGCGCGCACGGTGCGCCTCCGGCAGTTCCACGCCCGTTGCGGCACCCAGTGCCTTGGCGACTTTGTCGAGGGCGGCATAGATGACTGGATCGCCGCCGCGCGCGAAATAGCCGCCGAGCGCGCCGATCCGAAGCCCGTCGATACCAGCGGCGATCGAGGGCAGCGTCGGCGCGACGGCGCGTTGCGCGCATGCCGGATCGGCCGGATCCGGGCCCTGCATGGCGTCGTAGGCGAGGGCAAGGTCGGCGGCCGTGCGTGCGAACGGCCCCAGATGATCGAACGACGCGACGAACGGGAACGATCCGGCGCGCGACAGCCGGCCGAAGGTCGGCTTCAATCCGAACAGGCCGCAGAAGGACGACGGCACGCGGATCGAGCCGTTGGTGTCGGAGCCAAGCGCCAGCGGCACCATTCCGGCCGCGACGGCACTGCCCGATCCGCCGGACGATCCGCCGGACATGCGCGAAACGTCGTGCGGGTTGCGCGACGGGCCGTCATGCGCGTTCTCGCCCGTGAAGTCGTAGGCGTATTCGCCCATGTTGAGGGCGCCGACCAGCACGGCGTCGGCCGCGTCGAGCCGGGCCACGAGCGGGCCGTCGGCAGCAGCCGGCGGCAGGTCGCGGTTGATCTTCGATCCGGAGCGCGTGGTCAACCCCGCGACGTCGAACAGGTTTTTGACCGCGAACGGCACGCCGGCAAGCGGCCCCAGGGCGCCACCGGCCGCGCGGCGCGCGTCGATGTCGCGCGCCTTGGCGAGCGCACGCTCGCGCGTCAAGTCGGTGAAGGCGTTGAGCGTGGGGTTGCGCGCCGCGATCTGGGCAAGGTGCGTTTCGGCGACGGCGAGGGCGGAAAGGGACCCTTCGCGCACGCGCCGGGCGATCTCGCCGGCCGGCATCTCGATCGGGGTCATGGCCGGAAGATCGCCGCGCTCTCGATGTGGTCGGGGATCGCGAACTCCGTCACGAGGCGCGCGACCTCGGACGTGCGCTGGAAATTGACGATCACGCCGGGCCGGTGCTCGGCGGCGATCGTCAGGCCGACGGCCGCCGCGGCGCGGTCGACATAGTCGGCGACATTGTCCGGAGGCGTCGTCATGGAGCTCTTTCGAAGGGTTGCCGGGGCCGGTAAGGCTAGCAAGAACCTCGCCAAAGCCGTGCCGTTCCCATATCGTTCGTCCGGAGTTGCATGCCGCCGCCGCGTGCCGCATAACGACCGCCCGCCGAGGGCCTGAGAACGATGAAAAGCTACTACATCACGACGCCGATCTACTACGTCAACGACGTGCCGCATATCGGCCACGCCTACACGACGCTCGCCTGCGACGTGCTGGCCCGCTTCAAGCGCCTGGACGGCTACGACGTGTTCTTCCTGACCGGTACGGATGAACACGGCCAGAAGGTCGAGAAGGCGGCCGTCGCCGCCGGCATGTCGCCCAAGGACTTCACCGACAAGGTGTCGGCGAATTTCCGCGCGCTCGCCGCGACGATGGGCTTCTCGAACGACGATTTCATCCGCACGACGGAAG
>JAEUKY010000071.1 GCA_016794005.1 Rhodospirillales bacterium
CCCAACCAGGTCAACAACGTGCTGGGCTTCCCGTTCATCTTCCGCGGCGCGCTCGACGTGCGCGCGCGCACGATCAACGAGGAGATGAAGGTCGCCGCCGCGCGCGCCATCGCCATCCTCGCGCGCGAGGACGTGCCGGACGATCTCGACGCCGCCTACGCCAACCAGCGCCTGCGCTACGGGCCGGAATACATCATCCCGGTGCCGTTCGATCCGCGCCTGATCTCGGTCGTGCCCGCCGCCGTCGCCAAGGCGGCGATGGAATCGGGCGTGGCGCGCAAGCCCATCGCCGACATGAACGCCTACCGCCATTCGCTGAGCCTGCGCCGCGATCCGACGGCCGCGATGCTCGACCGCATCTTCGAGACGGTGCGCGCCAACCCGCGCCGCACGGCCTTCGCCGAGGGCGAGGACGAGAAGATGATCCGGGCCGCGATCTCGTACCGCAACGCCGGCTACGGCACGCCGGTGCTGATCGGCCGCGAGAAGTCGATCGCCGAGACCATGGCCGCGATGGGCCTTACGCAGTCGGCCAAGGAGCTCGGCCTCGAGATCCACAACGCGCGCCTGTCGACCGACAACAAGCGATACGTCGAACATCTCTATTCGCGCCTGCGCCGGCAGGGCTTCCTGCAGCGCGACTGCCAGCGCCTGATCAACCAGGACCGCAACGCCTTCGCGGCCACGATGGTCGCGGTCGGCGACGTCGACGCGATGGTGACGGGGACCACGCGCAGCTACTACCAGGCGCTGGACGACGTGCGCCGCGTGATCGACGTCGAGAAGGGCAAGCGCTGCATCGGCGTGTCGATCATGATGACCAAGGAGCGCACCGTGTTCGTCGCCGACGCGACGATCACCGAGCTTCCCAACGCGCGCGACATGGCCGAGATCGCCATCGCCGCCGCCGCCGCGGCCCGCCGCCTCGGCCACGAGCCGCGCGTGGCGCTGACCTCGTTCACGAATTTCGGCAACCCGCACCGCGAGAAGGGCAGCCAGGTCCGCGAGGCGGTGCAGGAACTCGAGCGCATGTCCGACAGCGGGCGCAGGCTCGATTTCGAGTTCGACGGCGAGATGGGCCCGGACGTGGCGCTCGACTACGACCTGATGCGCAACCTCTATCCGTTCTGCCGCCTCACGGGGCCCGCCAACGTGCTCGTGATGCCGGGCCTGCATTCGGCGAACATCTCGTCGAAGCTGGTGCAGAAGCTCGGCGGCTGCACGATGCTTGGGCCGATCCTGATCGGGCTGACCAAGCCCGCCCAGATCGTCCAGATCGGCGCGCCCGTCGGCGAGATCGTCAACATGGCCGCACTGGCGGCCTACCAGTCGATCGTGCGCTAGCGGCATTGCCCCGCGTCGCGTTCACCGGCAACCTGAAGCGTCACGTCGACGCGCGCACCGCGCGGGCGGAAGGGGCGAGCGTGGGTGCCGTGCTGGAAAGCCTGTTCGCCGCGAACCCGCGCCTGCGTTCCTACGTCGTCGACGATCAGGGGCGGCTTCGCAAGCACGTCAACGTCTACGTCAACGATGCGCGCGCCGAACTCGACACGCCGGTCGGCGCCGACGACGAGATCTTCGTTTTCCAGGCCCTGTCGGGCGGCTGAAGGAGCCCAGATGTCCAAACGCATTCTCGTCGCCACCCGCAAGGGCCTTTTCGACGTGCGCCGCAGCGCATCGGGCTGGCGCATCGCGCGCACGGCGTTCCTGGGCGACATCCTCTCGCAGGCGATGCGCGATCCGCGCGACGGGGCGCTCTACGTCGCCCAGTCGCTCGGCCATTTCGGCGTCAAGCTGCAGCGCTCGACCGACGACGGGAAAAGCTGGAAGGAAATCGCCGCCCCCGCCTTCCCGAAGACCGACGCCAAGGACGGGCCGAGCGTGGAGTACCTGTTCTCGATCGAGACGGGCGGGCCCGACCGGCCGGGCACGCTGTGGTGCGGCACCGTGTCGGGCGGGCTGTTCCGCTCGGCCGACCGCGGCGAAAGCTGGACGCTGAACGAGGCCTTGTGGAACGAACCCTCGCGCAAGGAATGGGGCGGGGGCGGCTTCAACGTCGACAAGCCGGGCATCGACACGATCCTCGTCGATCCGCGCGATTCCGACCGCATGGTGGTGGGGATCTCGACCGGCGGCGTGTGGCAGACGAAAGACGGCGGCAGGAGCTGGCGCGTCACGTCGAAGGGCCTCTACGCAGAATACATGCCGCCCGCGCGGCGCAACGATCCCTACATGCAGGACGTGCACCGGATCGCGCGCTGTGCCGCACATCCTGACAAGCTCTGGCTCCAGCACCACAACGGCGTGTTCCGTTCGACCGACGGCGGCGAGACGTGGAAAGAGGTGAAGTCGATCAAGCCGTCGAAATTCGGCTTCGCGGTCGCCGCCCATCCGAAGGACGCGGACACGGCGTGGTTCGTGCCGGGCGTGAAGGACGAATGCCGCATCCCGGTCGACGCCAAGATGGTCGTCGCGCGCACGACCGACGGGGCGAAGAGCTTCAAGGTGCTGACGAAGGGCCTGCCGCAGAAGCACGCCTACGATCTGGTGCTGCGCCACGGGCTCGACGTCGACGAAACCGGCAAGTGCCTGGCGATGGGCTCGTCGACCGGCAATCTGTGGGTGACCGAGAACGGCGGCAACGCATGGACGCTCGTCGCCGGCAACCTGCCGCCGATCGCCAGCGTGCGTTTCGCCTAGACCCGGGGAAGCGTCAGACCAGGATGTCGAGGTTCTGGCCGCGGCCCGATCCGCTCGGGGCGGCCGGGCTCGCCTGCGAGGTCGTCTCGGTGCCGCCCGACGCGCCGGTTTCCTCGGCGGGATCGGAATTCGAGACGGCCTGAACCTGTGCGCCGCCGCCCGAGACGGGCGGAAGGGTCGAAGCCGAATTCGAGGAAATCGACGAAGCCATTCAAAGCTCCCTTCGGACACAGGATTGTCGCGGACTATACGCCACAATGGCCGGTCGGGCAAACGGCCGGGCCCTGCGCTTGACGCAGGGTTGGGCGTCCTGCACAAGCGGAGACATCATGGATCGGACCGGCTTCTGGATGCGAATGGCGGCCCTTGGCGCACCGGCGGCGGCCGTGCTCGGGATGGCGGCGGCACTGGACGCGATTTCCTGGGTTTGGGCGGTCGCCGGGACGCTGGCGACGGCGGCCGGTGCCGGCGCCCTGCTGGCCCGCGACCGGCTCGCCCCGCCGGCGGGCGAGCTGGGATCGGTCCCCGGCGACCTGCAGCCGCTGGCCAACGAGGCCGCACTGGAATCGATCGTCGACGCGCTCCCCTACGCGATCGTGCTGGTCGACGCGGACGAGCGCATCGCGCGCGCCAACGCCGCCGCCCGCGCGATGTTCGGCGCCGGGCTCGAAGGCAAGCCCTTCGTCGCCTATCTGCGCGATCCCGGCGTGCTCGACGCGCTGGAAGCGGCCCATGCGGGCACGCATCCCGAAACGGTCGACGTGCGGCTGGCGGGCCCCGTCGAGCGGGCGCTGCGCGTGCGCGTCGTCCCGCTGCCGCGCGCGACCGGCACGCGGCCCGCCGCCCTGCTCGCCATCGCCGACGTGACGACCGTCCAGCAGGCCGAACGCATGCGCCGCGATTTCGTCGCCAACGTCAGCCACGAGCTGCGCACGCCGCTGGCCACGCTCGCCGGCTTCATCGAGACGCTGCAGGGCCCCGCGCGCGAGGACGCCGAGGCGCGCGACCGGTTCCTTTCCATCATGGGCACGCAGGCCGCGCGCATGACGCGCATCGTCAAGGACCTGCTGTCGCTGTCGAAGATCGAGGAGGTCGAGCACACGCCGCCGTCGGCGCGCGTGGATGCCGGGCGCGTGCTGGCCGGCACGCTCGACGCGCTCGCCATCGCCGCGAAGGAAAAGGGTACTGCGCTGGCGGTGGAGATCGCCCCCGACCTGCCGCCGGTCGTCGGCGACGGCGACCAGCTGGCGCAGGTGTTCCAGAACCTCGTCGACAACGCGATCAAGTACGGGCGCGCGGGCGGCACCGTGCGCGTCGTCGCGCGCGCGGCGGCCGA
>JAEUKY010000088.1 GCA_016794005.1 Rhodospirillales bacterium
ACCGGCGGCAGCATGCCCTATCGCGTGTCGAAGGCAGCGCTCAATTCGGTCGCGAAGAACCTGTCGGTCGAGCTCGCCCCGCGCGGCATCACGACGATCTGCACGCATCCGGGCTGGGTGCGCACCGACATGGGCGGCCCGTCGGCGGCGATCGACGCGGGCGAATCGATCGCGGGCCTGCGCAAGGTGATCGACGGGCTGACGCCGGCCGACAACGGCAAGTTCTTCAACTACGACGGCACCGAGTTTCCCTGGTAGGCGGGCGATGGAACTGACCGAAACCCAGACGATGATCCGCGACGCCGCGCGTTCCTTCGCGCAGGAGCGTCTGTGGCCCACGGCCGCCGCGCGCGAGAAGGAACGCAAGTTCCCGCGCGATCTCGTGCGCGAGATGGGCGAACTCGGCTTCATGGGCATGCTGGTGCCGGAGGAATTCGACGGGGCCGGCGTCGACCACGTCGCCTACGCGCTGGCGATCGAGGAGATCGCGGCGGGCGACGGGGCGGCCTCGACCGTGATGAGCGTGCACAATTCGGTCGGCTGCATGCCGATCCTGAAATTTGGCACCGACTGGCAGAAGGAGACGTTCCTGCGCCCGCTCGCGAAGGGCGAGATGCTGGGTGCCTTCGCGCTGACCGAGCCATCGACCGGGTCGGACGCGGCCGCCATCCGCACGCGCGCGCGCCGCGACGGCAACCACTGGGTCCTTAACGGCACCAAGCAGTTCATCACGTCGGGCGGGACCGCCGACGTCGCCATCGTCTTCGCCGTCACCGATCCGGCCGCCGGCAAGAAGGGGATCAGCGCCTTCGTGGTACCCACCGCGACGGCCGGCTGGAAGGTGGCGCGGCTGGAAGAAAAGCTCGGCCAGAAATGCTCCGACACGGCGCAGATCGTCATAGAGGACATGCGCCTGACGCCCGACCTGATGCTGGGGGCGGAGGGCGAGGGGCTGAAGATCGCGCTCGCCAATCTCGAAGGCGGGCGCATCGGCATCGCCGCACAGGCCGTGGGCATGGCGCGCTCGGCCTTCGCGGTCGCGCGCGAATATGCGCTGCAGCGCGAGACGTTCGGCAAGAAGATCTTCGACCATCAGGCCGTGCAGTTCCGCCTTTCCGACATGGCGACCGAGATCGAGGCGGCGCGCCTGCTCGTGCTCAACGCCGCATCCCTGCGCGACCGCGGCCTGCCGTGCCTGAAGGAGGCGGCGATGGCCAAGCTCTTCGCCTCGGAGATGGCCGAGCGGGTCTGCTCGGCCGCGATCCAGACGCATGGTGGCTACGGCTATCTTTCGGACTATCCTGTCGAGCGGATCTGGCGCGACGTGCGCGTCTGCCAGATCTACGAAGGAACCAGCGACATCCAGCGCCTCGTGATCGCGCGCGCGCTGAAAGCGGAGGCCTAGGCGATGGCGGGACCGATCGACTTCTATTTCGACTTCTCCAGCCCCTACGGCTTCTTCGCATCCACGCGCATCGACGATCTGGCCGGGCACTATGGCCGGACCGTGAAGTGGCGCCCGATCCTGCTGGGGGCGGCCTTCAAGATCTCCGGCCAGAAGCCGCTGATGGAAATCCCGCTCAAGGGCGAATACTGCCGCCACGATTTCGTGCGCTTCGGCCGGCTGCTCGACCTCAAGTTCCGCCTGCCCGAGACGTTCCCGTTCGGCGCCATAGCACCCTCGCGGGCCTTCTACTGGCTCGACGCGCGCGATCCGGCGTTGGCCAAGCGCTTCGCCAAGGCGGTGTTCCGGCAGGCCTTCATCGCCGGCGTCGACGTGACCGGCATCGATTTCGTCTGCGATCTCGCCGCCGGCATGGGCGTGCCGCGCGAGGAACTGAAGGCCGCGCTTGGTTCGGCCGAGGTCAAGGAGACGCTGCGCAAGGAAGTGGAAGCGGCCGTCGCCAAGGGCGTGTTCGGCTCGCCCTATATCGTCGTCGACGGCGAGCCCTTCTGGGGTGCCGACCGGCTGGCGCAGGTCGAGGAATGGCTCGTGACGGGCGGCTGGTAGCATGAGCGCGTTCGTCTCCCGCATCGACACGCGCAGCGAGGCGTTCCGCGCGAACGACGCGGCGATGCGTGCGGCGGTCGGCGACCTGCGCGCCACCGTCGACCGGGTGCGCGAGGGCGGTGGGCAGGCGGCACGCGACAAGCATGTCGGCCGCGGCAAGCTTCTGCCGCGCGAGCGCATCCGCACGCTGCTCGATCCGGGTGCCCCGTTCCTCGAACTTTCCCAGCTCGCCGCGTGGGGCATGTACGGCGGCGACGTCGCCGCCGCCGGCATCGTCACCGGGATCGGCCGCGTTTCGGGGCGCGAATGCGTGATCGTGTGCAACGATGCGACCGTCAAGGGCGGCACCTACTTCCCGATGACGGTCAAGAAGCACCTGCGCGCGCAGGAGATCGCGCGCGAGAACCGGCTGCCGTGCATCTATCTGGTCGATTCCGGCGGGGCAAATCTCCCAAACCAGGACGACGTCTTCCCCGACCGCGAGCATTTCGGGCGCATCTTCTACAACCAGGCGACGCTGTCGGCCGCAGGCATCCCGCAGATCGCGGTCGTGATGGGAAGCTGCACGGCCGGCGGGGCCTACGTGCCCGCGATGTCGGACGAATCGATCATCGTGAAGAACCAGGGCACGATCTTCCTCGGCGGGCCGCCGCTGGTGAAGGCGGCCATCGGCGAGGTCGTCACGGCCGAGGAACTGGGCGGGGCCGACGTGCATGCGCGCGTCTCGGGCGTGGTCGACCACTACGCGCAGAACGACGCGCATGCGCTGGGCATCGCGCGGCGCATCGTGGGCAATCTCAACGCGCGCAAGCCGTCGTGGCCCGACCTGCAGGCGCCGGCCGAGCCGGCCTACGACCCGGCGGAAATCTACGGCGTGGTGCCGCCCGACCTGCGCCAGCCCTACGACGTGCGCGAGATCATCGCGCGCACGGTCGACGGCTCGCGCTTCGACGAGTTCAAGGCACTCTACGGCACGACGCTGGTGTGCGGCTTCGCGCGCATCTGGGGCTATCCGGTCGGCATCGTCGCGAACAACGGCATCCTGTTCTCGGAAAGCTCGCTCAAGGGCGCGCATTTCATCGAGCTCTGCTGCCAGCGCGGCATTCCGCTGGTGTTCCTGCAGAACATCTCGGGCTTCATGGTCGGCAAGAAGTACGAGGCGGGCGGCATCGCGCGCGACGGGGCCAAGCTCGTGACGGCCGTCAGTTGCGCGCGGGTGCCCAAGTTCACCGTCATCATCGGCGGCTCGTTCGGCGCGGGAAATTACGGCATGTGCGGGCGCGCCTTCGGGCCGCGTTTCCTGTGGATGTGGCCCAATGCGCGCATCTCGGTGATGGGCGGCGAGCAGGCCGCCTCGGTCCTCGCCACCGTGCGGCGCGACAATCTGGCGGCGGCGGGCAAGGAATGGAGCCCGGCCGACGAAGACGCATTCAAGGCGCCGATCCGCAGCCAGTACGAGACGCAAGGCCATCCTTACTACGCCTCCGCCCGCCTGTGGGACGACGGCATCATCGATCCGGCCGAGACGCGCAACGTGCTGGGCCTCGGCCTGTCGGTCTCGGCCAACGCGCCCCTCGAACCCACGCGCTTCGGCGTGTTCCGGATGTGACCGCGATGGGCGCAGGCTTCCAGACGCAGGTGGACACGCGCGGCGTCGCCACGCTGTGGCTCGACCGGCCGGAGCTGCACAACGCGTTCGACGACGCGCTGATCGCCGCACTCACGGCCGAACTCGGTCGGCTTGCGGGCGATGCGAGCGTGCGCGTGCTGGTCCTTGCCGGGCGCGGGAAGAGCTTCTCGGCGGGTGCTGACCTCAACTGGATGAAGCGCATGGCCGGCTATTCGGAAGCCGAGAACCGGCGCGACGCCGACGCGCTCGCGGGCCTGATGCGCGTCCTCGACGCGTTCCCCAAGCCCGCGATCGCGCGCGTGCAGGGGGCTGCGTTCGGCGGCGGGGTCGGGCTGGTCGCGTGCTGCGACATCGCGGTGGCGGTCGATACGGCGACGTTCTGCCTGTCGGAAGCCAAGCTCGGCCTGATCCCGTCGGTCATCTCGCCCTATGTCGTCGCCGCCATCGGTGCGCGCGCCGCGCGCCGCTATTTCCTGACGGCGGAAATCTTCGACGCGGCGAAAGCGAAGAATCTCGGTCTGCTGCATGAAGCGGTGCCGGCCGATGCGCTCGACGCCGCGATCGAGGCGATCGTTGCACCTCTGCTGGCCGCCGGTCCGGCCGCACAGGCCGAATGCAAGGCGCTGGTCGCGCGCGTGTCGCGCGGGCCCGTCGACGACGCGATGGTGGCCGACACGGCCGCGCGCATCGCGCGCATCCGCGTTTCGCCCGAAGGGCGCGAAGGGATCGCCGCGTTCCTCGAAAAGCGCAAACCCGCCTGGGCGGGCAGGGGGCCGCGATGATCGGACGCCTGCTGATCGCCAATCGCGGCGAGATCGCCGTGCGCGTCGCGCGTACCGCACGGCGTATGGGGATCCGCACCGTCGCCGTCTATTCCGAGGCGGACGCGAACGCCATGCACGTGGCCGCGTGCGACGAGGCGTATCCCGTCGGCGGGCCCGCCCCCAGGGACAGCTATCTTCGCATCGACGCGATCCTCGCGGCCGCGAAGGCGGCGGGGGCCGACAGCGTGCATCCCGGCTACGGGTTCCTTTCCGAGAATGCCGGCTTCGCGCAGGCCTGCGCCGAGGCCGGTCTCGTCTTCGTCGGCCCGCCCGCCGACGCGATCCGCGCGATGGGCGGCAAGAGCGAGGCCAAGACCCTGATGGTCAAAGCCGGCGTGCCGGTCGTGCCCGGCTATCACGGGGCCGCACAGGATGCCACGCGGCTGGCGGCCGAAGCCGCGCGCATCGGCTTCCCGGTGCTGATCAAGGCGTCGGCCGGCGGCGGCGGCAAGGGCATGCGCATCGTCGCGAAGCCGGCCGATTTCGCCGAGGCGCTGGCCGGCGCGCAGCGCGAGGCGCAATCGTCCTTCGGCGATCCGCGCGTGCTGGTCGAACGCTATCTCGACCGGCCGCGCCATATCGAGGTGCAGGTCTTCTGCGATTCGCACGGCAACGGCGTCCATCTCTTCGAGCGCGACTGTTCGCTGCAGCGCCGCCACCAGAAGGTCGTCGAGGAAGCGCCCGCACCGGGCATGACCGCCGAACGGCGTGCGGCGATGGGCGAGGCGGCCGTCCGTGCCGCCAAGGCCGTGGGCTACGTGGGGGCGGGCACCGTCGAGTTCATCGCCGATCCGTCGGGCGAGTTCTTCTTCATGGAGATGAACACGCGCCTGCAGGTCGAGCATCCGGTCACGGAAATGATCACCGGCCTCGATCTGGTCGAATGGCAGCTGCGTGTCGCCGCCGGCGAACCGCTGCCGCTCGTGCAGGCGCAGATCCCGCTGCACGGCCACGCGATCGAGGCGCGCATCTACGCCGAGGATCCGGCGCGCGACTTCCTGCCGGCGAGCGGCCGGCTCGTGCACCTGCACTGGCCGGCGGGCGATGCGCATGTGCGCATCGACACCGGCGTGCGTCAGGGCGATGCGGTCACGCCG
>JAEUKY010000096.1 GCA_016794005.1 Rhodospirillales bacterium
GGTCGTGCGGCTGAACGGCACGCCGTAATGCTCGAGCTCGATGATCGCCGGGATGGCTTCCTTGCACATGTACTCGATCGAGTCCTGGTCGCCGAGCCAGTCGGAGCCCTTGACCGTGTCGTACATGTGCCAGCGCCAGTCGTCGGCACCCATGTTGCCGAGTGCGGCGGAAATCCCGCCCTGTGCGGCCACCGTGTGGCTGCGCGTGGGGAACACCTTCGAGATGCACGCGGTCTTCAGGCCCTTGGCGGCCATGCCGAACGTGGCGCGAAGGCCGGCACCGCCCGCGCCCACGACGACGACATCGTAGATGTGGTCGACGATCTTGTAGGCCTGGCCGCCCAGCGACGGAGACGAAGCATCGGGCATGGGATCAGCCTCCGAACGCGAGCTTGAGGACCGCGAAGGCCGAGATCGCGCCGAACAGCAGCGACGCCCCGTTGATCGCGAGCAGGGCCGCGACCTTCACGCCTTCGTGGTGGACATAGTCTTCGACGACGACCTGCATGCCCAGACGCGCGTGCTGGAACGTCGCGACGACGAGGATCAGCAGCAGCACCGCGACGACGGGCGAGGCGGCCCACGCCTGCAGGTCGATGAGCGGCGCGCCGGCGAGGCGCACGATCGACGCGACGAACCACAGCGACAGCGGGATGAGCGCGATGGCCGTGACGCGCTGGGCCCACCAGTGATGCGTGCCGTCCTTGGCGGAACCAAGACCGCGGGCGCGGCCGAGCGGCGAGCGGAGCGATTTCGACATGCTAGCGCCCTCCCAGGACGGCGAGACCCAGCGCCCACGAAAGGATCGTGGCCGCGATGGTGAAGGCGATCACGAGCCAGCCCGATTTCTCCGCCGTCGGCAGGTCGAAGCCGTAGCCCGCGTCCCAGAACAGGTGCCGGATGCCGTTGCCCAGGTGATAGAAGAACGCGACCGTCCAGCCGAACAGGATCACCCGGCCGAAGCCCGAGCCGAGGAACGCGTTGACGCCGGCGAAGGCGCGCTCGCCCGTCGCCGCGGCGACCAGCCAGCACGCCAGCATCAGCGTGCCGACCGCGAGGGCGACGCCCGTGGCGCGGTGCGTGATCGACAGCACCGACGTGTACTGCGGGCGATAGACCTGCAGGTGCGGCGACAGCGGCCGCGGATGCGATTTGGCGGAGGATTTGGATTCTGCGGCCATGGCCCCTCGGTTTTCCTGATCGCGCGGCCGATGTCCCGGCCTTCGCAATTCTTCCCGGCAGGCTTAAGGATTTAGACCCAGACCCAAGCCGCGTCAATTGACGGGTTTGCCGAGAGGCTTACCGCAGACGCGAACGGTTCGCTGTGGACAGTCCTGTGGATGGCGTGTGCGCCGAATGTGATCAACGCGGGATTCCATCAACAAGATTCTGGCCGCACTCCGCCGATTGCGATTGGCGGCGATGCGCGGCTTTGAGACCATCGTCTCCGGTAAGCGAAAGCGAGGAGACGACAACACGGCAGCGATCCTTCTCCAGCGCGTCCCGTAGCTAGGACGCGATCCACTGGCAGGAGCCGGCCCCGAAAGGGCGGCGGCGCGGGAAGGACGGGGCCGGGGCGTTTCTCCGGAGCGGTCGGCGGAGGCCCGGTGCGAGCCGGGCGGAAGACGGCAACTCCACTCCCTTCAAGACGGCCGGGTCGTTCCCCTGGGGGCGGGCCGGTGCAGCGGGAAGGGACGGCGTCGACGGATCCGCGCGAGGCGAGGATCCAGGCCGACGGTCGGGGTCGCGAGGGTTCCGCAAGGAACCGGCAGGCGCGGCGGTGACGGCGGGGCGGACCTCAGGGGTCCACGAACCCGCGATCGTCGGGCAGGCTGCGAGGCACGCAAGGCAGGCGCGCAAGCGCCGTCGTGCGAAGCTCGCGCGGGGCTCGGGTCAGGTCTGGAGCCGCGGAGCAGGCAAGGGTCGGACGTCTCGGGTGTCGGGTTGCGGAGGGCCGCGCGTGGCCGCCGGAACCCTCGTCGGTGGGACGCGGACGGAATCGGGCGGACCAGGGCTCGACCGGACGTGCGAAGCAGGCCCATCGGGGGAAAACCCGGGTTTCGGCTGCCATGAGGCGGCCGGCGATCCCGCGAAAGTGGGGATGTCGGTGGTGTCGGACGCGGGGCGTGCACGCCCGGTCCGGCGGTCCTCGCGAGGCGTCAGGGAGCCCTTTGTCCCGCCCGGACAACGGCCGATCGCAAGATCGCCCCTGGCGCCTCTTCATTTTTGGGGATTTTTTATCTCGGGAGGGGCGAGGTGGTGCCGACGGCCCCCTCGCGGGAACCGCCGGCACCCCATCGGCACGTCGGAGCCTGATGTCCCGCCCGGACAACACGGCGCGAAGGCTTGGAAGACTTCGCTTTCCTGACGGAATTTGCGTAACACGCCCCCTCCCCCCCGCCAAACGGATTTTGGGACGTTTCCTGTTTCAAGCGATTTCAACGGGTTGGGCAATTTGCCGGGGCGGTGCGGCGCCGCGTCGCGGTCCGATTCGCCTTTCCCGCCGCATCGCGTCGCCCTTTGAATTCGTTGGATAATCCGGGCTCGGGCCATCCGGGGCCGGAACGGGCGCGGTAAAAATCGGCGGCACGGGCAAAACCTGTCAAGTGTCGGGTCCGGCAGAGGTTTCGCTTCGCTGCGGCGCGGAAGGCGGCTACACCTCGCCCCCCATGGACGAAACGGTCGAACTCGAGATCCGCAAGCTGGGCGCCGGCGGCGACGGCATTGCCGACGGCCCGGTTTTCGTGCCCCGCACCCTGCCGGGCGAGCGCGTGCGCGCGACGCGCATCGGCAAGGACCGCGCGCGCGCCGTCGGGATCGCGACGAAATCGCCCGACCGCGTCGAACCGCCCTGCCCGCACTTCGCGCAGTGCGGCGGCTGCGCCGTGCAGCATCTGGCCGACGCACCTTATGTGGAATGGAAGACCGGGCTGCTGACGGCCGCCCTCGCCGCGCGCGGCCTCGAAACGAAGCTGGCACCGATGCTGCGCATCGCGACGGGAACGCGCCGGCGCGCGGAGCTCGCCGCGTTGCGCACGCAAGGCGGCGTGTCGCTCGGCTTCCACGCGGAAGGCTCGTCCGAGCTCGTCGACATCGATTCGTGTCTCGTCCTCTCGCCGAAGATCGTGGCGCTGCTGCCGGCACTGCGCGCGTTCCTCGCCGATTTCCTGCGCCCGGCCGAAGCGTTCGACATCCACGCGACTGCGGCGGACAACGGCATCGACCTGCTGCTCACGGGGCGCAGCCCCGACGCGCGCAAGCGCGCCTCGCTCGCCGATTTCGCCGCCGCCAACGGCATCGTGCGCATCGCATGGCGGCGCGAACCGGGCGAAGCGCCCGAGATCCTGGCCCTGCACGAAAGCCCGCGCATCGCGTTCGGCACGGTCGAGGTGATCCCGCCGCCGGGCGCTTTCCTGCAGGCCGCACGCCCGGCCGAACTCGCCATCGCGTCGGAGATCGCCGCGTCGGTCGGGCGCGCCAAGCGCATCGTCGATCTCTATGCCGGGCTCGGCACGTTCTCGTTCCCGCTGACCGGCCGCGTGCACGCGGTCGAGGGCGACGCCGCCGCGAGTGCCGCCATGCAGGCCGGTGCGCGCGCCGGGTTCCGCGCGGGCCGCGTGACGTGCGAGACGCGCGATCTGGAACGCCGGCCGCTGCTGGCCGAGGAACTCGACGAATACGACGCCGCGATCTTCGATCCGCCGCGCGAAGGGGCGCGCGAACAGGCGGCACATCTCGCCGCCTCGTCCGTGCCCGTCGTCGTCGCGGTTTCGTGCAACCCGGCCAGCTTCGCGCGCGACGCGCGCGTGCTGGTGGACGGCGGCTACACGCTTTCGCGCGTGGTCCCCGTCGACCAGTTCCTGTGGACCGGCCATCTCGAACTGGTCGCGACCTTCACCAAGCCGAAGAAGCCGCGCGGGCCCCGCTACTAGCCGTTCCCCATCGCCTTCTTCGCGTCGGCGATCTCGGCAAGGGCCGAGCGGCGCATCAGCGTGTACTCGGTCGACGCGAGGATCAGCGAGTAGCCGCGCCGGAACAGCGCGGCCGTGTCGAACTTGCCGTAGGGCACGGTGCAGCACGGCTTGCCGGCCTTCGTCGCGGCGGCGAGGATGCGGTCCATCGCGGCGAGATGGTCGGGATGGTCGAACTGCCCGACGATGCCCATCGAGCCCGACAGGTCGTTGGGCCCGATCACCAGCAGGTCCACGCCGTCGACGCGCGCGATCGCCTCGGCATTGTTCATCGCC
>JAEUKY010000097.1 GCA_016794005.1 Rhodospirillales bacterium
CCCGATCCCGGCGATTCCGACCCGCCGGGCCGGCGTGGACGGCGCTTCCATCGGATGCCAGTCGGCCGCACGCTGGAACGCCTCGTACTCGACCATCTGGCGGTGGTAGCGCAGCGTCGCCCACAGCGCGTACTCGACCATCCCGGTCGTCAGCGTCGGATCGACGAGCCGGACGAACGGCAGATCGGCCGGGAAATCCGGATCGCCCAGGATGTGGTCGATGCCCGCCCCCAGCGACGAGACGAGCTTCAGGTTCGGGAACTTCTTCAGCGTGCCCGGCGGATACTTCCACACGGCCGCGAACTCGATCGCGGCCGGATCGGGCACGTCGGGCCAGGCGACGAACTCGATCTCGGGTGCGAGCTGCGCGAACGCCGCGCGCCAAGGCTCCACCCGGTCGGTCGAGGAAATGAACAGCATCTTCACTGGCGTGCTCCGGCGATGTCGACGACGTCGTGCGCGAAGGCCGCGGCCATCAGCGCCTTGGTATAGGGGGCCTGGGGGGCATCGAAGATCCGCGATGCCGGCCCCTGCTCGACGACCCTTCCGTCCTTCATGACGAGGACCTCGTCGGCGAGTGCGCGCACGACCTTCAGGTCGTGGCTGATGAACATGTAGGCGAGCCCGTAGCGGTCCTGCAGTTCGCGCAGCAGGTCGACGATCTGGGCCTGCACCGACATGTCGAGCGCGGAGGTGGGTTCGTCCAGCACGATGACGCGCGGCTTCAGCACGAGGGCGCGCGCGATGGCGATGCGCTGGCGCTGGCCGCCGGAGAACTCGTGCGGATAGCGGTGGCGCGTGGCCGGATCGATGCGCACCTCTTCCAGCGCCTCGACCACGGCCGCGTCGCGTTCCGCGTCGTCGCGCCCGATCCTGTGGATGCGCAGGCCCTCCGCGACGATCTCGGCCACCGACATGCGCGGGCTCAGCGAACCGTAGGGATCCTGGAAGACGATCTGCATCTGCCGGCGCAGCGGACGCAGGGCGGCGGTCCCCATGCCGGCGATGTCGCGCCCGTCGAAGACGATGGCGCCCTCGGCGCGCGTCAGGCGCAGCAGGGCGAGACCCAGCGTGGTCTTGCCCGATCCGGATTCGCCGACCACGCCCAGCGTGTGCCCCGCCTTCAGCGCCACCGAAACGCCGTCGACAGCCTTGACGTGGCCGGTCGTGCGCCGCAACAGGCCCGATCTGATCGGGAACCACACCTTCACGTCGCCGCCGGTCAGGACCGTCGCGGCGTTCGCGTCGCGCGCGGCGGGCTTGCCCTTGGGCTCGGCCGCCAGCAGGTGGCGCGTATAGTCGTGCTGCGGCTTCGCGAAGATTTCGCCGACGGGGCCGGCCTCGACGATGCGGCCCCTGTTCATCACGCAAACGCGGTGGGCGAGCTTGCGCACGATGCCGAGGTCGTGGGTGATGAACAGCATCGCCATGCCGAGCCTGGCCTGCAGTTCCTTCAGCAGCTTCAGGAGCTGGGCCTGGATCGTCACGTCGACGGCGGTCGTCG
This sequence comes from Rhodospirillales bacterium, assembly GCA_016794005.1. Taxonomy (GTDB): domain Bacteria; phylum Pseudomonadota; class Alphaproteobacteria; order CACIAM-22H2; family CACIAM-22H2; genus Tagaea. Next base: position 1,505 of record JAEUKY010000097.1, read on the forward strand.
GCTCGTCGGCGATCAGGATGTCGGGCTCGTTCGCCAGCGCCATCGCGATCATCACGCGCTGGCGCTGGCCGCCGGAAAGCTGGTGCGGATAGGCGTCGAGCCGGCGTTCGGCCTGGTCGCCGAGCCCGACGAGATGCAGCAGTTCGACGATACGCGCGCGCGCGGCCTCGCCCGACAATCCCTTGTGGAGAAACAGCGCCTCGCCGATCTGCTTCTCGATCGTGTGGAGCGGATTGAGCGACGTCATCGGCTCCTGGAAGATCATCGCGATCCGGTTGCCGCGCACCGTGCGCAGCAGCGGTTCGCCGGCACCGACCAGCTCCTCGCCCTTGAAGCGCACCGAGGACGGTGCCGGATGGCTCGCCAGCGGATAGGGCAGCAGCTGCAGGATCGACATCGCCGTGACCGACTTGCCCGAGCCGGACTCGCCGACCAATGCAAGCGTCTCGCCGCGATGCAGGTCGAACGAGATCCGGTCGACGGCCGCGAAGCGGCCCTTGCCGGCGAGATCGAAGGCGACGGAGAGATCGCGGACGCTGAGGATCGGCGGCTCGGTCATTTGTCGATGTCGACTCGGAACGTCTTGCGGGGATCGAAGGCGTCGCGCACGGCCTCGCCGACGAATACCAGCAGCGACAGCATGATGGCGAGCGTGAAGAAGGCCGTCAGCCCCAGCCACGGAGCGGTCAGGTTGTTCTTGCCCTGCGCCAGAAGCTCGCCCAGCGAAGGCGAGCCCACCGGCAAGCCGAAACCCAGGAAGTCGAGCGAGGTCAGCGCCACGACCGAGCCCGACAGGATGAAGGGCATGAAGGTCAGCGTGGCGACCATCGCGTTGGGCAGGACGTGGCGGAACATGATCAGCGCGTCGGAAGCGCCGAGGGCCCGGGCCGCGCGCACATAGTCGAAATTCCGCGCGCGCAGGAATTCGGCGCGCACGACGCCAACGAGCCCCATCCACTGGAACAGCAGCAGCAGGCCCAGAAGCCACAGGAACGTCGGTTCGACGAAGGCGGCGAGGATGATCAGCAGGTAGAGCTGCGGCAGCCCGTCCCAGATCTCGATCAGGCGCTGCATCAGCAGGTCGACCCAGCCGCCGTAATAGCCCTGCACGGCCCCCGCGGCCACGCCCACGACCGACGACAGCAGCGTCAGTGTCAGCCCGAACAGCACCGAGATGCGGAAGCCGTAGAGGAGGCGCGCCACCACGTCGCGGCCCTGGTCGTCGGTGCCCAGCCAGTTCTCGGCCGACGGCGGGGCGGGGGCCGGGACGGGCAGGTCGAGATTGACCGTGCGGTAGGAAAAGCGCACCGGCGGCCACAGGATCCAGCCCTTCGCGGCGATCAGCGCCTCGACCTGCGGGTCGCGGTAGTCGGCCTCGGTCTCGAACTCGCCGCCGAACGCGGTTTCCGGATAGGCTTTCGCGAAGGGCAGGTAGATGCCGCCGTCGTAGCGCACCAGCACCGGCCGGTCGTTGGCGACGAGCTCGGCGCACAGCGACAGCGCGAACAGCGCCAGAAAGATCCACAAGGACCACCAGCCGCGCCGGTTGGCGCGGAAATTGGCGAGACGCCGGCGGTTGAGTTCGCCCAGTTCCATCATCGGCGCTCGAAATCGATGCGCGGATCGATGACCGTGTAGGCGACGTCCGACACGATCTTCATCACGAGGCCGAGCAGCGTGAAGAAGTAGAGCGAGGCGAACATCAGCGGATAGTCGCGGTTGAGCGCCGCCTCGAAGCCGAGCAGGCCGATCCCGTCGAGCGAGAAGATGATCTCGATCAGCAGCGAGCCGGTGAAGAAGATCGACACGAGCGTGGCCGGAAAACCCGCGATGACGATCAGCATCGCGTTGCGGAAGACGTGGCCGTAGAGCACGCGGCGCTCGGCCAGCCCCTTGGCGCGCGCCGTGATCACGTACTGCTTGCCGATCTCGTCGAGGAACGAGTTCTTCGTCAGCATCGTCAGGCTCGCGAAGCCGCCGATCGTCATCGCCAGCACCGGCAGGACCATGTGCCAGGCGTAGTCCAGCGCCTGCTTCCACCACGGCATGCCCGCGAAGCCTTCCGACACGAGCCCGCGCAGCGGGAAGATGTCGAAGAAGCGTCCGCCGGCGAACAGCACGATCAGCAGCACCGCGAACAGGAAGCTGGGGATCGCGTAGCCGACGATGATGGCGCCCGACGTCCACACGTCGAAGCGCGAGCCGTCGCGCACCGCCTTGCGAATACCCAGCGGGATCGACACGAGATAGACGATCAGCGTCGTCCACAGGCCGAGCGAGATCGAGACCGGCATCTTCTCGAGCACCAGGTCGACGATGGGCCGGTCCTTGAAGAACGAGCGGCCGAAATCGAACGTCGCGTACTTGCCGAGCATCGTCAGGAACCGTTCGACCGGCGGCCGGTCGAAGCCGAACTCGCGTTCCAGTTCCTTGATGAGGGCGGGGTCGATGCCGCGCGCGCCGCGATAGCCCTGTTCGCCCGCCCGCGTCTCGCGCGCCTGCACCTCCGGCCCGCCGCCGCCCGAAATGCGCGCGGTCGGATCGGTCGACACGCCGCGCAGTTCGGCGAGCACCACGTCGATCGGGCCGCCGGGCGCCGCCTGGATGATCGCGAAATTGACGATCATGATGCCCAGCAGCGTGGGCACGATCAGCAGCAGGCGTCGGAAGAGGTAGCCGATCATCCGCTTGGCGTCACCGGCCCCGGCGCGCGCGCAAGGCCGCGTCCTTCGCCGGATCGACCCACCAGGTCGACCAGTCGAAGCCGCCCTTGCCGGCGGTGGCGGGCCGGCCGAACCGGTCCCACGCCGCAACGCGGTCGACGGCGAGGTACCAGTTGGGGATCACCCAGTGGCCCCATTGCAGCGCGCGGTCCAGCGCGCGCGTGCGCTGGACGAGGCTGGCGCGGTCCGGTGCCGCGATCAGCAGCTCGACCAGTTCGTCGATCACCGGGTCCTTGATGCCCGCGCTGTTGCGCGAACCCTTCTGGTCGGCGCGGTTCGAGCTCCAGTAGTCGCGTTGCTCGTTGCCGGGCGATTCCGACTGGCCCCAGCCGCCGACGATCATGTCGTAGTCGAAATCGTCGGTGCGGTTCTGGTACTGCGCGACGTCGACGCTGCGGATGCGCGCGTCGATGCCCAGCCGCTTCAGGTTCGCCACGAACGGGCCCAGCACGCGCTCGAAGGCCCCCTGGCTCTGGTGCAGCAGGATCTCGAAGCCCATCTGCTTGCCCGACGCGTCGACAAGCTTCTGGTCGGCGATGCGCCAGCCAGCCTCGCGCAGGAGGCGCGTGGCCTCGCGGATCCCGTCGCGGATGTTGCCCGTGCCGTCCGTCTTCGGCGGGTTGTACTCGGTCGCGAACAGCTCGGGCGGCAGCTTGTCCTTGAAGCGCTCGAGGATCGCCTTCTCCTCGCCCTGCGGCAGGCCGCGCGCGGCAAGCTCGGAACTGTCGAAATAGCTGCGCGTGCGCGTGTAGGAGTCGAAGAACAGGTTCTTGTTCGACCATTCGAAGTCGAACGCGTGGATCAGCGCCTGGCGCACGCGCCGGTCGTCGAATGGCTTGCGGCGCGAATTCATCACCAGCGCCTGCATGCCGGCCACGCGCTGTTCGGGAATCTCGATCTTGTGGAACAGGCCGTCGCGGAAGGCCGGCGTGTCGTAGCCTTGCGCCCAGATGCGCGCGGTGTTCTCGGCGCGGAAATCGTAGTTGCCGGCGAGGAAGGCTTCCTGCGCGATCGTCGGGTCGCGGAACCATTCGTAGCGGATCGTGTCGAAATTGAAGCGGCCGCGGTTGGTGCCCAGATCGCGCGCCCAGTGGTCGGCCACGCGGCGCAGCGTCACGGTGCGGCCCATCTCGAAGCTCTCGATGCGGTAGGGGCCCGAGCCGAGCGGCGCTTCGGTCAGCGGACGGTCGAACTCCCTGCCTTCCCACCATTTGCGCGACAGGACGGGCACCTGGCCGACGATCAGCGGCAGCTCGCGGTTTTCTCTGCCGCCGAAGACGAAGCGCACCTTGCGCGGGCCGGTCTTTTCCACCTTCGTCACGTCGGCGTAGTAGGCGCGGTAGAAAGGCCGGCCCTTGGCCTTCAGCGTCTCGAAGGTCCAGATCACGTCTTCCGGTTCCATGGCGCTGCCGTCGTGGAAACGGGCGCCGGCGCGCAGCGAGAATTCCACCCACGACCGGTCGGCCGGCGTTTCGACCGTCTCGCACACGACGCAGTACATCGTGAACGGCTCGTCGTCGGAGCCGACCATCAGCGTCTCGATCGTCAGCCCCACCACGCCGGCCGCCACGCCGCGGATGATCCAAGGGTTGAAGCTGTCGAACGTGCCGATCGCGTGCTGGCGCACGTCGCCGCCCTTGGGTGCGGCCGGATCGACGTGGGCGAAGTTCGCGAAGCCGGCGGGATACTTGATGTCGCCGTGCATGGCGATCGCGTGCATCGGGCCGGTCCCCGGCGACAGGGTCTGGGCGGCGGCGGGCAGGGCCAGCGACAGGCCCAGGGCGGCGGCAAGCAGGGGCAGGCGGACGATCAAGCGAGGCTCCCTCGGATGCACAGGCGACGACCCTTCTATCATGGCGCGACCGCGCGGGAAGAAAAGGCCCGAATTGCCATCCCGGGCCCGCCCGTGCGACCGTCCGGGGACGGAGGATTCGCCCCGAAATGAGCCAGAAACACGCAAACTATCCAAGTCTCGCCGGCCGGACCGTCTTCGTCACCGGCGGCGGCGGAGGCATCGGTGCGGCCACGGTCGCCGCGTTCGCCGCACAGGGCGCGCGCGTCGGGTTCTGCGACATCCAGCCCGCCCCGTCGAAGAAGCTGGTCGCCCAGATCGAGGCGCGCGGCCAGACCGCCCTGTTCGCCGAATGCGACCTGCGCGACATCGCCGCCCTGCGCGCCGCGATGGCCGCCGTGCGCGCCAAGTTCGGCCCGATCACGATCCTTATCAACAACGCTGCCCACGACGACCGGCACGACTTCCTGTCCGTGACGCCCGAATACTGGGACGACCGCATCGCGGTGAACCTGAAGCACGCCTATTTCGCCGCACAGGCCGCCATCCCCGACATGCGCGCGGCCGGCGGCGGGGCGATCGTCAATTTCGGGTCGGTCTCGTGGATGTCGGGTTCGGCCGACCTGTCGGCCTACGCGACGGCGAAGTCGGCCGCACACGGCCTGACGCGCGTGCTGGCGCGCGAATTCGGGCCGGACAACATCCGCGTCAACTGCGTGGTGCCCGGCTGGATCATGACCGAACGCCAGATCGAGAAATGGCTGACGCCCGAGGGCGAGAAGCTGATCGACGAGCGCCAGTGCCTGAAGCGCAAGCTCGTCCCCGACGACATCGCGCGCACGGTGCTGTTCCTGGCGTCGGACGAGGCCGGGGCGATCACGAACCAGACGCTGATCGCCGACGGCGGCTGGGTCTAGCCGGCCAGCAGGGCCAACGCCGCCGCGTGCGTGCGCTTGTCGCCCGCCGCGATCACGCGCCCGTCGCTGGAAAGGTCGAGCGGCTTGCCGCGCCAGTCGGTCATCGTGCCGCCGGCCCCTTCGATGACGGGTGCCACCGCGGCATAGTCGTAGATCTGCAGGCCCGCCTCGATGTCGAGATCGGCGAAGCCCGACGCGACGAGGCCGTAGGCGTAGCAGTCGCCGCCGTACATCGGCAGCTTGACCTTCTCGCGCACGCGTTCGAAGGCCGGGAACTGGTCCTTGAACATCAGCGGCGACGAACAATAGAGCGTCGCAAGCTTCAGTTCCGGGCACGCGCGCACGCGCACGTCTTTCGTCGTCCCGTCGGCCAGGCGGTGCGTCGTGCGCCGGCCCTTGACGCCCACCCAGCGCTCGCCGACGGCCGAGCAGTCGATCACGCCCAGCTGCGGCACGCCGTCGATGGCGAGCGAGACGAGCGTGCCGAACATCGGCCGGCCGGAGATGAACGACTTGGTGCCGTCGATCGGGTCGAGCACCCACACGCGCGAGGCGCCGGCGCGCTCCTTGCCGAATTCCTCGCCGATGATGCCGTCCTGCGGGCGCTCGCGCGCGATCATCTCGCGCATCGCCTGTTCGGCACCGCGGTCGGCGATCGTCACGGGGGATTCGTCGGCCTTGTCGTCGACCGCGACCGCCGTGCGGAAATACCGGAGCGCGATCTTTCCGGCCGCGTCGGCGAGCCGGCCGGCGAACGCGATGTCGTCGTCGGTGACCATGCTAGCGCGTGGGAACGGGCTTGGGCCCCGAATAGTCGTAGAAGCCGCGCTTGGTCTTGCGGCCCAGCCACCCGGC
>JAEUKY010000100.1 GCA_016794005.1 Rhodospirillales bacterium
CTGAAATACGGCGCCATGGAAGAACTCGCCGCCGCCTTCCCCGATCCCGCCGCGCGCCGCGCCGAGATCGACCGGCGCGCCGCGCAATGGGCGAAGGAGTTCGACGCGAACTCGCTGGTGGCGCTGATGCGCGCCTCGCAGGCCTACGACGCGGAACCGGAGCTTTCGAATATCCGCGCGCGCACGCTCTACATCCTGTCGCGCACCGACCGGCTGTTCCCGCCGTCGCTGAAGGAGCCGGTGATGGCGAAGTTGAAGGCCGCCGGCGTGTCGGCCGATTATTTCGAGATCGACAGCGAATTCGGCCACCAGGCGTCCGGTGCGGATGCCGCCAAATGGGGCCCCACCTTGCGCGCGTTTCTCGACGCGGTTGCCGCCCGTCGTTGACGGGAGATGATTTCTTCAATGCATTGATATATATAATATTTAAATGTTACTAAGAATCATTTGCATTACAAAAACCACCATGTTAATCCTCCCGAAATGACAACCGAGACGACTTCGCCTTCAGGCGTCAGGCCCGCCCAGCCGCCTGCCGACATCCGCGCGATCGACAGCAAGGTGCTGCTCGCCGGCCGGCAGGAGCTGAGCATCCTGCATTGCGGCGAGGCCTATCTGCTGCGCGTCACCAAGAACGGGAAGCTGCTGCTGACCAAGTAGCCGCGACGCCCCGCGACACCGCCCCCCGACCGTCCGCCAGCCAGCCGCCGACACGCGAGTCCGTCGGAACGCCAGCCAGCCCAGGTCCTCACACGCAAGAGGATTGAAGCCATGGCCGCCCGCCGCCGCACGTCCGTTTCCGCCGCCGCCCTTTTCCTGCTGCCCTTCGCCGCCGCCGCCCAGAACGCCGCGACCCCGCTCGACGCCGTCGTGTCGAGCGCCACGCGCACCCAGCGCGTCGCGGGCGACGCCGCGACGTCGGTCTCGGTCGTCGACAGCGAGGAGATCGAGCGCCGCCAGCCGCAGAGCATCGACGACCTGCTCAAGGACATGCCCGGCGTCGACGCCTTCGGCGTGCCGCGCAACACGATCAAGCAGGTGACGATCCGCGGCCTGTCGGACGAGCGCGTCGTGCTGCGCGTCGACGGTGCCCGCAACAACTTCTCGGCCGGCCATCGCGGCCGCATGTTCATCGACCCCGACCTGTTCAAGCAGATCGACGTGGTGCGCGGGCCCGGCTCGCTGCTGTTCGGCAGCGGTGCGGTCGGCGGCGCGGTCAACATGCGCACGATCGACGCGGACGACGTCCTGAAGCCCGGCGCATGGGCGGGCGGGCGCGCGAAGGCCGGCTACCAGACCAACAACTCGCAGCGCCTGGCCAGCCTGACCGGTGCGATGAAGAACGCCGGTGCGGACATCGTCGCGAACGTCACGCGCCGCGCGAACGGCAACTACCACGACGGCCGCGGCACCGACGTGCCGTGGTCGGGCGACGACATCTACAGCGGTCTTTTCAAGATCGGCTACGACTTGGCGCCGGGCAGCCGCGTCGGCTTCTCGACCATCCAGTTCCGCGACGACCACACGATCCCGCTCGACGCCAATCTCGGCAATCCGTCGGCGACCTCGACGCTGGTCGACCGCGACACGATCCAGCGCAGCTACGCGGTCAACTGGGCGCACGCGGACCCCGCCAACCGCCTCGTCGACTTCAAGGTCGTCGCCTACCGCAACGAGATCGACCTCTACGAGAAGGGCGTGGGCGGTGCGGCCAGCACGATCAACCGCAAGGACAGCACGAAGCTGGAGACCAACGGATTCGACATCCAGAACACGTCGCGCTTCGAGATCGGCGCCGCCGACGCGCACGCGCTGACCTACGGCGTCGACGGCTACGTCGACGCGCAGACGAGCCGGCGCAACGGCGCGCCGCGCACCGACTATCCGGAATCCGAGCAGCGCATCTACGGCATCTTCGTCCAGGACGAGATCGATTTCGGCAGGTGGGCGACCTTCACGCCGGGCCTTCGCTACGACACGTTCGCGCAGGAATCCGTCAACAGCTCGACCCGCAAGAACGTCGACAACTTCGCGCCCAAGGCGTCGGTCGCCTTCCACGTCACGCCGTGGATGTCGCCCTACCTCTCCTATGCCGAGGCGTTCCGCGCGCCCTCGCTGACCGAGGTCTATGTCAGCGGCCAGCACTTCCCGGGCAACACCTGGATCGTCAACCCGAACATCCGGCCCGAGACGTCGGCCAACAAGGAGGCCGGCGTCAACCTGCGCTTCTCGAACGTGGCGCTGCCCGGCGACCGGCTGCGCGCGCGCGCGGCCTACTTCGTCAACGACCTGAAGGACTATATCTCGGAAACCGTCACCGCGACGACGTCGAGCATCACGAACGTCGAGAAGGCGCGCATCCAGGGTGCGGAAGCCGAGCTGCGCTACGACGCGCGCAGCTGGTTCGGCGCGCTGGGCGCCAGCGCGCTGCGCGGCGACAACCGCGTCAACAGCCTGCCGCTGTCCGACACGCCGGCCGACAAGGTGTCGATGTCGCTGGGCTACCGTTTCCTCGACAGCGGCTTCACGCTCGGCGGCCGTTCGATCGCCAACGCGCCGCAGAACCGCGTGCCGACCGGCACGCCGAAGACCGGCGGCTACATGGTGTGGGACATGTTCGCGAGCTGGCAGCCGACGATGGAGCCGCTCAA
>JAEUKY010000182.1 GCA_016794005.1 Rhodospirillales bacterium
CGCCGCCTGTGCCGGAACGACCGCGGTTCCCTTGCGCGACTTCTTCGTGCCCGACAGGCGCGGGGCGGACAGGCCCTTGGCGACCTTGGTCGAACCGCAGACCGGGCATTCGACGAGCCCGCGCTTGGACTGGCGCTCGAAAGCGGCACTGTCCTTGAACCAGCTTTCGAAGCCGTGCCCCTTGCGGCATTGCAGGTTGAAGACGATCATTCGCCATATTTGGGGCCGAACGGGGGCGAAGGCAAGTCGGGTGTCGCACGCGAATTCACTGCATGGACCGGGCGAACCGTCGGCGTGGGTCCGGGCCCATGCCGGGCTGGTGCCGCCAGGCGGGGCCGTGCTCGACCTTGCGGCAGGCGGCGGGCGCCATGCCCGGTTTTTCGCCGCGCGCGGCCATCCGGTCGTCGCGGTCGACCGGGACATTTCAGCACTGGCCGGCCTTGCCGGGATCGAAGCGCTCGCGGCCGATCTGGAGGACGGTTCGCCGTGGCCGCTGGCCGGGCGGACATTCGCCGGAATCGTCGTCACGAACTATCTGCACCGGCCGCTGTTCGCGGCGCTGCGCAAGTCGGTCGCGCCGGGCGGGGCGCTGATCTACGAGACGTTCGCGCGCGGCAACGAGCGCTACGGCAAGCCGAGCAACCCGGATTTCCTGCTCGCCGACAACGAGCTGCTGTCGCTGGCGCTGCCCGGCCTTGCGGTCGTCGCCTACGAACACCTCTATGTGGAAAGCCCGCGCCCGGCGATCGTCCAGCGCGTGGCGGCGGTGCGACGCTAGGCCAGCAGCGGGTCGAGCCTGCCGGCCGCGTCGAGCGCGTGCAGCTCGTCGCACCCGCCGACATGCTTGCCGTCGATGAAGATCTGCGGAACCGTCGTGCCGCCGTTGGCGCGCGCTTCCATCGTCGGGCGCAGCGACGGGTCGGCGAGCACGTCGTACTCGGCGAACGACACGCCCTTGGACGACAGCAGGCGCTTGGCGCGCGCGCAGTAGCCGCAGAACGGGCTGGTGTAGATCTCGACCTTGGCCGCCATCGCGAAGAAAACTCCCTGAAAACGGACACCCGAAAGATAACCGCGCAGGCGGCCGACCGCCATCCCCCGCCGCTTACATATCTGCCAGAAGCACGACGCGGGCCAGCGCCACCGCCCGGACCTCGGCGGCCCCTGCCCGGCGCAGCGTGCGCGCGCACTCGGCCAGCGTGGCACCGGTCGTCAGCACGTCGTCGACCAGCACGATCCGCGCCCCTTTCGCGCGCGCGGCCAGACGCTTGCGCACCGCGAAGGCCCGCCGGACGTTGCGCTTGCGCTGCAGCCGGCCGAGCGTGCCCTGGATCGGCGTGCGGCGCGCGCGCACCAGCAGGTCGGGCAGGCACGGGACGCCGCTTTCGCGAGCCAGCGCATGGGCGAGCAGGGCCGACTGGTTGAACCGGCGCCAGACCAGCCGCGTCCAGTGCAGGGGTACGGGTACGAGCAGGTCGGCCCCGTCGAGCGCCTCGGCGCCTGCGCGCGCCAGCCACTTGCCGAAGAAGGGCGCGGCATGCGTGCGGTCGGCATGCTTGAAGCCGAGGACGAGATTGCGGCTGGCGTCGTCGTAGCGAAGGGCTGCACGCACCTTCGCGATCGGCGAACGCTCGACGAGGCACGCGGCACAGATCGCGTCGGCCGCACCGCGGTTCGTGTCGGCCGCGAAGGGCGTGCCGCATTGCGCGCAATAAGGCCGGTCGATCCAGCGCATCCGCTGCCAGCATGCGGCGCACAGGCCGCCGGGCGACGCGACGATACATTCGCAGGACAGACAGGTCGGCGGGACGACCGCATCGAGCCCGATGCGCGCGGTGCGCGCAAAAATTTCGGACATCCGGCGGACGAAATTCACGGCGGAAGATGCCAGCACGCGACACCCCCGCGAGTCAATCGTGCGAAGCGTATGCGCAAGGTTTCCCGCGCGCGGGAAACGCGCTACCACTCTTGGCATGGGTAGTCCGATTTCCGTCTTCGACCGCCGCACCGTGCGTCGCCATCGCGACCGCGCGGCGCGTCACTTCGCGGATCACGATTTCCTTTTCCAGGAAGTCGCCGAGCGACTTGTCGAACGGCTCGACGACGTCGCGCGCGACTTTCCGCGCGTGCTCGACCTGGGCGCGCGTACCGGCGTGCTCGCCCCGCTGCTGGCCGCGCGCGACGGGATCGAGACGATCGTGCAATGCGACCTGTCGAGCACGATGATGAAGGCGGCACGCGCGCGGCCGTGCAGCGGCGGGCCCCAGCGCCTCGTCGCGGTCGCGGACGAGGAGTTCCTGCCCTTCGCCGATGGCAGCTTCGACCTGATCGTCAGCTGCCTGTCGCTGCACTGGACCAACGACCTGCCGGGGGCGCTGTTGCAGGCGCGTCGCGCGCTGAAGCCCGACGGGCTTTTCCTCGCCGCGATCCTCGGCGGGGAAACGCTGGTCGAACTGCGCCATGCACTGGTCGAGGCCGAGATGGCCGAGACCGGCGGCGCAGGTCCGCGCGTGTCGCCTTTCGCCGACGTGCGCGACGCGGGCGCCCTTCTCCAGCGCGCGGGCTTCGCCCTGCCGGTCGTCGATTCCGACACGATCACGGTTTCCTACGAGAACGCGCTCGACCTGATGCGCGACCTGCGCGGCATGGGCGAGGCGAACGCCATCCTCGAACGGCGCAAGGATTTCACGCGACGTTCGACGCTGCTGCGCGCGGCGGCGATCTACGAGGACCAGTTCGCCGAGGCCGGCCGCATGCCGGCGACGTTCCAGGTCGTGAACCTGACCGCGTGGGCCCCGCATGCGAGCCAGCAAAAGGCGCTGAAGCCCGGCAGTGCGGTCCATCGTCTGGCCGACGCGCTCGACGTTCGGCCTATTCCGCTAAAGTAGGTCGCGCAGCATCGCCACCAGCGGCACGTCGGCCGGCGGCATCGGATAGTCGGAAAGCCTGTTGGGCCGCACCCAGGCCAGCTCCTGCCCTTCGCGCGGGACGGGCATGCCCTTCCAGTTGCGCGCCGCATAGAGCGGCATCAGCAGGTGGAAATCCTCGTAGCGATGCGAGGCGAAGGTCAGCGGCGCCAGGCACGCATGCGAAAGATCAAGGCCCAGTTCCTCGTGGAGTTCGCGCACGAGGGCGGCTTCCGGCGTCTCGCCCTCGGCGACCTTGCCACCGGGGAATTCCCACAGACCCGCCATCGCCTTGCCGGGCGGCCGGCGCGCCAGCAGCACGCGCCCGTCGGAATCGATCAGCGCGACCGCGACGACGAGCAGCACGCGCGCAGGTGCGGCAAGCCGCGCCGACAGCGCCGGATCGTCGCAGCCGTCAGCTCCGGTAGCTGCCATTGATGTCGATATAGGCGTGGGTCAGATCGCAGGTCCACACGCGCGCCTTGCCCTTGCCGAGGCCGATATCGACCGCGATGCGCACGTCGCGGCCCTGCATGTGGGCCGCGACCGGCGCTTCGTCGTAGCCGGGAACGGGCATGCCCTTGCGCGCGATGGTCGTCCCGCCCACCGAAACCTTCAGCCTGTCGCGGTCGGCCTTCTCGCCGCTCTTGCCCACGGCCATCACGATGCGGCCCCAGTTCGCGTCGGCCGCGGCGATCGCGGTCTTGACCAGCGGCGAGTTCGCGATGGCCATGCCGATCGTGCGCGCGGCCTTGTCGCTGGCCGCTCCCGTCACGTCGACCTGCACCAGCTTCTGGGCACCCTCGCCGTCCTTGGCGACCTGGATGGCGAGATCGAGGCACACCGCCTCGATCGCCTTCTTCAGCGCCGCCGCTTCCGCCGACGACGCCTTGGAAACCGCCTTGTTGCCGGCGGCCCCTGTCGCGAAGGCGAGCAGCGTGTCGGAGGTCGACGTGTCGCCGTCGACCGTGATCGCGTTGAACGTGCGCGCGGCCACGTCCTTCAGGATCGCCTGGAGGACGGCGGGCGAAACGGCCGCGTCGGTGAAGACGTAGGCAAGCATCGTCGCCATCGCGGGTGCGATCATGCCGCTGCCCTTGGCGATGCCGGCGACGCGCACGGTCTTGCCGCCGACGCGTGCGGTCGCTCCCGCCCCCTTGGCGAACGTGTCGGTCGTCATCATCGCGCGTGCGGCGTCCTCGATCGACGCCGTGCCCAGACGCAGCGAAGCGGCCGTCGTCGCGGCGGCAAGCTTCGCACCGTCCGGCACCTGCCCGATCACGCCGGTCGACGACAGGAAAACCTCGCCGGTCTTGCAGCCTAGGGCCGCCGCCGCCGCCTTGGCGGTCGCGGCGCACGCGGCCGCACCGGCCTTGCCGGTGAAGACGTTCGCGTTACCCGCATTGACGACGAGTGCGCGTGCGCGCCCGCCGCCGAGATGCCTGCGGCACCAGTCGACCGGCACGCCCGGCATCCTGTTCGACGTGAACACGCCCGCGACCGACGTGCCGGGCGCGAATGCCGCGAAGAACATGTCGTCGCGTCCCTTGTAGCGCATGCCGGTCAGCGTCGTGGCCAGACGCATGCCGCCGATGGCGGGAAGGGCGGGAAAGGAAGCGGGGGCGAGCGGCGAGACGGCGTGCGACATGGTGGCCCGGCCTACTTGGCAACCGGCTTGCCGTCGAGGCCGAAGCGCTCGACATTGGCTTTCTTCACCAGATCCTCGACATAGGCGCCCATCAGTTCCTGCGACATGTCGCTGGCGAGCTTCTCGCGCAGCTCCTCGAAGCTCTCGGTCACGGCGCGGCGCTCTTCCACGCGGATCACGTGCCAGCCGAACTGGCTCTTGACCGGCGCCTTGGACGTCTCGCCCGCCTTGAGGCCGGACGCGGCGTTCCAGAATTCCGGCACCATGTCGTCCTTGCCGAAGAAACCCAGGTCGCCGCCCGACTGCTTGCCCGCCGGATCGATCGAGCGGTCGCCGGCGATCTTGGCGAAGTCGCCGCCCCTGCCGAGTTCGGCGATGATGCCCTGGGCCGCCTGCTCGTTGGCGACGAGGATGTGGCGCGCGCGGATCTCCTCGCGGCCGGGATTGTCCTTCTGGAAGGCGGCGTAGCGCTCGCGCAGGGCGGCGTCGGTCATCCGCTTCTCGAGCATCCGGTTGAGGACGGTTTCCTGCATCACGCGCTCCTCGAACTGGAGCATGCGCGCCTTCACCTCGGGATCGTTCTGGAGGTTGTCCTTGCGGCCCTGTGCGGCGATCAGCTTCTGCGAGATGAGACGCTCGACGATCGGCTCGAACAGCGCCTCCACCGGCATCGTCTGGAGCTGCGGCGGCAGCGAGCGCTGGAAGTTGAGGATGTCCGAGCGGCGGATGGCGACGCCTTCCACGCGCGCGACGACCGGATCCTCGCCCTGCGGCACCGGCACGGGACGCGGCGCCTGTGCGGCGGCCGCACCGGCAAGGCCGGCCAGCACGGCAAGGAGGGCGAGACGCGCGGCAAGGCGGAGCATCGGGGAATTCCTTTCGTCGGACCCGGAAATGGGCGGCGGAACTCTTGCACGGGAAAGCGGGCACGAACAAGGCCGTAGGGTGCGGGAATCCGGTCGCAAGGCCTTGCGTTGACACGCCCCTTTTATGGCCCTATCTCTCCCGTGCCCGACGCCGGGGGTCCCCATCGGCGAATTCCGCGATTATCGAGGTCTATCTGCATGTTCGGCGCCATCGCCCGCGCGATTTTCGGGTCCTCCAACGACCGCATCCTGAAGGGCATGAATCGCCTGGTCCTCGCGATCAACGCGAAGGAGCCCGAGGTCAAGGCGCTCTCCGACGACGACCTGCGCGCGCGCACCGGCTGGCTGCGCGAGCGGCTCGCCAACGGCGAGACGCTGGACGACCTGCTCGTCGACGCGTTCGCGACCGTGCGCGAGGCGGCAAGCCGCGTGCTCGGCCAGCGCCATTTCGACGTGCAGCTCCTCGGCGGCATCGTGCTCCACCGCGGCATGATCGCCGAGATGAAGACGGGCGAAGGCAAGACGCTCGTCGCCACGCTCGCGGTCTATCTCAACGCGCTTCCCGGCGGCGGCGTGCACGTCGTCACGGTCAACGACTATCTCGCCAGACGCGACGCCGAATGGATGGGCCGCGTCTACCGCTTCCTCGGCCTGACGGTCGGCACCATCGTGCACGGCCTGACCGACGACGAGCGGCGGAAGAACTACGCCTGCGACGTGACCTACGGCACGAACAACGAATTCGGCTTCGACTACCTGCGCGACAACATGAAGTACCGGCTGGACCACATGGTCCAGCGGCCCTTCGCCTTCGCCATCGTCGACGAGGTCGACTCGATCCTGATCGACGAGGCGCGCACGCCGCTGATCATCTCGGGGCCGACGGACGATTCCTCCGAGCTCTACATCGCCGTCGACAGGCTGATCCCGCGCCTGGAACCCGCCGATTTCGAGAAGGACGAGAAGGCGCGCGCCGTCTCGCTGACCGAGGCGGGTGCGGAAAAGATCGAGAAGATGCTGGCCGAGGCGGGCCTGCTCAAGGGCGGCAATCTCTACGATCTCGCGAACGTAAGCCTCGTCCACCACGCCAACCAGGCGCTGCGCGCGCACAAGCTGTTCGCGCGCGACGTCGACTACATCGTCAAGGACGACAAGGTCGTCATCATCGACGAATTCACCGGCCGCATGATGGAAGGCCGCCGCTATTCCGAAGGTCTGCACCAGGCGCTGGAGGCGAAGGAAAAGGTGCGCGTCCAGCAGGAAAACCAGACGCTCGCCTCGATCACCTTCCAGAACTATTTCCGCATGTACCCCAAGCTCGCCGGCATGACGGGCACGGCGATGACCGAGGCGACCGAGTTCGCCGAGATCTACAAGCTCGACGTCGTCGAGATCCCGACCAACAAGTCCGTCGCGCGCGTCGACGCCGACGACGAGGTCTACCGGACCGCGCGCGAGAAATCGAAGGCCATCGTCGACCTGATCGACGAGGCGATGAAGCGCCGCCAGCCTGTGCTGGTCGGCACGGTCAGCATCGAGAAGTCCGAGGCGCTGTCCGAAGAGCTGCGCAAGCGCGGCGTGCCGCACCAGGTGCTCAACGCGCGCTACCACGAGCAGGAAGCCGCGATCATCTCGCAGGCCGGCCGCCCGGGGGCCGTGACCATCGCGACCAACATGGCCGGCCGCGGCACCGACATCCAGCTCGGCGGCAATCTCGACATGCGCGTGCGCATCGAGCTGGGCGACATGCCCGAGGGCGCGGAGCGCGACGCGCGCATCGAGGCGATCAAGGCCGAGATCGAGGAAGGCCGCAAGATCGTGCTCGCCGCCGGCGGCCTCTACGTCGTCGGCACCGAGCGGCACGAGAGCCGGCGCATCGACAACCAGCTGCGCGGCCGTTCCGGCCGGCAGGGCGATCCGGGCGCTTCCAAGTTCTTCCTGTCGCTCGAGGACGACCTGATGCGCATCTTCGGGTCCGACCGCATGGACGGGATGCTGACCAAGCTCGGCCTCAAGGAAGGCGAGGCCATCGTCCACAGCTGGATCAACGCGGCGCTCGAGAAGGCGCAGAAGAAGGTCGAGGCGCGCAACTTCGAGATCCGCAAGCAGCTTCTGAAGTACGACGACGTGATGAACGACCAACGCAAGGTCGTCTACGAGCAGCGCCGCGACGTGATGCGCCAGGACGACGTCGCCGACCAGGTCGTCGACATGCGCCACGAGACGGTCGAGGACCTGATCGCGCGCTGCATCCCCGACAACGCCTATCCCGAGCAGTGGGACACGAGCCTGCTGCACGAGGAGATCCGCCGCATCTTCGCGCTCGACCTTCCCGTCGCCGACTGGGCGAAGGAAGAGGGTATCGCCGAGGAGGAGATCCGCGAGCGCATCACCGACGCGGTCGAGCGCAAGATGGCCGAGAAGGCCGCCAATGTCGGCCCCGAGATCATGCGCCAGGTCGAGAAGAGCCTGCTGCTGCAGGAGCTCGACCACGCGTGGAAGGAGCATCTCCTGACGCTCGACCATCTGCGCCAGGGCATCAACCTGCGCGCCTACGGCCAGCGCGACCCGCTCAACGAGTACAAGAAGGAAGCCTTCGAGTTGTTCGAGGCGATGCTGAAGGAGTTCCGCGAGCGGATCACCTCGCTGCTCGCCCTCGTCCAGATCCGCATGGACGGCCCGCCGCCCTCGGACATGCTGCCGCCCGATCCGGACGCCTCGCGCATGTTCGCCCAGCACCCGTCGCCCGACGGCGCGCCGGCCGACGCCGCCGCCTCGCCAACCAAGGCCGCGCGCGCGGCGCGCGTCAACCCGGCCGATCCGTCGACCTGGGGGGCCACCTCGCGCAACGCGCCGTGCCCGTGCGGCTCGGGCAAGAAATTCAAGCACTGCCACGGCAAGGTCTGACCGTCGCAGGCCGCGCGCGGATCGTGATATAACCGGGCGTCAGACAACCCCCGGTCCGCAGAACATATGTCGCAGGTTCCCTACGAAATCGTTCCGCCCGCCGGCGTCGCCGGCTGGCACCGGAACATCGACCGCCTGTGGCGCTACGTGCGGGCGATAGCACCCGGCGGCGGAATGCCGTCGCGCCGCGACTTCGATCCGGTCGACATCCCCGACCTGCTGCCGCGCATCTGGATGCTCGACGTCGCGCTCGATCCGTTCGCGCTGACCTACCGGCTGTGCGGCACGATGGAGACGGCCTCGCTAGAGCGCGACCCGACCGGACAGTCGTTCATGGACGTGCACGCCGACCGGATCGCGCGCGAGCCGCATTTCCTCGACCGGTACCGGCACATGGCGCGCACCGGCGAGGCGACGTGGCGGCGCGGCCGCCTCGTGCTGGGCCACAACGACCGGCACAAGACGGTCGAGAACCTGATGGTCCCGATGACCGACGGCGGGGCCGCGGTCGCGATCCTGCTGTGCTATTCGCTGGTCTTCCGCGCGGACGGTTCGCTCTATTGATTTGACAGGCGTGCCCGCGCGGGCGGAACCTGCCGCCATGCGGATGGACCGGCGCGGGCTTCTGGCGGGTGCCGTCGCGGCATTTGCGGTGCCGCGCGCGGCATCGGCCGCCCTCGCCGAACCTTCGGCCGCCGCGCGCGACCGGATCGGCGAACTGGCGGCCGGCTATCTTCGCGAGTTTCCGGTTCCGGGCCTGAGCGTGGCCTTCGCGCAGGGCGGCAAGGTCGGCTATGCCGGCGCGTTCGGCCTTGCCGACCGGAACGCCGGCACGAAGCTGGTGACGACGCACCGCTTCCGCCTGGCGAGCGTGTCCAAGCCGGTCACGGCGGTCGCGATCTTCACGCTGGTCGATGCGGGCCGCCTGTCGCTCGACGCGCGCGTGCTGGGGCCGTCCGGCCTGCTCGGCGAACCGGGCGGGCCGATCCCGGCGGGTTCGCGGCTGCGCGAGATCACCGTCCACCACCTGCTGACGCACACGGCCGGCGGCTGGCCCAACAACGCGACCGATCCGATGTTCATGCCGCCGCTGCTTTCCATGGACGACGTGATCGCCGCGGGCCTGCGCGTGCCGCTCGCCAACGCGCCGGGCACGGCCTACGCCTATTCGAATTTCGGCTACTGCCTGCTCGGTCGCGCGATCGAGAAGGTCGCGGGCAAGCCCTACGACGCCTATGTGCGCGAGGCCGTGCTGGCACCCGCGCGCGCCGCGGGCATGGCGATCGCCGGCAACACGCTGGCCGAACGGATGCCCGACGAGGTGCGCTATCACGGCCAGGACGGGCAGGATCCCTACGCGATCAACGTGCGGCGCATGGACGCGCACGGCGGCTGGACGGCGACGGCATCCGACGTGGCGCTGTTCGCCGACGCGGCCGGCCCGCCGCTGCTGAGTGCGGCCGCCACCAAGGCGATGGTCGCGGGCAGTGCGGCCGAACCGGGCTATGCGTGCGGCTGGCGGATCAACGCGGCCGGCAACCGCTGGCACGGCGGCAGTCTCGCGGGTACGGCGACGCTGATGGTGCGCACGGCGCGCGGAATGTGCTGGGCGGGCCTGACGAACACGCGCCAGCGCAACGACGGCATGGCCGCCGCCCTCGACAGGCTGCTCTGGGCGATGGTCCGGTCCGTGCCCGAGTGGCGGGCCTGACGCGGGCCCGCTACTTCTTCCAGCCCACGATCGACGCCAGCGTCATGTAGAGCTTACCCACGTCGGCCGAAAGGAACGTCGACACGAGGACGTTCTCCGGATCGGCCTCGCGCGCGTCGGCGATCAGGCGGTCGTACTGCGTGAGATAGTCGGTCACGTAGCGGCGGAAATCCGCGTCCTCGCCGTAGCGCTTCTGCACGACCTTGCCCGTCGTCCCCCAGTTGAGGCGCA
>JAEUKY010000193.1 GCA_016794005.1 Rhodospirillales bacterium
AACTGCCCGGACACCGTGCGCATCCTGCGCAAGGCCGACATCCTGTCGATCGTCAAGACGCTGACCGAACTCAAGGACGGCCGCGGCGAGATCGACGACATCGACCATCTGGGCAACCGCCGGGTCCGCTCGGTCGGCGAGCTGATGGAGAACCAGTACCGCGTCGGCCTGCTGCGCATGGAGCGCGCGATCCGCGAGCGCATGTCGACGGTCGAGATCGACTCGGTCATGCCGCACGACCTGATCAACGCCAAGCCGGCGGCGGCCGCCGTGCGCGAGTTCTTCGGGTCCTCGCAGCTCTCGCAGTTCATGGACCAGACGAACCCGCTGTCGGAGATCACGCACAAGCGCCGCCTCTCGGCCCTCGGGCCGGGCGGCCTGACGCGCGAGCGCGCGGGCTTCGAGGTGCGCGACGTGCACCCGACGCACTACGGCCGCATCTGCCCGATCGAAACGCCGGAAGGTCCGAACATCGGCCTGATCAACTCGCTCGCCACCTACGCGCGCGTGAACCAGTACGGCTTCATCGAAAGCCCGTACCGCAAGGTCAAGGACGGCAAGGTCACCGACGAGACGGTCTATCTCTCGGCCATGGAAGAAGGGCGCTACTACGTCGCCCAGGCGAACACCGAGGTCGACGCGAAGGGCCGCCTGACGGCCGAACTGATCAACTGCCGCAAGGCGGGCGACCTGTTCCTCGTCAAGCCCGATCAGGTCGACCTGATGGACGTGAGCCCCAAGCAGCTCGTGTCGGTCGCCGCGGCCCTGATCCCGTTCCTCGAGAACGACGACGCCAACCGCGCGCTGATGGGCTCGAACATGCAGCGCCAGGCCGTTCCGCTGATCCGCGCGGAAGCGCCGATCGTCGGCACGGGCATGGAAGGCGTGGTCGCCCGCGATTCGGGTGCCGCCATCGCCGCCAAGCGCGCCGGCATCGTCGACCAGGTCGACGCCACCCGCATCGTCGTGCGCGCGACCGAGGAAACCTCGGCCGCCGCGTCGGGCGTGGACATCTACCGCCTGCTCAAGTTCCAGCGTTCGAACCAGAACACCTGCATCACGCAGCGTCCGCTCGTCTCCAAGGGCGACACGGTGCGCGCCGGCGAGATCATCGCCGACGGCCCGTCGACCGAACTGGGCGAACTGGCGCTGGGCCGCAACGTGCTCGTCGCGTTCATGCCGTGGAACGGCTACAACTTCGAGGACTCGATCCTCATCTCCGAGCGCATCGTCTCCGACGACGTGTTCACCTCGATCCACATCGAGGAGTTCGAGGTGATGGCCCGCGACACGAAGCTGGGCCAGGAGGAAATCACCCGCGATATCCCGAACGTCGGCGAGGAAGCGCTCAAGAACCTCGACGAGGCGGGCATCACGTACATCGGCGCCGAAGTGAAGCCGGGCGACATCCTCGTCGGCAAGGTCACGCCGAAGGGCGAAAGCCCGATGACGCCGGAAGAGAAGCTGCTGCGCGCCATCTTCGGCGAGAAGGCCTCGGACGTGCGCGACACGTCGCTGCGCCTGCCGCCGGGCGTGGCCGGCACGGTCGTCGAGGTGCGCGTGTTCTCGCGCCGCGGCGTCGACAAGGACGAGCGCGCGCTGCAGATCGAGCGCATGGAGATCGAGCGTCTCGCCAAGGACCGCGACGACGAGCGCGCGATCCTCGAGCGTTCGATGGCCCAGCGCCTGAAGGAGCGCCTGATCGACCAGGTGGTCGCCGGCGGTCTCAAGGGCGCCAAGCCCGGCGCCAAGATCGACGAGGCGCTGTGGGGCGAGTTCACCCCCGGCCAGTGGCGCCAGGTCGTGATCAAGAACGACAAGGTGATGCAGGACGTCGAGGCGCTGAAGAAGCAGTTCGACGAGTCCGTCAAGGCGCTGGAAAAGCGCTTCGAGGACAAGGTCGAGAAGCTGCAGCGCGGCGAC
>JAEUKY010000206.1 GCA_016794005.1 Rhodospirillales bacterium
GCCTGCGGGGCCGAGCATTTCCCGCGCAGCGACCCCGCGACGATCATGCTGATCGTGTCGGGCGACCGATGCCTGCTCGGCCGTTCGGGCCGCTTCCACGCGGCGATGTACTCCACGCTCGCCGGCTTCGTCGAGCCGGGCGAGAGCCTTGAAGACTGCGTGCGGCGCGAGGTCTTCGAGGAGGCCGGCGTGCGCGTGGGGCGCGTCACGTACCATTCGTCGCAGCCCTGGCCGTTTCCCGCTTCGATCATGCTGGGCTTCTACGGCGAGGCGCTGACGACCGAACTGACGATCGATCCCGACGAATTGGTCGACGCGATGTGGGTGACGCGCGATTTCCTGCGCGAGACCCACGATCCCGAGAAGTTCCGCCTGCCGCGCGCCGATTCGATCGCGCGCAGGCTGATCGAGGACTGGATCGACGGGAGGGCCGGTCCGTGATCGCCGACCGCTACGGCAACCGGCTGTCGACCAATGCGGCTGCGGCCGCCGCCTATGTCGCGGGCGTGGACGCGCTGTTCGCGGCCGACGTCGGCGCGGTCGAAGCGTTCGAGCGCGCGATCGCAGCCGATGCGGAATTCGCCCTCGCGCACGCGGCCCTCGCGCGCACGCACCAGGTGTTCGGCAATCGGGGCCCCGCGAAATCGGCGATGGCGCGCGCGCGCGAACTGGCCCCGAAGCTTTCGGGCCGCGAGGCGAACCATGTCGCGGCCCTCGGCCTCGTGCTGGACGGGCAGGGTCCGCTCGCCCTCGACGCGATCCGCGCGCACTTGCGCGAATGGCCGCGCGACGCGATGGCGCTGAGCCCGTGCGTTGGCGTGTTCGGTCTCTACGGCTTCAGCGGGCTTTCCAATCGCGCGACGAGCCTGCGTGCGCTCCTCGACGGGCTTGCCCCGCAGTACGGGGAGGACTGGTGGTTCCTCGCCATGCAGGGCTTCGCGCATGTCGAGACCGGTGCGGTCGACAGCGGGCGCGAGAAGGTGACGAAGGCGCTGGCGAAGAACCCGCGCGATGCGCACGGCATGCATATCCTCGCGCACGTGCACTACGAGGCGGGTGAGGTCGCCGAAGGCAGGCGCCGGCTCGCCGATTTCGTCGTCGGCTATCCGCGCGCGGGCCTACTCCACTGCCACATCAACTGGCACCGCGCGCTTTGGGCGCTGGTGGCGGGCGACATGGGCGAGGCGTGGAAGATCTACCACGAGAGCGTGACGCCGGATTCGATCTGGGGTCCGTCGCTCAACGTGCTGACCGACGCCGCGTCGTTCCTGTGGCGCGCCGAGCTTATGGGCGTGAAGCCGCCCGCCGGCGAATGGGACCGCGTGGCCTCCTATGCCAAGCGCGAGTTTCCGCGCCCCGGCCTCGCCTTCGTCGACGTGCACGTGGCCCTCGCCGCGGCGATGACCGGCGACGATGCGGAAGTGGAAGCGCGCGCGTCGGGCACGCGCGGCCCCGCCCAGCCGGTCGTGGCGCTGGCCGCAAAGGGCTTCACGGCCTTCGCGAAGAAGGACTGGCAGGGTGCGATCGACGCCTTCGGCGCGATGCTGCCCGAGCACGAGCGCCTGGGCGGCAGCCGCGCGCAGCGCGACCTTTTCGAGGAAACGCTGCTCGCCGCCTACCGCCACGCCGGCAAATCGCCGGACCCGTCGACGCTCGCAAGGCGACGCTGAACGCTCAGCCCTGAAGGGATCGCCACATTTCCTTGTCGCGCGCGGCGGTCCAGATGCGCGGATTGCGGATCCCCTTCGCCTCGTCGTAGGCGCGGCTCACGCAGAACGGCATGCAGTGGTCGAAGATCACCCACCTGCCGTACTTGGGCGCCATCGCGCGATAGGTGTCGGCATAGACCTGCTTCAGGTCTTTCTTCGCCTTCAGGCCCTTTTTCGCGTGGGCGAGCAGTTCCTGCACGAAGGCGCGCGT
>JAEUKY010000225.1 GCA_016794005.1 Rhodospirillales bacterium
CCGAACGCCTCGACCAGCCCGTCGGCCTCGGCGGGCTTCAGCACGCCGGCTTCGCGCAGGGCCGCGATGCGCGCCAGCGTGCCCGTCTCGACCACGCCGTGGGCCAGCGCCTGCAGGCGCACGGCCGCGACGAGCGGCATCGTGCCGTTGAGCTTGAGGTCGATCTCGCCCGCATGGTCGCCCGCCCCTTGCGTGGCGAGCCGCCCGAGGAAACCGAGCGCCACGTGCAGGCGGCGGTCTTCGCCCAGCATGGCCTGCGCGAACCCCGGCGTGCGCTTCAGCGCGTCCGCGACCAGGGCGCGAAGCGCGACGGCCGGCGCCGGATCGCCCCAGATCGGCTGGAAGTCGAAGAAGATGTCGGCATAGAGAAGGGCTGCCGGCGTGCGGCGCGCGATCCACATGCCGACCTGTTCGCGCCACTGCGTGGCCGTCTTGCGCCACAGCGGGTTCGACGCCATCACATAGCCTTGGCACAGCGGGAAGCCGACGTCGGCGAGCATGTCGGCGAACCGGACGGCGAGATCGACGAACCAGGCGTCGATCTCGTCGTGGCGCTCGTCGGGATAGTCGGCCAGCACGAAGCCGTGGTCCTGGTCCGGGCCGAGGAAGCTTTCGCCGCGACCGCCCGATCCCATGATCAGCAGCGTGAACGGCACCGGCGGCGGCGTCGCGCTCTGCGCCATGCATGCGCGCAGCACCATGCGGTGGATGTCGCGGTTGATCTCGGTGACGATACGCTGGATGTCCGGGGCGGGCAGGCCGTCGTCGAGCAGCGCCTGCGCCAGTTCGACCTGCGCGCGCTTGGTGGCGCGGTGGTCTTCGAGACCGTCCTCCAGCGCCCCCAGAACGTCGAGTTCGCGCAGCACGCGGGCGCCGGCGGCACCCAATGCGTCGGCGCGCGCGACCATTCCCAGCGGCCGGCCGTCGCCGTCGACGATCGGCATGTGGCGCCAGCCCCGCCGCCGCAGCCGCCCGACGACGCGATAGAGATGTTCGTCCGGGCCGACCGCGACCGGGGCCGGCGTCATGACCGACGACAGGGGCGCCTCCGCCCCGACCCGGAACGCCACGCGCGTCACGATGTCGCGCTCGGTCAGCAGGCCGACAAGCCTGCCGTCGCCGTCGACCGCCAGCAGGGCCGAACTCGAACTTGCCGAAAGGGCCGAAATCGCCGTGCCGACGCTCTGGGATTGGGCGAGCACGGGCGCCGGCTTCATGGCACCGCGGGCCGTCCCGAGAAAGAGCGCGAGGGCGATCCGCTCGGCCATCGCCGGGCTAGCTGACCGGAACCTGCAGGTCGCGGTCGAGCGGATCGCCGGCCAGCAGGGCCCGGGCGGCGGGTTCGGTCGCCACGCGCCGGCGCAGCCGGTCGGCGAAGGCGACGAGACCGAAATGGACCGCGTTGTAGACGACCTGATAGTCGCCGGAGCGGTTCTCGCTGAAGACCGGAAGCGTCTTGAAGACGGCCTTTGCCGTGGCTTCGGCGAAATCGGTCGGATCGACCGGCGGCTGAACCGCCGCAATTCGTGCGGCAAACCCGGCCTCGAGATCGGACCAGCCGTCCGGCCGATGCTCGGGAACCGGGTATTCGCCCAGCACGGCCGCCAGAAGCGCCTGCACGCGCGTCCCCAGCGCCTCCCGATCATGACGCTGCGCATCCGGCATCCGCGCATAGGTCAGCACGACCATGTCGGCCGCCAGTAGACCGAATGATTCCCACCTGCATTTCCGGAATGCGTCATTGAAGCCCGGATCGGCGAAATAATGCTGCCCGAACCACGCTAAAGTATTGCGGGAAAACTCATAAGTCATTCTCTGGGCGAGATATGACGCTTCTCCGCTGAGGAATCGGCGCAATGCCGACGGATCGGCGATGGGTTTGGCGCGCAAGGTCCGGAATAACGATGAAAACATGTTCATTTGCCTAGCATCTGGAACCCCGACGATCCCATGGATTTGAAACTATTGTCTAGTTCGCGAATCCCATGTTAGACGGATTATCAAGTGCGCCGTCACGTGTGCACGCAAGAAACAGGAATACGCCGGTAATCTTGAAAAACTCGCCGTACCGGGGGTCCATCGGACCAGCCGGTTTCCCCGGTAACCAGTAGCCGCGACCAAGCGGCTCGGGGACTTGGAAATCCGAACCCGCACCCATCTGCGGTCGAAGATTCCGGGTCTGCGCAACGAGAGGAGACGACGAATGAGCAAAAAGCTTTCCCCTGACGAGATGAAGGCCTACTGGGGCAAGACGTCCTCGCTTATGTGGACGCTGCTTGCCTTGTGGTTCTTCTTCAGCTTCGTCGTGCATTTCTTCGCCCCCCAGCTGAACGGCATCCGCATCCTTGGCTTCCCCATCGGCTTCTACATGGCCGCACAGGGTTCGCTGATCGCCTTCGTCGTGATGTGCTTCTGGAACGCAAGCGCCCAGAACAAGATCGACGAAGAATTCGGCGTGTCCGACGAATAAGAATCAGGCAAGGAGAAACGCCATGGCCGGTGCCGCCGCAAACAGCAGCTTCCTGAACAACCTGGGACGGATCTACGGGATCTATACCGGGACGTTCGCGGGCTTCGTCATCCTCATCGGCATCCTCGAGTTCTTCGGGGTGCCCGACAAGATCCTCGGTTATCTGTTCGTCTTCCTGACGATCGGCGTCTACGCGCTGATCGGCTGGCTGTCGCGAACCGCGGAAGTGTCCGAATACTACGTCGCCGGACGCTCCGTTCCCGCCTTCTACAACGGCATGGCGACGGGTGCGGACTGGATGTCCGCCGCGTCGTTCATCGGCATGGCCGGGTCGCTCTATTTCGGCGGCTACGACGCGCTGGCCTTCGTGCTGGGCTGGACGGGCGGCTACGTCCTCGTCTCGATCCTGATGGCGCCCTACCTGCGCAAGTTCGGCCAGTTCACGGTGCCGGACTTCTGCGGCGCGCGCTTCGGCGGCAACACGGCCCGCACGCTCGCGGTGATCGTCCTGATCACCGCGTCGTTCGTCTACGTCGTGGCGCAGATCGTCGGCGTGGGCATCATCACGTCGCGCTTCCTGGGAATGGGCTTCCAGACGGCCTGCTTCGTCGGTCTCATCGGCATTCTCGTGTGCTCGATGCTCGGCGGCATGAAGGCGGTCACCTGGACCCAGGTCGCCCAGTACATCATCCTGATCATCGCCTACCTGATCCCGGTGATCATCATGTCGGCGCAGGTCACCGGCGTTCCGGTGCCCCAGCTGATGTACGGCCAGGCGCTGGAGAAGATCGAAGCCCTCGAGAAGACCCTCGGCATCGCGAAGAGCCACGTGGCCCCCTTCGCGGACGCACGGGGCAACTTCAGCATGACGTCGATGATCAACTACTTCGCGCTGATCCTCTGCCTCATGGTCGGTACGGCTTCGCTGCCGCACATCCTGATGCGCTACTTCACCACGCCGTCGGTGCGTCAGGCCCGCGACTCGGTGGGCTGGTCCCTGTTCTTCATCTTCCTGCTTTACTTCACGGCGCCTTCCTACGCCGCGTTCGCGAAGCTGGAGGTGTACCAGACCCTGATCGGCTCGCCTGTCGCGTCGCTGCCCGCCTGGGTGTCGTCGTGGGGCAAGCCGGGGCTCGCACTCGTCGGTGCGTGCGACGCGGCCAACGCGGCACAGATCTTCCCGATCTGCGCCGGCGTCACGGGCAACGGCGACGGAATCCTCCAGCTCTCGGAGTTCCGGATCCATCCCGACGCGATCGTGCTCGCCACGCCGGAAATCGCCGGCCTGCCCTATGTCATCGCCGGCCTGGTGGCCGCCGGTGGCCTCGCGGCGGCGCTGTCGACGGCCGACGGGCTCCTGCTCGCCATCGCCAACGCGCTCTCGCACGACATCTACTACAAGATGATCGACCCCGAAGCCGACACGAAGCGTCGCCTCGTCATCAGCCGCGTGATCCTTGCGATCGTGGCGGTGCTGGCGGCCTACGTGGCCGGTACGCTGGGTGCCGACATCCTGTTCTTGGTGTCGTGGGCCTTCTCCATCGCCGCCTCGGGGCTGTTCGCGGCCCTCGTGCTCGGCATCTGGTGGAAGAAGGGCGGCGACGCCAGCGGCATCTTCGCGATGCTGATCGGCTACGGCGTGTGCATGTTCTTCCTGATCACGACGGAGTTCTACGGCGTGGCCCTGAAGGGCATGCTGGGCGACATCGTCACGATCGTGAAGATCCGCGGCCGCGACGTCGCCTATCTCTGGGGCATCAACAACATCTCGGTCGGCATCTTCGGCATCCCCGCCTCGTTCCTCGCGGGCTGGGTCGCCGGCAAGATGACGCCGGAAGCGAGCCCGGAGATGCAGAACTTCATCGACTCCATCCGCGTGCCGTCGGGCGACGTCGCCCTGGCCCCCGGAATGGCGGCGAAGGAGTAAGACGATCCCCGTCGGCGCCCAGGCGCCTGCGGGACGGGGCGGGACCTTCCGGGGTCCCGCCCCATTTTTTTGAGGGGCCGAATCACGCACATGTCCGACACGACCTTCTTCCTGAACTACCTGCCCTTCTGGTTCGTCAATTACGGGCTGGCGATCGTGCTGTGGTCGTGCATCGGACGCTTCCTGCTCGCCTTCTTCGTGCCGTCGATGCAGCCGACGAACTACATCTGGCGCTGCTTCGTGATGCTGACCGAATGGGCGATCCGGATCACGGCGGCCATAACGCCCAGCTTCGTGCGGCCGATGCTGCTGCCGCCGATCGCGGCTTTCTGGGTCTATCACCTGCGCGTCGCGTCGTTCCTCGTCATGTGGAAGGCGGGCCTCGTGCCGGCCGTGTCGGCGGGTTGAGGGAAGCGCGATGACCCGCCAGCAGATGCTCGCCCTCGTGCTCGGTCTTGCGACCGTCAACGGCATGTTCTCGCCCTATCTCGATTTCGTCGTCGCCCTGTCGCCGCTGTGGATGCCGACCTGGATGCCGGAGTCACCGGGGGCGCTCTTCTACGCGTCGAGCCTGCTGACGGCGACCACCACGCTGCTGCTGTCCGGCGTGCCGGCGGCACTGGCGGAGAACGCGGCACCGCGCCTGCGCGGCACCCAGACGGCGATGGGCATCTGGGCGGCTTCAGCCTTCGTCCTTACGCTGCCCGGCCTCGTCCGCCTTTTCTATGTCGCCGTGGGCTGACGGGACCCTCGCAACCCTCTAAGTCGCGGGAGCGATCCCGATGGACGAACTCGACCGGATCCGGTGGGCGGCCGCCCGGTCGATCGGCCGGGGCTGTCTGTTCGCGCTGCTCGCCGTCGGCATGATCGTGTTCGGCCTGATCCCGTGGCCGATCCTCGCCTTCCGGAGCGGCGCCATCCTGACCGCCCTGCTGGCGGCCGTGCTCCTGCTGCGCGGCGAAATCGCGCCATACCGGGATTTCCGGCGCACCGAGACCTGGATCCTGATGGGCCAGCGGCATGCGTTGCCGGAAGCGCGCGCGCCGCGCGCCATCCTCGGCATCCTGCAGGACACCTACCGGCGCTTCGCGGTCTATGCCGCGGCGCTGTCGGCGACCTGCTGGCTGCTGATGTTCCTCGCGATGGCGCTTCAGCCGCCCGGCGCGCCCTGGACGTTCACGTACAGGGAATAGAGCGACTGGCTCGCCGCCACGAACAGCCGGTTGCGGTGCCGCCCGCCGAAGCACAGGTTGGCGGCGCGCTCGGGCAGGTGGATGTGCCCGATCGGCGTGCCGTCGGGCGCGAACACGCGCACGCCGTTGAGGCCGGGCACCATGCCCCAGCCCGCCCACACGTTGCCGTCCACGTCGCAGCGGAACCCGTCGGGCGTACCCTCGCCGCAATTGCCGAACGGCCGGCGGTTGGCGAGCGCGGTACCGTTCTCGACCACGTCGAAGGCCAGCAGGTTGCGCGGGCGCGACGCGGATTCGACGACGTAGAGGATCTTCTCGTCCGGCGAGAAGCACAGGCCGTTGGGGCCGTTGATGTCGCGCGCGACGACCTTGGCCTGCCCGGTCTTCGGGTCGAGCCGGTAGAAGGCCATCGGCAGTTCGCTCGGGGCCGCCTCGCCTTCGTAGTAGCCGCCGATACCGAAGGTCGGGTCCGAGAACCAGATCGAATCGTCGGACTTCACGACCACGTCGTTGGGCGAGTTGAGGCGCTTGCCCTCGAACCGGTCGATCAGCACGGTGACCGAGCCGTCGTGCTCGGTGCGCGTCACGCGGCGCGTCAGGTGCTCGCACGTGATCAGCCGGCCCTGCCGGTCGCGCGTGTTGCCGTTCGAGTTGTTCGACGGCTGGCGGAACGTGGCGACGGACTGGCTCGCCTCGTCCCAGCGCAGGATGCGGTTGTTCGGGATGTCGCTCCACAGGACGTAACGGCCGTCGCCGATCCAGACCGGGCCTTCGGCCCACCGGCAGCCCGTCGCCAGCCGCTCGATGCAGGCGTTGAAGATGCGGTACTTCTCGAAGCGCTTGTCGAGGATCTCGATCGCCGGATCGGGGTAGGTCTCCGCCTGCGTCCACATGCTGCGTGTCTCCCTTCGCGTTTCTTTTCCGGCGCTCCCGGTGGGCCCGGCAGGATTCGAACCTGCGACAACACCGTTATGAGCGGCGCGTTCTGACCGCTGAACTACGGGCCCCTCCCGGCGTCCGGCCACCCGTTCTAGCCGAGGGGGAAAGCTTCGCCAAGAGCGTGAAAAATCCGCCACTTCCGCCTGCCGGTGCTGCAAGATGGTCGCGATGGAAAGCTTCACGATATCGTCCGGCCCGCTCGTCGCCGAACTGATGCCGGACCTCGGCGGGCGCATCGTCAGTCTGCGCCTCGCCGACGACCCGGCCCGCCCGCTCGACATACTCGTCCCGCTTGTCGGGGCACCCGTATTGCCGCCGCGCTGGCCCAAGGCCGGCGGCTATCCGCTCGCCCCCTATTCCAACCGCATCGCCGACGCGCGTCTGTCGTTCCGCGGCCACGTGCACGACCTGCCGCCGCATCCCGACGCGGTCCCGCACACCGTGCATGGCCATTCCCACCGCAAGCCCTGGACGGTCGCCGAGCGGGGACCGGACCGCGCCACGCTCGTCTACGAGCACGACGGGGCCGGCGAATGGCCGTGGCGTTTCATGGTCGAACAGCGCATAGCGCTTGCGGGCGCGCGCCTGAGCGTCGCGTTCACGTTCGCCAACCGCGACGCGCGGCCTGCACCCGCCGGTTTCGGCTGGCATCCCTATTTCCCGATCAAGGGCAGCCCGCGCATCGCGTTCAAGGCCGGCACGCTGTGGGCGCAGCGCGACGACAACGTGGCGACGGGGACAAGCGAACGGCGCGTGCCGGCCGATGCACCCGTGGTGCTCGACGAACGCGGCACCACGCTCTACTACGGCGAGTGGGCGGGCAGTTGCGCGTTCGAGACCGGGACGGGCGTCTCGGTGCGCCTTTCGGCCGATCCGGTGCTGTCGCATCTGGTGCTGCACCGGCCGGCGGGCATCGACTACATCTGCGTCGAACCGGTCAGCCACGTGGCCGACGGCTTCAATCTCGCCGCGCGCGGCGTCGCGGGCACGGGGACGCGTAGCCTCGACCCGGGCGACAGCCTCAGCGGAACGGTGACGATGGACGTGGGCCGGACGGCCTGACGGAAGCCGCTTCCTAGGTATCCAGGAACGAACGCAGCTTGCGCGACCTGCTCGGGTGCTTGAGCTTGCGCAGCGCCTTCGCCTCGATCTGGCGGATGCGTTCGCGCGTCACGTTGAACTGCTGGCCGACCTCTTCGAGCGTGTGGTCGGTGTTCATCCCGATGCCGAAACGCATGCGCAGCACGCGCTCCTCGCGCGGCGTCAGCGTGGCCAGCACGCGCGTGGTGGTCTCGCGCAGGTTCGCCTGGATTGCGGCGTCGACCGGCAGGACGGCGTTCTTGTCCTCGATGAAGTCGCCC
This sequence comes from Rhodospirillales bacterium, assembly GCA_016794005.1. GTDB lineage: Bacteria > Pseudomonadota > Alphaproteobacteria > CACIAM-22H2 > CACIAM-22H2 > Tagaea. The sequence continues at coordinate 7,891 of JAEUKY010000225.1, forward strand.
AGATGCGAATCTTCCTCGTCGCCGATCGGCGTCTCGAGGCTGATCGGTTCCTTGGCGATCTTGAGGACCTTGCGAACCTTCTCCAGCGGCATGCCGAGCTTCTCGGCCAGCTCCTCCGGCGTCGGCTCGCGGCCGATCTCGTGCAGGATCTGGCGGCTGGTGCGCACCAGCTTGTTGATCGTCTCGATCATGTGCACGGGGATGCGGATCGTGCGGGCCTGGTCGGCGATCGAGCGCGTGATCGCCTGCCGGATCCACCACGTGGCGTAGGTCGAGAACTTGTAGCCGCGGCGGTACTCGAACTTGTCGACCGCCTTCATCAGCCCGATGTTGCCTTCCTGGATCAGGTCGAGGAACTGCAGGCCGCGGTTCGTGTA
>JAEUKY010000228.1 GCA_016794005.1 Rhodospirillales bacterium
GCGGGCAGGCACGATGCCGACGCGGGCCTGCATGGCGCCCTGCGTGAGGAAGCCCGCGCGCGGACGCTGATCGCCAATCCGAAATATCCGTTCTGACTACCAGCCGTTGACGCGGTCCCACACGGCGACGACCTCGTCGCCGCCGTCGACCACGTGGTACTGCGTATACATCGCCGAGGTCATGCACACGTGGTTGGGCATGACCAGCACGCGGCGCCCGATCGGCCAGTCGGCGAAGGGCAGGGGATCGATCGCGTCGAGCCCGCGCCGGGCCGACAGGATGCCGTGCTCCTGATGCACGTCGAGCACGGCAAGATCTTCGCGCGGAGAAGCGGCACCCGGATCGCGGATCAGGCCGTAGCCGACGCTTTCGATGCGGCGGTTCGCACCCGTGTCCTTCGACAGCGCCAGTGCCCCGGCGTCGAGCAGAAGATGGTTGCGAGCGCGATGGTGCCCGATGACCGAGGCGAGCACGCCGACCGCGATGTCTTCGGCGCCGCACATGCCAAGTCCGTGCTGGAACAGGTCGAAGAACACGAAATTGCCGGGCCGCATTTCCGTCACGCCCTGCAGGTGGCGCGCATGCAGCGCCGTCGGCGTGGAGCCGACGCTGACGAGATCGAATGCATGGCCCTTGGTGCGCAGGAACCCGGCGGCCGCGACCACGCCGGCGCGTTCGGCTTCGGCTACCTCTTCGATCTCGGCGATCCCGTCGCAGCCGTAGGAGTGCCCGGCATGGGCCATGACGCCCGCCAGCATTCCCGCCCGCCCGAGGGTCGCGGCGATCGCGGCCAGTTCCGGCGACGTCGGATCGACGCCGGCACGCGCGCCGCCCGTCTCGATCTCGACCACCGCATTGAAGCGCACGCCCAGGGTCTTGCCGCGCTCGGCGATGGCCTTGGCCGCCTCGACGTCGTCGGTCAGGATCTTCAGCGCCGGTGCGGCGCGCATCAGCGCGGCGGCACGGTCGAGCTTGGCCGGCGCGATCGCGACCGCATAGAGCATGTCCGAGAAGCCGGCCTTCGCGAAATGCTCGGCTTCGGCGAGGGTGGAGACGGTGATCGGGCCGGTGGCGCCGCCATGCACGGCTTTCGCCACGTCGACCGACTTCGCCGTCTTCATGTGCGGGCGCAGCGTCACGCCCAGCTCCTTCGCCCGCGCGCGCATCCGCGCCACGTTGCGCATCAGCCGCGAACGGTCGAGGACGAGGGAAGGGGTCGGAAGATCGGCCAGACGCATCGGCCGGACCGGGCTCAGCGCGCGGGCGGCGTTGCCGGCATCATCGCGCGCATCAGCGCGTCGACGTGCCAGCCCTGGAACATGCGGATGCCGACCGCCTGGCCGAGCTCGAAGGCCATCGGCGTCTCGCAGCGTCCCATGATGATGCGGTTGATGTCGGCTTCGGCCAGCATCGCGGCGAGACCCTTCATGCGCCAGTCTTCCGCATGGTCCTTGAAGAAGAACATCTTCACGAGATCGGCGCGCAGTTCCGAGCGGCGGAAGAAGGTCAGCGTATCGGGCGTCAGCCCGTCGAGCAGCGAGCGGTAGCCAGCCTTCTGCAGCGTGTCGATGGCGCGGTTGTACGCTTCGAAATCCGCGAACACGTCGTGGCGCGCGATCTCGATGATGATGTTGCCCTTGGCGATGAACGAACCGATGCGCTGGTCGAACTCGCGGAACCGGTCCGACAGGATCGTGTCGACGTTGAGATTGATCGAGATGTTGCCGGCGGTCTTGGTGAGGAATCCCTCCGACAGCGCCCGCAGCAGGCGCGCGTCGAAGGTGCGGGTCAACATCTGGAACAGGCCGCGCTGGCCGCGCATGTTCACGCGCGGCTGCAGCAGATTGCGCGTGTCGTTCACGCTGAAGAAGTATTCGCGGAAGATCGGGCGCAGCTGGTTGGCCGTCAACGCGATCGAGACCGGCTGGTTGCGGATGAGCGTCTTGGCATCGGCCTTGGCGAATGCGTCCTCGACCTGGCCGAGAACGGCCGGCGTCAGCGACTGGAAGCTCTGGCCGTAGGCGGGGCCGGCGGAAGTACCCGCGCGCTGCATGGCGCGAAGGCGGGCTTCCTGCTGGCTCTTCTGCTCCTCGAGGGCGGCCTTCGCGTAGTCGTAGAAATCGGGGAACTGCGTTTCGAAGCTGTACCAGGTGCACGCTTCCTCGATGTTCTCGTCCGGCATGCCGGTGGCGACCGAGTGGCGGCGCAGCAGATCGTCGAGCTCGGTGACGATGCTTTCGAACTGCTGGGGATTGTCGACGCGGAAAACGAAGACGATATCGAAATTCGCGAGCGAATAGATCGTGCCTTCGGCGCGCTGCACCATCTCGCGGATGGCGTGGAAGATGACGTGGTAGTTCTCGCGCCGGCGGTTGAACCAAGCCTGCCGCTGCATGGAAATGACGACAGCCATCCGCGGCACGGTATTGCCCGTGCGCTTGATCCGATCGAGATCGGAGAGGAGCGTTTCCTCGTCGGTCCGCTGCGGGGTCGTGTCCATCTACCGTCCTTGCCCGTCGAGCCAGATTCTACCCGCGAGTATCCTGTTTTGTAACGGATATTCGCTATTACATGGGATTCGGGGCGGGTGACAACCTTCGCTCCCGTCTGGGGATATCCTGAACGCGCTTTCCGCACCGGAACGGATGGGGTACGCGCTATGCCGCCTCAAGAACGGCCCGCGGAAAGGGCACCAGATCGGCCTATGCCGGCCGTCTGAAGGCTGCGCGTGCGTCGGACGCCTGCCTTCGAACGATGCATCCGCGGGCGTGATCGTTGACGAGGCCCATCGCCTGCATGAACGCGTAGACAGTCGTCGGGCCGACGAACGACCAGCCGCGCTTCTTCAGGTCCTTCGACAGAGCAACGGATGCAGGCGATGTCGAGACTGTCTGCGGTTCTGCCAGCTCCTCGGGCTTCGGCTCGAAACGCCAAAAATACGCGGCAAGCGATCCTTCGAGCTTGACGAGTTCTCGCGCCCGTTTCGCGTTGTTGATGACGGAGGCGATCTTTCCACGATGCCGGACGATGCCGTTGTTTTTCATCAGACGTTCGATGTCCGGTTCGCCGAACCTGACGATCCGGCCGAAATCGAACCCTTGGAAAGCGGCGCGGAAGTTCTCGCGTTTAGCGAGGATCGTGCGCCAGCTAAGCCCCGACTGGAATCCTTCGAGGCACAGCTTCTCGAAGAGGCGGCGGTCGTCGTCGACCGGGAATCCCCATTCGGCGTCGTGATAGGCGAGGAACTCGGGTGCAGCGGCACACCAACGGCAGCGCGGGCGGCCGTCCGGCCCGGGAATCGTCGTGTTCACGGCTCAGGCTTTCAGGAAGGCCAGCCGTTCGTCCATACGGCCCGGCGCGATGGCAATAATCTCGGCCTTGACGACGCCGTGCGCAACGAATGGATCCGCCTGAACCCGCGCGTCGATCTCAGCGGGAGTCGCGTTGTACGCGAGGATCGCACCGCCGGCACCCGGCTGGAGGCTTCCGGCCATCAGGAACACGCCTTCTTCGAAGCCGCGCTTTATCCAGACATTGTGTCCGTCCATGAACTGCGGCGCTTTTGTCTTGTCGGCAAAACGAAGTGTGATGACGAACATGCTTGCTCCATCAGGCGGGTTGGAGGGAATCAGCATTCGGGCTGGCGGGACGCTGGGAATGCAGCCACGCCTCCATGTCGGCAACCTCCCGGTCGATGAAATCCACGTCGCCGAAGGCGGTCGCAAGCGTTGCGATGCCCTGACTGCGCATCAGGAGGTGAAGCGCCAATGCATCTGCATCTTTTTTGCGCCCGAGCCGGACGAACTGCCGGCCGAGCCAGTCGCGGAACAAGGCGAAAGGACCTGTGGCATCGTCCTTCGCGACATGCTTGAGCTTGGCCAGTTCGTTGCAGAGCGTACCGACCGGGCAGCCATACGCCATGATCTTCGGCCGGTTCGCGATGAGAATGCGGATAAAGCGACGGATGCATTCCGTCGGGGAAACGGCTTCCTGCTCCCATGCCATAAGCATGCTGCGAGTGTTTGCGACGCGCTGCACGATAACGGCGTCGAGGATTTCGTCCTTGGTCTTGAAGTGGTAGTAGAAGTTGCCGCGCGACAGACCAACAGACGCAGCGATGTCGGCAAACGACGTCGTTTCGAATCCCTGCTCGTAGAAAAGCCGATCTGCGACGTCGACGATCTGCTGGCGAGTTTCGCGGGCCCCCATATGCTGCCTTTTCTTGAATAGGTCATTTGACCTAATATGAATTAGGTCAAATGACCCAGGCAGTCAAGCGCGGCATAAAGCCGTGCTCTCATGGCCGACATGGCTGGATATGGCGGACGGGGTGAGATTCGAACTCACGGTAGGCTTGCACCTACGGCGGTTTTCAAGACCGCTGCCTTAAACCGCTCGGCCACCCGTCCTGCGCCGATCCCTCCGGAAGTTCATAGTCAGTTCCGTCAATGCTGGCAACAGTCGCTAGGCCGAAATAGATGACCATTGTAGCACAACACATGCGTGTAAATTAACTTGGCCGCAACCAATTCGGAAATAACCTGCCGGTCCCGCTTGTCGATCCAAGGAGTTTTCCGATGACCAAGTTCCACGCCGCTTCGTTGCGCCTTCTCGCGGCCGGTGCCGCGCTCCTGCTGGGCGCCACGGCCGCTTCCGCGCAGATCACCCTGAAATTCGCCGCGGAGGACAAGGAGCTCTACCCGACCTATGTCGGCAACGGCAGCGAGACCCTCGCCGAAAAGCCCGGCACCACCGTCGAACTGATCCGCCTTGTGGCTCAGGATCTGGGCTTCAAGGCGGAGTTCGTCCGCGCACCCTGGCGGCGTTGCCTCGACCTGCTGAAGGAAGGTGCCGTCGATGCCGTCGTCAACGGGTCGTTCAGCGCGGCGCGCCTCGAATTCGGCGCCTTCCCGATGGCCGGCGACAAGGCGGACCCGGCGCGGCGCTCGCTCAGCTGGACCTACACGCTCTACCGCAAGAAAGGATCGCCCGCGTCGTGGGACGGAAAGGCCTTCTCCGGCCTCGCGGCGCCCATCGGGGCACCCCTCGGCTACTCGATCGTCGCCGATCTCAAGAAGCTCGGCGTCCAGATCGACGAGGCGGGCGATGCCGAAATCAACCTGCGGAAGGTGTCGGCCGGGCGCATTTCCGGTGCGGTGCTGCTGCGCGAGGCGACGGATCCGCTGATCAAATCCAAGGCGATGACCGATCTCGAGGTCGTCCTGCCGCCGATCGAGGTCAAGGACTACTACATCATGCTCAGCCACCAGCTCGTGAAAAAGGACGCCGCCCTGGCCGAGCGCTTCTGGACGAAGTTCGCCGAGATACGCGACGCCAAGGGCGCCGCGATCGAAGCGAAGTACTGAGCGGCGCAGGCGCGCCGGGCACGAACATGCGCAGGATATTCGGCAAGCCGGGCCGGTCGGCCCTCAGCCTCAAGACGAAAACGCTGGCGACCATCGCGGTGATGATGTGCGTCATCGTGGGGGCCGCCGACCGGCTCGAACTCTGGCGGAGCGATGCCCAGCGCGCCGCGCTTCTTTCGACCCGCGCTTCGCTGGTTGCGGCGATCCAGGCGGACGCGCTCGACCAGCCGATGTGGGATCTCGATACCGACCTGGTCAGGAAGATGCTCGAAGCGCTGGCCCGGGATCCGGATTTTCTCGGGGCCGAGGTCGCCGACGGCGACGGGCGGCAGGTGGCCACGCACGGCGACCTTGCCGCCGCGTCCGGCTTCATCGAGAGCAAGGCCGACATCCGCCACGGCGACGGAAGCCAGAGCAAGACGATCGGCCTGCTCACGCTGCGGCTGTCCGTGGCGGGGCTCGAGAAGGCGTCGTCCGAACAGCAGGCGATCGGCTTCGTGAAATTGGCCCTCATACAGGCGATCCTGATGGCGGCGATCTACGCGGCGCTGAGCCTTATCACCTCGCCGCTCGAAAAGATGACCGGCGTGATGACCAAGCTCGCCGAAGGCGAGACCGAAGTCGAGATTCCCGCCCTCGACCGGCACGACGAGATCGGCGCCATGGCCCGAGCGGTCAGCGTCTTCCGGACGAACGCGCAGGCGCGCAGACAGCTCGAGAACGAGCAGATCGAACTCAAGCGCAGCGCCGAGACCGAGCGCCGCCAGGCGCTCGACGGGCTTGCCCGCGTGTTCGAGGAGACCATGAACGGCATCGCGCACACCGTATCCGGCGCCGGCGCCGAACTCGAACGGACGGCGATCATGATGACGTCGAGCACCGACAATGTCGGAAGTCGCGTCACCGCCGTCGCGCAAGCCTCGGAAGCGGCGTCGACCAGGGTCCAGACCGTCGCCGCCGCAGCCGAGGAACTGTCGGCATCGATCGGCGAGATCGGCCGGCAGGCCGAACAGTCGGCCGCGATCGCCGGCAAGGCCGTCACCCAGACCGAGCGCACGAACCAGTCGGTGGAAAGTCTCGCGGAAACGGCGCGCCGGATCGGGAATATCGTCAAGCTCATCAACGACATCGCCGGGCAGACCAATCTGCTCGCGCTAAACGCCACGATCGAGGCCGCCCGGGCCGGCGAGGCAGGAAAGGGCTTCGCCGTGGTCGCCTCGGAGGTGAAATCTCTCGCCTCTCAGACCACGAAGGCGACCGAGGACATCGCCGGGCAGGTATCCGCGATCCAGGCCGCGACAAACGATGCCGTCGGCGCGATCCGCGAGATCAGCCAGACGATCGACCAGATCAACTCGATCGCGTCCGGCATATCGGCGGCCGTCGAGCAGCAGGGCTCGGCGACGCTGGAGATAAGCCGGAACGTCCAGGCGGCTTCCGAAAGCACGGAATCCGTGTCTTCCAACATCGCCGGCGTCGGCCAGGCGGTACGGGAGAACAGCGTCGCCGCCGGCGTCGTCCGCGACGCCTCGTCCACGCTTGGCCAGCAGATCAAGCAGCTGACCCGCGAGTTCGAACGGTTCGTCGGACGCATCCGGTCCGCCTAGCCCGCCGGACGGGCGGTTCGCACGGAAGTTGCCCCCGGATGCGCGTTCGGGCTTATGCTGTGCGCGCATCGGCCAATCGGGCTTCCGGAACATGTCCAACAGTCGTCCACTCTCCCCGTCGTCGCCGCCGTGAATCCGTTCAGGTCCCTGCGGACGGCGCTTCCGATCGCCGCGCTTCTCTGCGCGCTCGCGACGGGCCTTGCCGTCGGCCTCGTCGAGGGACCCGCGCGCTGGCTGCTGGCGGTCCTCGCCGCGGGGATCGCGGCCGCCGCCGCATTCGGGCTTTCGACCCAGATCGAGCGGCAGGTCGAGGCCGCGTTCGCGCGTGCGCTGGCCGCACGGCCCGACGCGCCGGCCGACGCCGCCGGCGCATTCGCCGAGATCGCGGACTGCGAGGCGCGCTACTCGGCGATCGCCGCGCAGATGCGCCAGACCGAGCACACGCTGCGCGTCACGCTCGACGACGCCGTGCACGCCAATCAGGCGAAGGCCGAGTTCCTCGCGAACATGAGCCACGAGCTGCGCACGCCGCTAAACGCGATCATCGGCTTCGCCGAGTTCCTGCAGATCCGCGTGGGAAAACAGCTGCCCGAGCGCGAGCGGGCCTATCTCGACGACATCATCCAGGCGGCGTTCCATCTGCTCGCGATCATCCAGGAGATCCTCGATTTCTCGCGCCTGGAAGCCGGCAAGCTGATGGTCCAGGAAGACCGCATGCGGCTGGCCGAGATCGTCGACGCCTCGGTCCGGCTGGTGCGCAAGCAGGCCGAAGCCAAGCGCGTGTCGCTCTACGAGAACCTCGATTCCGCGGTTCGCGTGCTCGGCGACGCGACGAAGATCCGCCAGATCAGCACGAACCTGGTCACGAACGCCGTGAAATTCACGCCGTCCGGCGGCCGGGTCGACGTCTGGTGCGGCCTCGACGCCGGCGGCGCGCCGTGCCTGCGCGTTTCGGATTCAGGCGTGGGCATGACGCCCGGCGAGGTCGAACTCGCGCTGAAGCCGTTCATGCGCGTGGCGACCAGCCCGTTCGTGGCCAAGGAAGGCGGCATCGGGCTTGGCCTGCCGATCTCGCGCGCCCTGGTCGAGCTGCACGGCGGCACGCTGACGATCCAGAGCGAGCCGCGGCGGGGAACGACCGTGACGGTCACGCTGCCGGCCGAACGCCTGATCGTCGCCTGATGCGGGGCGTCCCCGAGTTGCGCCGGCACGCCCGCCGGCCCTAGAGTGCGCGGCCCGTGACCATGCCTTTCGACATCCAGCTCTCCCTCTCCAAGCTTTTCTGGCTCGTCGCCGAGCCGGCGAGCCTGCTGCTGTCGGTCTGGGTTGCGGGCTGCCTGATCCTGTGGTCGCGCTGGTGGCGGCTGGGGCGCGCGCTGGTGTGCTTCTCGGCAGCGCTGACGGTCGCGATCGCCATCTATCCGATCGGGCAGATCGCGCTGCGGCCCATCGAGGACCGCTTCCCGCCGCTCGTCTCGCCGCCGCCGCGCGTGGACGGCATCCTCGTGCTGGGCGGCGTCATCGATTACTACGTTATCGGCAAGCGCGGCGTGCCGTCCTCGCTGCTGGCGGCGGGCAGCCCGCGGCTCGACGCGTTCATCGAACTGGCGCGCCGCTATCCCGCGGCAAAGCACGTCTTCACCGGCGGCTCGATCGAGCTGATCGACGGCAAGGACACCGAGGCCGACGTCGTGCGCCGCATCTTCGCGCGCATCGGGCTCGACACGACGCGCATCATCTTCGAGGACCAGTCGCGAAACACGTGGGAGAACGCGCGTCTCACGCTCGACCTGATCAAGCCCGAGCCGGAAGAGACCTGGCTGCTGATCACCTCGGCCCGCCACATGCCGCGCGCGATGGGCACGTTCCGCAAGGCGGGCTGGCCGCATCTGCTGGCCTATCCGATCGATTTTGCGACCGACCCGAACCAGCCGTTCGACAGCGCGTTCCGGCTCGGCCACAACCTCAATTTCCTGTCCGAGGCGATCCGCGAATATGTGGGGCTTGCCTACTATTACAAGCTCGGCCGGATCGACCGGCTGTTCCCCGAGCCGCTTCCGGCCCCCGGCGAACCGGAAACGACGGAACCGGCCGAAGCGCCGGCGTCGGACTCCTAGAAGTCGCGCAGCGTCGCGGCGTCGGGCTTCCGGTTCCAGAACGCGACACGCACCGACGCGCCGTCGACGACGATCCCGCAGCACGAACCCGTCGCCACGCCGAGTTTCCCGTCGGCCGCCGCCGCGGCGAACCACGTGGCGTCGAGCTTCGCGAAATAGCGCAGGATCCCCTGCGAACTGCACAGCACCGGAACCAGCCGCGCGTCGCCCGCCGCAAGCTCGCGCACGAGGGTCGCGGCACCGGCTTCGAGCGTGCCGGGATCGGGCGACCAGCCCTGGCCTTCCGGCCACACGCAGCGCCGGTTCCATGCCTCGAGCGTATCGGCACCGGCGGTCAGGGCGATGTCGGCGTCGGTCCGGCCCTCCCAGCTTCCGTAGTCGATCTCGCGAAGACGGTCGTCGAGGCGCGGTTCGAAGCCGAACCCGTGCGTGACGAACATCCGCGTACGGGCGAGGGGGCCTGCGAGGAATGGGCCGACGGCAAGCCCAGCCGCGCGGACGGCGGCGGCGAAGGTCGCGGCCTGCGCAAGGCCCTTGGCCGTTAACGGAAGATCGGTGCGCGATCCCACGCGCACAACGGGTGCCCCGTCCTCGAACGTGTTGCCGTGGCGCACGAGCAGCAGCCGGCGCATCAGGCGACCCTTGCGCTGCCGTCGTAGGCCGGAAGAAGCTCGCCTTCGCGCGCGAGGATGCCCTCGGCCTCGACGAGGTCGGCCGGGCTGTCGATCGACCAGTGCGTCCGGCCGCGATAGTCGCAGAGCACGACGCGCATGCGGATGCCGTTCTCCAGTGCGCGAAGCTGCTCGAGCTCCTCGGCCTTCTCGAACGGACCCATCGGCAGGGTCACGTATTCGGCCAGCGTCTCGGGCCGGAACGCGTAGATGCCGATGTGGCGGAAGATCGGCAGTTCGTCGCCGGGCTTCTTCACGAACGGGATCAGGCTTTTGGAAAAATAGAGCGCGTCGCCGTTGCGGTCGAAGGTGACGGTCGTCCCGCCGGCCTGGCCGCCTTCCTTCTGGCGTTTGAGTGCGGCATAGGCGTCCGGCGCCATGCGCGTGGCGAGCGTGCCGATGCGGATGGCGGGATCTTCCGCCATCGCGCGGGCAAGCGCGCCGACGACCCACGGCGGGGTCAGCACCGCGTCGCCCTGCAGGTTGATGATCGCCTTTTCGCGCGCGCCCAGCGCTTCGACCGCGGCGAAGGTGCGTTCGGTGCCGTTGCGGCAGCGTTCCGGCGTCATCACGGCTTCGCCGCCGAAGCCGCGCACGGCATCGGCGATGCGCGCGTCGTCGGTGGCCACCACCGTGCGCGACACGCCCTCGGCCGCGCGCGCGATCGCCCAGACGCGCTGGATCATCGCGATGCCGCCGACTTTCGCCAGAGGCTTGCCGGGATAGCGCGACGAGGCGTAGCGCGCCGGGATGACGACCAGCGCGCTCATGCCGCCTTCGCCAGGTCGTGGAGGGCCGCAAGATAGGTTTCGGCAGGCGGGAACAGGCGCGGCGTCGGCTTGCCTGCGAGCTTCCGGTCGGTCTCGAAATGGAACACGCGCAGCAGCCACAGCGCTTCGCACGCGCGCGACACGGCGATGTCGAGCACGGGGCCGCCGGCCGCCGCATAGGCCGCGCGCAGCGCGCCGTAGAGTTCGGGATCGGCCGTGAGCTGGCCCGTTCCCGCATCGACGCGCGTCCAGTAGCGCAGCTTGACGAAGTCGAGCTCCGGCGGGGCGACGACGGCGTTGTCCCAGTCGATGACCCACAGCGTGGCGTTCGCCGCATCGTCGATCAGGTGCAGCCCGTGCAGGTCGTTGTGCGCCAGCGTCCACGCGACCTTGCGGTCCGCGCGCGCGGCGACATTCTCGACGAAGCGGGCGAGGGCGGGCGGAATTCGTCCGCGCGCAAGTTCCCGCGCGATGCCCGCCCCCAGCCAAGCGGCGAAATCCTGCGGCTTGCCGCCGAGCGAAAGCAGGTCGGGATAGCCGCCTTCGAAACGCACGGAATGGATCTCCGCGATCGCGGCACCGGCGCGCGCGATCGATCCCGCATCGGCCTGCCGGGCCAGCGTCGTGCCTTCGCACCAGTCCGACAACTCCCACGGTAACGCCCACAGATCGTCGCCATTGCTCCAGTGGACGAGGGCCGGGGCATGGGGCGGGGCAAGGCGACCGGCGGAAGCCGCCGCGAGACCGTCGGCCGCGCGCGCGTCGGACGAACCCACACGCTTGGCCGCGTGGATCGCCGCGACAAGCGCGGATTTCGCCACACCCTTTTCGTAGCGGAAGTGCGTTTCCTCCCGGCGAAGCCGCAACGCGTATTTGCGTCCGCCATGAACAACCGGCCAGGTCCGGTTGACCGCGCCGTCGATCGGCTCGCCGACGGACAGGTCGGTCGGATCGATCTCGAGCCCGAGGGCGCGCGCCATCAAGGCGGCGGCGTGGCGCGCATCGGCGGACGGCAGGGCGACGGCGAGTGTCATGTTCAAGGCGGCGCAAACTGCCTGTTTTTACAGCCTCGCGCAACCACTTGCGCGCCGGCCGGAGTCGCGATTGCGCATCCAGTATGCCCCGTCGTACATCAACGCACATGGATACCTTCACGAGTCGGCGCGCGTTCCTCGCTGCGGCCGGCGGCATCGCCGCCCTGCCGTTCGCCGCGCGCGCCAACGACATGCCTTTCGAAGACTGGCTGCGCGGCTTCCGCGAGGAGGCCATGCAGAAGGGCATGAAGCGCGGATCGCTCGATCAGGCGCTGACCGGCATCTCGCCGATCGCCCGGGTGCTCGAACTCGACCGTTCGCAGCCCGAGGTCCGCCTGACATTCGAGCAGTATTTCGCGCGCGTGGTCAACAAGGCGCGCATCGATACCGGGCGCACGCGTCTGGCCGAGAACCGCGAACTGCTGGGCCGCGTGGCGCAGCGCTATCCGGTGCAGGCGCGCTTCATCGTCGCCCTGTGGGCGGTCGAGACCGATTTCGGCCGGCTGACGGGCGGCTTCAACATCTTCGCGGCACTCGCCACGCTCGCCTACGACGGCAGGCGCAGCCAGTTCTTCCGCGAAGAACTGCTCAACGCCATCCGCATCGTCGACAGGGGCCTGATCAAGGCCAGCGACATGCGCGGCTCGTGGGCGGGTGCGATGGGACAGAGCCAGTTCATGCCGTCCTCGTACCTCGCCTATGCCGTCGATTTCGACGGCGACGGCAAGGCGGACATCTGGGGCTCGCGCGCCGACGTGTTCGCGTCGATCGCCAACTATCTCGTCCGCGTCGGCTGGAAGGACGACGAGACCTGGGGGCGTGCCGCGACGCTCCCGCCCGGTTTCGACCGTACGCTCGTCGACCACAACAAGGTCACCAAGCCGCTGTCGGAATGGCAGGCGCTGGGCGTGCGGGCGGCCGACGGCGGCGCGTTGCCGTCGCGCGACATCGCCGCCTCGATCGTCCAGCCAGACGGCGAGGCCGGGCGCGCCTTCCTCGTCTACGGCAATTTCCGCGTCATCATGCGCTGGAACAGGTCCGTCAATTTTGCCACGTCGGTAGGCTTGCTTGCCGACAGTATCGGCGAGGTTTAGCCTCGAATTGCCATATTCCGGGCGCGTCGATTCGCGTCCGTCTTTCGGGAATGCGATGTCCATCCGGGGTTCCGCACTGCGCGCCTTGTTTCTCGCCGGCACGGCCACCGCCGCGCTCGGCCTTGGCGCATGTTCGGAACTGAAGTTCGGCGTCTCGGTCGTCAAGTCGATGCAGGGTGCGCCGGAAACGCCCGCAGCGCCTGCCCGAGCGCAGGGCACCTACAAGGTCGGCGAGCCCTACCAGATCGCCGGCGTCTGGTACTACCCGGCGGAAGACTGGACCTATTCCGAGACGGGCATCGCGTCGTTCTACGGCGGCGAGCGGACCGGCACCAATTTCCACGGCCGCAACACGGCTAACGGCGAACTCTACGACATGAACGCGCTGACGGCGGCGCACACGACGCTGCCGATGCCAAGCCTCGTCCGCGTGACGAACCTCGACAACGGCCGCTCGATCGTGCTGCGCGTCAACGACCGCGGGCCGTTCGCGCGCGGGCGCATCATCGACGTGTCGCGGCGTGCCGCACAGCTACTCGGGTTCGAAGGGCAGGGAACCGCGCGCGTTCGGGTGGACATCATGGCCGAGGACAGCCAGCGCCTGAAGGCAGAGCTGACCGGCCGCGACGAAACGCAGACGGTGGCGGCCGCTCCGCGCACGTCGGTCGTGTCCGACGCGCTGCCCCCGCCGCCCGGTGCGCGCGAAACGCGCGCGACGAGTGCCGCCCTTCCGCCGCCCTCGGCCACGCTGCCGCCGGTCGCGACGGACCGCAGCCGCGTAGGCACGACCACCCGACAGGGCCGCCCGCGCGAAACGCAGGTTCCGCTCGCCCGGCAGGCGGAGCCGATCCGCACGCAGGCCGCACAGGATCTGCCGCCCGTGGCGCCGACGCCGGCTCCGGCGGCGAGCGTCCCCGCACGCGGCACGCCGACCGCCACGTCGCGCGGGACCGCCGCCGCGACGCCGGCACGCCCGCAGGCTCCCGCGGCACCGGTCGCAACACCGGCATCGCGCGAAGTCGCCGCCCTGCCGGTCGAGCAGCAGGCCTCGGCACGGCCCGTGCTGACGCAAGGTACCGCCCAGCGCACCAACCTGTGGGTCCAGGCAGGCGCTTTCGGGAACTACGAGAACGCGTACCGGCTTTCGGTGCGCCTTTCGCGCTACGGCACTTCGCGCGTCGTGCCGGTCACGCTCAACGGCAGCCAGCTCTATCGCGTGCGCGTCGGCCCGATCGCCGATGTCGGCGATGCCGACCGGATGCTCGAACAGATGGTCGCCGATGTGCCCGAAGCGCGCATCGTCGTGGATTGAGGGAAATGAAATGATCGCACGCCTGATCCTCGCCGCGGCACTCGTCGCCGTCACCCTTCCGGCTACCGCCCAGACGCCCCAGCGCCCGGGTGCGGCACCGCGCGCCCAGCAGCCGGCACCCGCCCAGCGTCCGGCCGCCGCCGCACCGGTCCGCGGGCCCGCCGACGGGATGCCCGAGATTTCGGCGCGCCAGGCGATCGTGCTCGACTACCAGACCGGCTTCGTGATGTTCGAGCGTGCGGCCGACGAACGCATGCCGCCCTCGTCGATGAGCAAGGTCATGACGGCCTATCTGGTCTTCGAGGCGCTGAAGACCGGCAAACTCGGGCTCGAGGACATGCTGCCCGTGTCCGAGCGCGCGTGGCGCATGCAGGGCTCGAAGATGTTCGTGCCGCTCAACGGCCGCGTGAAGGTCGAGGACCTGATCCGCGGCATGATCGTCCAGTCGGGCAACGATGCGTGCATCGTGCTGGCCGAAGCGCTCGCCGGCAGCGAGGAAGCGTTCGCCGAACGGATGAACGCCGAAGCGCGCCGGATGGGTCTCAACGGCTCGAACTTCCGCAACGCGACGGGCTGGCCCGATCCGGACCACTACATGACCGCGCGCGATCTCGCCGCGCTCTCGCGTCGCGTCATCGACGACCATCCGGAGTATTACAGGTACTACCGCGAGCTCAATTTCACCTACGGCAAGGACGAGCGGACCGGCAAGGAGATCACGCAGGGCAACCGCAATCCGCTGCTCTACAAGAACGTCGGCGCCGACGGCATCAAGACCGGCCATACCGAGCAGGCGGGCTACGGCCTGACGGCGTCGGCCATGCGCGACGGACGGCGCGTCATCGCCGTGTTCAACGGCTGGGCGTCGATGCGCCATCGCGCGGAAGAATCCGAGCGCATGGTCGACTGGGCATTCCGCGAGTTCCAGACCTACCGGCTGTTCACGGCCGGACAGGAGGTCGACAAGGTCGACATCTGGCTCGGCACCAAGGGCAGCACGGCGCTGCTGGCCGCACAGGACGTCGCGATCACGATGCCGCGGCGCCTGCGTCCGCAGCTCCAGGCCAGGATCGTCTACGACACGCCGGTACCGGCCCCCGTCGCCAGCGGCCAGGCGCTTGGCCGCGTGTCGCTGACCGCACCCGGCATGACGCCGATCGACGTGCCGCTCGTGGCGCAGGAAAGCGTGGATCGCCTCGGCTATTCCGGCCGCCTCACGGCCGCCGTGAACTACCTGATCTTCGGCCCGAAGAAGTGAGTGAGAAGCGTACTCGACGCGGCCTTTTCATAACCTTCGAGGGCGGCGAGGGGGCCGGCAAGTCGACCCAGATCGCGCGGCTCGCCGAACGCCTCGCATCCGCAGGCGTCGACATCTTCGCCACGCGCGAGCCGGGCGGGCCGCCCGGTGCGCTGCCGCAGGCGATGGCGATCCGGCGCCTACTCGTCGAGGGCGAGCCCGGCACGTGGAGCGCCGAAAGCGAGGCGCTGCTGAACTACACGCAGCGCATCGAACATGTCCGGCGGATCATCGAGCCGACGCTGGCGCGCGGCACATGGGTGTTGTGCGACCGCTTCGCGGATTCCACGATGGCCTACCAGGGCTACGGCCACCGGCTGGGCCGCCCGTTCGTGGAGCGGCTGCACAGGCTCGCCCTCGGCGCGTTCAAGCCGGACCTGACGCTGGTCTTCGACATTCCGGTCGAAACGGGCCTGAAGCGCGCGCTTGCGCGGGCAGGTGCCGAGACGCGCTACGAGCGGATGGACGTCGCATTCCACGAACGGCTGCGCCGCGGCTTTCGGGCCATCGCACGGGCCGAGCCGAAGCGCTGCGCGCTGGTCGACGCGCGCGGCGACGTCGACGCCGTATCGGCGCGCATCGCTGCCGTGCTGAAGCGCCGCCTCGGCGCCCGGCTGCCGGCGTGACCGACGAAGCCGACGACAAGGCGCCGCGGCCGCGCGCCAATCCCGATCTGGTCGGCCACGAGGCGGCCGAGGCCACGCTGCTGTCCGCGTGGAATTCCGGCCGCCTTCCGCACGCCTGGCTGATCGCGGGGCCGCGCGGCATCGGCAAGGCGACGCTCGCCTACCGTTTCGCGCGCTTCGCGCTTGCCGACGGGGCCGCGCGCGCAGAGCAGGCGGGCGGCCTGTTCGGCGGCGGCGGTCCGCCGCCCAACCCACGCACGCTCGCGCTGTCGTCGGAACATCCGGTCTTCCGGCGCGTCGCGGCCGAAGGCCATGCCGACATGCTGACGCTCCAGCCCGGCATGCCGAACCCGAATTCGAGCCCGCCCAACAAGCCTTCGCAGGAGATCATCGTCCACTGGGTCCGCCGTGCGGTCGATCTCCTGCATCGCACGGCCGCCGAAGGCGGCTGGCGGGTGGTCGTGATCGACACGGCGGAGGACATGAACGATTCCGCCCAGAACGCGCTGCTGAAGGCGCTGGAGGAACCGGCCCCGCAGTGCCTGCTGCTGCTCGTCTCGAACGCGCCGGGCCGCCTGCTGCCGACGATCCGCTCGCGCTGCCGGATGCTGTTCGTGCAGCCGCTGGCGGCCGCGACCGTCGACCAGCTTTTGCAGCGCTACCGGCCGGCCGTGAAGGCCGACGAACGCCAGACGCTGATCGGGCTGTGCGAGGGTTCGATCGGCCGGGCGATGGAACTGGCCGACCGGGGCGGGGC
>JAEUKY010000242.1 GCA_016794005.1 Rhodospirillales bacterium
GCCGCGCTCGTACATCGCGTGGCCGGTCTCGTGCAGCACGCCCATCAGGCCCTTGGCGAAATCCTTTTCGTCCCAGCGCGTGGTCAGGCGCACGTCGTCGGGCACGCCGCCGCAGAACGGATGGTGGCTGGTGTCGAGGCGGCCGTGCGCGAAATCGAAGCCGACCGCGCGCATCAGGTCTTCGGCGAGCTTCTTCTGCACGGCGGCCGGGAACGGGCCGTCGAGCGGCAGGGCCGCCGGCTGGCGCGCCTGCCGGTCGAGCACGGCCTGCGTGAAGCCCGGCAGGAACGCGGCGAGGTCGGCGAAGATCGCGTCGATCTCGTCGGACGAACCGCCGGGCTCGTACTCGTCGAGCAACGCGTCGTATTTCGAGCGGCCGAGCTTCGCGGCCTTGATCGCGGCCACCTCGCGCGTCAGCTCCAGCACGGTCTTCAGCGACGGCAGCAGGCCCGCGAAATCGTTGGCCTTGCGCGCCTGGCGCCAGCGCATCTCGCAGGCCGAGACCGCGCGCGAGCGCGCCTCGACCAGGTCGGCGGGCAGCGCGGTCGCGTGCAGCCAGTCGCGGCGCATCTCGCGCAGGTTGGCCGCCTGCCATTCGTCGAGGCCCTTGCCCTCGCCCGCCGCGGCGAACAGGTCGGCGAGCGCGGGGTCGACCGCCTGCTCGTGCACGATCAGCTTCAGCGTGGCGAGCTGCTCGGCACGCGCGTCGGCCCCGCCGTCGGGCATCATCGCGGCCCCGTCCCAGTCGAGCACGGCGATCGAATCGCGCACGAGGTTCATGCGCCGGAAGCGGGATTCGAGCGCGGGATAGGCGGTCGATGCGTTCATGGCTTTTTCCGCTGCGAGATCGCGAAGATCGCGGCGAGTGCGATCGCGAGACTGAACCACGTGAAGGCGTATTGCAGGTGCGGGCGCGGAAGCTGGGCCTGCGTCTGCCCGCCCAGCGGCCAGCCGCCGGGATTGCGCGGCTCCAGCGCCGCCTCGACATAGACCGGCAGCGCGTCCGGCACGCCCGCGGATGCCGCCATCGCGGGCAGGTCGAACCAGAACCAGCCGTTCTTCGCGGGCTCGTTGTCCGGCATCATCGGGCCGCGGCGCGGCTCGTCGCGCAGCACGCCGACGACCTCGACCCGGCCGGCGATCTGGCCTTGCGCCCGCGTCGCGGGATCGCGCCTGTCCTTGGCGACCCAGCCGCGATTGACCAGCACGGGCGGCAGCCCGTCGCGCAGCAGCGGCGTGAGGACGTAGAACCCCTCGTTGCCGTTGAGCGAGCGCGCATAGACGTGCAGTTCGCGCGCATGGTCGAACGTGCCGGCGGCATGCACGCGGCGGAAGCGGCGCGCCTGTCCGTCGGCGAGGGCCGCATCGACCGCGACCGGCGGGGCGGCGAGCCGCTCGGCGCGGATGGCGTTTTCGGCCTCGCGCTCGACGTGCCGCGCCACCTGCCAGCCCGACAGGGCGAACAGGATCAGCACGCCCGGGACGGCGATCAGCGTGGGGACGAGGCGCGGCGCGAAGCCGGGGATCAGGCGGTCAAGCATCGAACTCGTGGCGTCGGTGGCGGTACTGCATGGCGATCAATATGGCCTTGGCGACGCGCAGCATCCAGAGGCCCGCGAAGGAAATGAACGGGACCCACAGCAGGACGTGCACCCACCAGGGCGGGGCGAAGGCGGCGTCGGTCCACAGCGCCAGCGTCACGACGACGAAGCCCAGCACGAGGATGACCAGCACGGCCGGGCCGTCGCCCTCCTCGTGGCGCTTGAGGTCGAGCCCGCAGGCCGAGCAGACATCGGCGACCGACAGCGAGAACGGCCCGCGATAGAGGGTGCCGCGCCCGCATCGCGGGCACCGGCAAGCAAGACCCGCCGCCAGCGGGCTGGCGGCGGGTCCGGGACGTGCTTCTGACGTACGGTCGGTCAGTCGATCAGCTCGACCACGGGCCGTGGCCCGGCAGGCTGACCGCACCTTCGCCCGAGACGTAGATGACGGCGAACAGGAACAGCCACACCACGTCGACGAAGTGCCAGTACCACGCCGCCGCCTCGAAGCCGAAATGGCGCTCGGGCGTGAAGTGGCCCTTGATCGCGCGCACGAGGCAAACGATCAGGAAGATCGTGCCGACGAGCACGTGGAAGCCGTGGAAGCCGGTCGCCATGAAGAAGACCGACGCGTAGACGTTGTCCTTGAAGCCGAACGCGGCGTGCGCGTACTCGTAGGCCTGGCAGGCGGTGAAGGCGATGCCGAGGATCACCGTCAGCACGAGGCCCCACACCAGCCCGCGCCGGTTGCCCTCGACCAGCGAGTGGTGCGCCCACGTGACCGTGGCGCCCGAGGTGAGCAGGATCAGCGTGTTGAGGAACGGCAGGTCCCACGGATTGAAGGTGACGACGTCGGAAGGCGGCCAGACCTTCCCGATCGTGTGCAGTTCCGGATAGAACGCGAAGTGGAAATAGGACCAGAAGAACGCGACGAAGAACATCACTTCCGACGCGATGAACAGCACCATCGCGTAGCGCAGCCCGAGGCGGACGGCCGCACTGTGCAGGCCCGGCGTGCTCGCCTCCTTCACGACCTGGCTCCACCAGCCGTACATCGTGAACAGCACGAGACCGAGGCCGAGGACGAGCTTCCAGACGCCGAACGACTGGAAGGTCTTGGCGAGACCCGTCCCGAACAGGTCGGGATGCATGTAGGTGAGCGCCGCGAGCGCCAGCACGAAGGCGCTGACCGATCCGATGATCGGCCAGGGGCTCGGCTCCACCAGATGGTAGGGCGCTTTGGTCCCGTGTGCGGAGGTCTGGGCCATGGTTCGTATCCTCAGTTTTGCGTCGCCGGTGCTTCGGCGGTCTTGGGCTGGTCGGCCGCCCGGTGGAAGCTATAGGACAGCGTGATCGTCGTCACGTCGCTCATGTGCGGGTCCTTCTCGATCGCGGGATCGACGAAGAACGAGACGGGCATGTCGAGGCTTTCGCCCGGCGCCAGCGTCTGTTCGGAGAAGCAGAAGCACGCGACCTTCTGGAAATAGGGGGCGGCCTTGAGCGGCGTCACGTTGAACGTGGCGGTCCCCGTCGAAGGCGCGCGGCCGGGATTGGAGGCCGTGTAGAAGACCAGGCTTTCCTCGCCCGTGCGCGCCTTGACCGGGGCCGGGCCCCTGAAGCGCCAGCCCAGCGCGTTGGGCCCGCCCATCACGTTGGCGTCGAAGCGCACGGTGACGACGCGGCTGCCGGCCTGTGCGGGAACCGCGTCGGCCAGCATCGGCGTGCCGCCGAAGCCGGTGACCTGGCAGAACAGCTTGTAGAGCGGCACC
>JAEUKY010000265.1 GCA_016794005.1 Rhodospirillales bacterium
CGCGCCGTGCGGCGTCGGCCCGCCAGTCGCCGGTGAACTCGACGACCGCGTGCCGACCGTCGGTCGACACGTCGCGGCGCAGCGTCGTGATCTCGAACTTCCGTCCGCGCGCGATCGCCGTGACGGTGCCGTGCGCGAGCCCGGTCGGGATCGCCTTGAGGCCCGCCGCCCCGAGCTTCGCCGTCACGTCGTCGGGCAGCAGCGGCGTCGCGAGGTCGATATCCGCGGGCGGCTGGCCCTGCAGCGCGTCGCGCACGCAGCCGCCGACGAAACGCGCCTCGCCGCCCAGCGCCGCCAGAACGTCGCGGCTGGCGTCCATCGTGGCCCAGGCGGGCAGGGTTTCGAGGCGGGCGGCCGGCGACTCCATGCCGCCAGCGTATCCGCTCAGTCGAACGCGCGGAAGCTTTCGGCCAGCGCGCGGTCGTAGCCGCGCGAGGCGGCCATCAGGCGCTGGGTGTAGGGATCGCGCGCGGACCCGGCGCGCAACGACGCGGTATCCATCTCCTCGACGATGCGCCCGCGGTTCATCACGGCGAGGCGCGCGCACATGTGCGCCACGACCGCGAGATTGTGGCTGACCATCACGAAGGTGAGGTTGCGCCGGCGCCGCAGCGCGTCGAGCAGGTTCAGCACCTCGGCCTGGATCGACACGTCCAGCGCCGAGGTCGGCTCGTCGAGCAGCAGCATCTCCGGCTCCACGATCAGCGCCCGCGCGATCGCCACGCGCTGGCGCTGGCCGCCGGAAAGCTGGTGGGGGTAGCGGAAGCGGAAGCCGTGGCCGAGGCCCACCTCCTCCAGCGCCTTCTCGATGCGCTCCTCGCGCCGGTCCATGCCGTGGATCGCCAGCGGTTCGGCGAGCGCGCGGTCGATCGTCTGGCGCGGATGCAGCGAGCCGTAGGGGTCCTGGAAGACCATCTGCACGCGGCGATAGAAGGTGCGGTCGCGCTTGCCCGAAAGGTCCCTGCCGTCGAAGCGGATCGAGCCGGTCCAGTTGTCGATGAGGCCCGCCAGCGCGCGCAGCACGGTCGACTTGCCCGACCCGGACTCGCCGACCAGCCCGTAGCTTTCGCCGCGCCGGACGGCGAAGCGCGCGGAATCGACCGCACGCAGGCCGACGAACTCGACGCCGAGATTCTCGACCGAAAGGATCATCGCCCCTCCAGCCACGCGGCGTCGCGGTTCAGCACCGGCAGTTCGCGCTGCGCGCGGTCCAGGCGCGGCACGCAGTCGAGCAGGCCGCGCGTGTAGGGATGCCGCGCGGACGCAAGCTCGCTCGCCTTCAGCGTCTCGACGACGCGCCCGCCGTACATGACCAGCACGCGGTCGCAGAACGCCGCGACGAGGTCGAGATCGTGGCTGACGAAGATCAGCCCCATGCCGCGGCGCGAGACGAGATCGTCGAGGATCGACAGCACCTGCATCTGGACCGTCACGTCGAGCGCCGAGGTCGGCTCGTCGGCGATCAGCAGTTCGGGCTCGGCCACCAGCATCATCGCGATCATCGCGCGCTGGCCCATGCCGCCCGACACCTCGTGCGGATAGAGGTCGTAGACGCGCTGCGGATCGCGGATGCGCACGGCCTCGAGCACGGCCAGCGACTTCTCGCGCGCCTCGGCCTTCGACGCGCGGACATGCGTGACGTAGGCCTCGGCGATCTGCTGGCCCACCGTCATGACGGGGTTCAGCGAGAATTTCGGGTCCTGCATGACCATCGCCATGCGCCGGCCGCGAAGCGCGCGCCAGCCGGCGGGATCGAGCCCGCGCAGGTCCTGCCCGTCGAATTCCAGCTTTTTCGCGCGCACCTCGCCGGCCGGCGGCGTCAGGCCCAGCAGTGCGCGGCCCGTGACCGACTTGCCGGAGCCCGACTCGCCGACGATGCCGATCTTCTCCTTGCCCATCGTCAGCGACACGCCGCGCACCGCCTCGACCGTGCGGTTGCGCAGGCGGAACGTGACGTGCAGGTCCTCGATGGCGACGAGCGGCTTTTCCATCAGTCGCGCTTCGGGTCCAGCACGTCGCGCAGGCCGTCGCCCAGCAGGTTGAAACCCAGCGACACGACGAAGATGGCGATGCCCGGCATCGTGGCGACCCACCACTGGTCGAGCAGGAAGCGCCGACCCGACGAGATCATCGCCCCCCATTCGGGGCTGGGCGGCTGCGCGCCGAGGCCGAGGAAGCCGAGGCCCGCGGCGGTGAGGATGATGCCGGCCATGTCGAGCGTCATGCGCACGATGGTGGACGACACGCACATGGGTGCGACATGCCGCAGCACGATGCGCAGACCGGACGCGCCCTGCGCCTGCACGGCGGCGATATAGTCGGCCTTGCGCACGACCAGCGTTTCGGCGCGCGCCAGCCGCGCATAGGGCGGCCACGTCGTCAACGCGATCGCCAGCACCGCGTTCTCGATGCCGGGCTTGAGTGCGGCGACGAGCGCCAGCGCCAGGATCAGGCGCGGAAACGCGAGGAAGACGTCGGTGATCCGCATCAGCACCGCATCGACCCAGCCGCCGAAATAGCCGGCGAGCGTGCCGACCGCGAGGCCGACCGGGGCCACCGTCACGACGACGAGCAGCACGATGCCCAGCGTGATGCGCGAGCCCCAGATGATGCGGCTCAGTATGTCGCGGCCGAGCTCGTCCGTCCCCAGCCAGTGCCGGGCCGACGGCGGGTTGAGGCGGAAATCGAGATCCTGCGCGCTGGGACCGTAGGGGGCGAGCAGCGGTGCGAAGATCGCGACGAACACGAGGCCCAGCACGATCGACAGCCCGACCATCGCGAGGCCGTTCTGCCGGAAGGCGAGCCAGCCGCGATAGAAGGCGCCCGCGCGCGCCTGCCCGCGGCTGCCGGGCGCTTCGTCGAGGAGCCAGGCCTGCAGCCCGCCGCTCATCGCCGCGCCCGCGGATCGACGATCCGGTAGAGGATGTCGGAGACGAGGTTGAGCCCGACGAAGATGGTGCCGACGACGACCGTCCCGCCGAGCACCGCGTTCATGTCGGCCGCGAGCAGCGACTGCGTGATGTAGAGGCCGAGGCCCGGCCACGCGAACACCGTTTCGGTCAGCACCGAGCCTTCGAGCAGGTTCGCGTAGGAAAGGGCGATGACCGTGACGAGCGGCACCATCGCGTTGCCCAGCGCGTGGCGCCAGACGACGCGGAATTCCGACAGGCCCTTCACGCGCGCCGCGATGACGTATTCCTGGCGGAGCTGTTCGAGCATGAAGCTGCGCGTCATGCGGCTGATATAGGCGAGGCTGAAATAGCCGAGCAGGCAGGCCGGCAGCGTCAGA
>JAEUKY010000111.1 GCA_016794005.1 Rhodospirillales bacterium
TGGGGCCGCCTTCTCAACCCGCTGCTGCGCCTGCGCGGCTAGTTCTTCTTCCGCAGCACCGGCCCGCCCGACACGTGCTTGCGGCGCGTGGACGTCGTCGGGCCGCCGGGCAGGATCGGGCGCGCCTCGTGCTGGCCCATCGACAGCACGCGGTCGTACATGACCAGCGCCCCCGCCAGCGACACGTTGATGCAGAACTTGGTCGGGATCTTGACCACGTGCCGGCAGCGCGCCGTCGTCTCGGGCGACAGCGAACCGCGCTCGGGCCCGAGGATATAGGCCGCCGCGCGCGGGTGGCGGAAGCTCGGCAGCTCGACCGCGTCGGGCGTGAGCTCGATGCCGACCAAGACGCAGCCCACCGGCAGGCGCATGTCGTCGAGCGTGGCCCAGTCGTAGACCGGCATGCTGTCCGACGCGTCCGACGTGTCGGCGCGGTTGGCTTCCGACCGGTCGAAGGCGGCGGCCAGCGTGAAGGCGAACGACGCGCCGAACGCGTGGGCGGTGCGCGCCAGCGCCCCGAGATTCATGGGCTTGGAAATGCCCTCGACACCGATACCGAAAAATCCGCGCATGATGGCCGGACCTTGCCTTGCGCGCGCGCAAGAGGCAAGTTTCCGCAATCATGTCCGAACCGCTCATCGTCGAAGTCACCCGCGGCGCAATGGTTGAAAGCCGCCACCGCGCCATCGTCGCCGTCGTTTCCGCGGACGGCACGCCAGTCGAATCCCACGGCGACATCGCCCTGCCGGTCTTCCCGCGCTCGGCGATCAAGCCGATCCAGTCGCTGGGCCTGATCGAGACGGGGGCCGCCGACGCGTTCGCGTGCACGGGGGCGGAAATCGCGATCTCGTCCGCCAGCCACGGCGGCGAGCCCATGCACACGCGCACGGTCGTCGCGTGGCTCAACCGCATGGGGATGGACGTGGGCGATCTCGAATGCGGCGCGCACCTGCCCACGCACGCGCCCAGCGCCAACGCGCTGATCCGCGCGTTCGAGGAGCCTGACGCCTCGCACAACAACTGCTCGGGCAAGCACACCGGCATGCTCGCCGTGTGCAAGCACATGGGCTGGCCGACCAAGGGCTATATCGATCCTGCGCACCCGCTGCAGAAGCGCATCGTCGCCACGTACGAGGCGATGCTGGGGCTTTCGCTGGCCGGGGCACCCACCGGGCTCGACGGCTGCTCGCTGCCGCAGATCGCCGTCCCGGTGCGCAATCTCGCGCTCGGGATCGCGCGCGTGGGCGCTCCCGACGGGCTGCCGCCGGAGCGCGCCGCGGCCTGCGCGCGCCTGGCGGCGGCGATCCGCGAGAACCCGTTCATGCTGGCCGGTACCGGCCGCTTCTGCACGCGCGCGCTGATCGCCGCGCGCGGCCATGCGGTGCTGAAGACCGGGGCCGAGGGCGTCTACATGGCCGCGATCCCGGCGAAGAAGATCGGCATCGCGCTGAAGATCGAGGACGGCAACGGCCGCGGGGCCGAAGTGGCGATGGCGCATTTCCTGGAGAAGTACGGCGGCTTCGCCGAGACCCCGCGCGCCGAGATCGACGCCCTGCTCAATCCCAAGATCACCAACGCGGCCGGGCGCACCGTGGGCGACATCCGCCCCGCCCCCAACTGGTGACGCGCGCATGACCGGCAGCGACGACCGCATCGCCCGCCTGCTGCACGCGCGCGCCGGCATTTCGCCCGGCGAACCGCTGGGCCCGCCGATCGTGATGGCAAGCGCCTTCCACCTGCCCGGCAATCCGGCCGACGCGCCGTTCCAGTACGGGCGCTTCCACAACCCGAGCTGGGATGCGGCCGAGCATGCGCTGGCGATCCTCGAGGACGCCCCGGTCGTCGCGTTCCCGTCGGGCATGGCGGCGATCGCTGCCGTGCTCTATTCGCACTTGCGCGCCGGCGACCGCATCCTGCTGCCGTCGGACGGCTATTACACGACGCGCGCGTTGGCCGAGAAGTTCCTGGGCCCGCTCGGCGTGTCGTTCGACACGCGCGCGACGGCGGATTTTCTGTCCGGCGGCTTCGACGGCTACCGGCTGGTGTGGATCGAAACGCCGTCCAATCCCGGCCTCGACGTGTGCGACATCGCGGCCGTTTCGGCGGCGGCGCATGCCGCCGGCGCGACCGTCGTCGTCGACAACACGACGCTGACGCCGCTGGGCCAGCGGCCGCTCGACCTGGGTGCCGATCTGGTCGTCGCGGCCGACACGAAAGCGCCGTCGGGCCACGGCGACGTGCTGTTCGGCCATGTCGCGTCGCGCGACAAGGCCCTGCTCGACGCGGTGCGCGACTGGCGCAAGCTCGCCGGCGCCATCCCCGGCCCTTTCGAGGCGTGGCTCGTCCATCGCGGGCTGGAAACGCTGGAGCTGCGCTTCGCGCGCATGTGCGACAACGCGGTCGAGATCGCGCGCAGGCTGGCCGTGCATCCCGGCACCGTGTCGGTGCGCCATCCGGGGCTGGGCAACGATCCTTCGCACGCCATCGCGCGAAAGCAGATGGCGAAGTTCGGCAGTCTCGTCGGCGTGACGTTCGCGTCGGAAGCGCTGGCCGAGAAATTCATCGCGTGCCGCTTCGTGCGGCCGGCCACCAGCTTCGGCAGCGTGCATACCAGTGCCGAACGGCGCGCGCGCTGGGGCGATGCGGTCGCACCCGGCTATGTGCGCCTGTCGGTCGGCTGCGAGCCGCTCGA
>JAEUKY010000335.1 GCA_016794005.1 Rhodospirillales bacterium
GGCCAGCTTCGCGACTGGGGCAGCATCCCCGGCATCCGCGTGGCGACCTGCGAACCCAGCCCCCGCGTCTTCGATTTCCGCGGCCGCGACGTGGCGGCCGCCACGCACGCCTACGGCACGACCGGCGTCGTGCTGGAGGTCGAGATCGCGCTCGCCCCGGTCTATCCGTGGTTCGACGCCGTCGTCGCGTTCGACGATTTCATGGATGCGGCACGCTTCGGCCAGGCGCTGGGCGAGGCCGACGGCATCGTCAAGAAGGAAGCCGCGGTCGTCGCGTGGCCGATCCCCGCCTGGTTCAAGGCGCTGAAGGCCGAATGCCCGGAAGGCAAGCACGTGGCCTTCTGCATGATCGCACAGTCGGAGAAGGCTGCCTTCGAGCGTCTCGCCGCCGACCATCGCGGAACCCTCACAGCCTGGCGCCCCACACCCGACGAGACCGTGCAGGGCGAGACGCCGATCTACGAATATTGCTGGAACCACACGACGCTGCAGGCGCTGAAGGTCGACAAGGGGGTCACCTACCTGCAGACCGTCTTCCCGATCGGCCGCAATCTGGAAGTCGTCGAGGCGATGTACCGCCAATACGGCGACGAGGTGATGCTGCATCTGGAGTTCCAGCGCCGCTTCGGGCGCGTGAACTGCTCCGCCCTGCAGGTCGTGCGCTGGACGACCAAGGAACGCCTCTACGAGATCATCCGCCACCACGAGGCGGCCGGCTGCATCATCCCGAACCCGCACAGTTACGTGCTGGAGGACAAGGGCCCGAAGGTTGCGGCCGGCGACCGCCAGCTCGAATTCAAGCGCATGTCGGACCCGTACGGCCTGCTCAATCCCGGCAAGATGACGCGCTGGAGTCCGCAATGACCCTGTGGCCCGAACCGCCGCCGCCCGCCTCGCACGCGACCGACTGGAACGCCTTCAAGGCCGAGATCGCGCCGGTCGAGACGATCGACGAACCCGCACTCGTGCGCCAGAAATCGCGCGATTTCTACTGGTACTCGCCGATCCTGAAGCGCCAGCTCGGCAAACACTTCGGCGACCTGATCGCGATCCCGAAGGACGAGGCCGAGGTGATCAAGGTCGCCGCCGCCTGCGCGCGCCGGCGCATTCCGCTGACCGTGCGCGGCGCGGGTACGGGCAACTACGGGCAGGCGATGCCGCTGGCCGGCGGCGTCATCCTCGACATGACGGCGATGGACAAAATCGTGTCGCTCGACGAGGGCGCGCTGCGCGTCCAGCCCGGCATCAAGCTGATCGATCTCGAAGCGCAGACCGTGCCGCAAGGCTGGGAGCTGCGCTTCCATCCCTCGACGCGCCGTACCGCGACCATCGGCGGCTTCATCGCCGGCGGGTCGAGCGGCATCGGCTCGATAAATTTTGGCGTGCTGCGCGACCGCGGCACGGTGCGTGCCCTTCGCGTCGTGACCGTCGAGGAAACGCCGCGGATCGTCGTGCTGGAAGGCGACGACGTGCAGAAGGTCGTGCACGCCTACGGCACCAACGGCATCGTCACGGAACTGGACATCGCACTGGCCCGCACCTGGCCGTGGGCCGAGTGCATCGCGAGCTTCAAGGATTTCATGGGGGCGGTGCGCTTCGCCCAAGCGCTCTGCGAGGCCGACGCGATCGTGAAGAAAGAGGTCGCTCCCATCGACTGGGGTGCGGCGAAGCACTTCAAGCCGCTGGTCGGCCATCTGCGCGAAGGCGAGGCGATCGTGATCCTCACCCTCGCCGAACCCAGCCTCGAGCCGTTCAAGGACCTGCTCGCCGAGCATGGCGGGACCTGCGTGTTCGAGCGGCCGATGGGCGACGGGGCCGGCGACATCCCGCCGCTCTACGAGTTCACGTGGAACCACACGACGCTGCAGATCCTGAAGACCGACAAGACCATCACCTACCTGCAGACGCTGTTCCCGCCGCCCGACCACGTGAAACTGGTCGAGAAGATGTGGAAGCATTTCGGCGACGAGGTGGTGATGCATCTGGAGTTCGTGCGCCTGCAGGGCAAGGTCGGATGCTTCGGCCTCCAGGTCGTGCGCTACACCACGCCGGAGCGGCTGAAGGAGATCATCGATTTCCACAATGCGAACGGCTGCCCGATCTTCGACCCACACACGTTCCTGCTGGAGGACGGCGGCATGCGCGTGGTCGACGAGGCGCAGTACGAGTTCAAGCGCGCGGCCGATCCGCACGGCCTGCTCAACCCGTTCAAGATGCGCGCCTGGGCCGAACGCACGCCCACCGAAGGCAAGTGGGCCGAGGTGAAGCTCTAGAACGAATCGAAGGTCCGCCGGACTTTCTCGAGGAATGCGGCCCGGCTTTCGGGCGTGGACGAATCCATCCGGTCGTGCGCGCGCCACGTGAAGCGGCAGCCGGGCGCGCAGATCGCGCGCACGCCGCGCGACAGGAACATCCGGCCCGGATGGCCCATGTACCAGGCGAACCACCAGGGGGCCCCCATCGTGGTGACCGCGACGACATGCGTGACGTTCGTCAGAAGCGGCCGGATCACGCCGCCGTTGATGTCGAACACCACGCCCGGCGCCCAGACGCGGTCGAACCAGCCTTTCAGCATCGCCGGCATGCCGTACCACCAGGTCGGATAGACGAAGACGATCGTCCCGGCTGCCTTCAGCCGCGCGATGTGCGCCTCGATGCCATGCGTGTTGGCGGCCGTGTCGTGGTAGCGGCCGCGTTCTCCGGCATCCATGACCGGATCGAAGCCGTCGGCGTAGAGATCGAGAAGGTCGACCGCGTGGCCGCGCCCGCGCAGCGTATCGCACGTGGCGTCGCGCAACGCCGCGGCATAGGAATCGGCGCGCGGATGGCAGTAGACGACCAGGACGTTCATTCGAGGCCGGCCATCGTGCGCTCGACCTTCGCGAGGAAATCCGCACGCGTGCGGTCGGTCGACCGGTTCATGTCGTAGTGGGCGATGAACTTCGTGCGCGCCCGCCCGCCAGTGACGAGACGGAAATAGCGCACGATGTTCTTGCGCGGCGGATTTCCCATCAGGAACGTCGCCACCCACCACGGCCGACCGTAGGTCGAGATGCCGACCACGCGCCGGATATGCTGCAGGTTCGGGCGCGCGATGCCGTCCTCGCCCAGCCGGAACGACACGCCGGGCAGCATCACGCGGTCGAACCAGCCCTTCAGCATCGCCGGCAGGCCGTAGGTCCAGGTCGGATAGACGAAGACGAGCGCCTCGGCGCGCCGGAGCTGGGCCACGTACTTGCCGACCAGCGCGCTGTTCTTCGTCAGGTCGTGGTAGTCGAGCCGTTCGGCCCGCGACAGGACGGGATTGAAGTCTTCGGCATAGAGGTCGAGATCCTCGACCTCGTGGCCGGCGCGCTTCAGGGCATCGACCGCCACGCGATGGATTTCGGCGTTGTAGCTGGTCTCGACCGGGTGGCAGTAGACGACGAGGACTTTCATTCGGATTCGGGCATCGCAAGGGGCATGCCATTTCTCTTGCCCGTTTGGCCGCCGCTTTGCAACGATCCGGACGCCCCGCCTAGTCTCCGGAAGGTCCGCCGATGCTGGTCACCCGTCAGAACGTGCTGCGCCGCTTCTGGTACCCGGTCCTGCCGGCCGACGACCTCGGCGCCGTACCGGTCCCCTTCACGCTGCTGGGCACGGGCATCGTGCTGTGGCGCGACGGAACGGGCGCTCCCGCCGCCGCGATCGACCGCTGCTGCCACCGCACCGCGAAGCTGTCGAAGGGCTTCTGCACGGCGGACGGGCGCATCGCGTGCGGCTATCACGGCTGGGAGTACGACCGGACCGGGGCGTGCGTGCGCATCCCGCAGCACAAGGACCCGGCGCGCGTGCCGAAGTTCCGGATCGACGCCTATCATGCGGCCGAGCGCTACGGCTATGTCTGGGTGGCGCTGGCCGAGCCGATGTTCGACATTCCGGCGATCCCCGAGGCCGACGATCCGACCTTCCGGCGCATCCACGAATTCTACGAGCCGTGGAAGGTCGGAGCCTTCCGCGTGATGGAGAACTCGTTCGACAACGCGCATTTCTCGTTCGTGCACAAGTCGAGCTTCGGCGATCCCGACCCCACGCCGTCGGAGATGACCTACACCGATTTCCCGTGGGGCTTCGAGACGCATTCGGTCGTGCACGTGAAGAACCCGGACCTGCAGAAGAGGAATCTCGGGCTCGCGGACGAGATGACCGTCCGCGACAACACGCGCACCTGGTTCATGCCGTTCTTCCGCAAGCTGCGGATCAGGTACCCCAACGGTCTCGTCCACGTGATCCTGACGGGGGCCACGCCCATCGACGACCGCACGAGCCAGATCGTGCAGTTCGTCTACCGCAACGACACCGAAGCCGACACGCCGGCCGCCTCGGTGATCGCGTTCGACCGGCAGGTCACGTCGGAGGA
>JAEUKY010000338.1 GCA_016794005.1 Rhodospirillales bacterium
TGTCGTAGAGCTCGTCGACCGAGCTCTGGAACAGTTCCTCGCGCGGATGGGTCTCGAGGATGTGCTGGAGCGCCTTGGCGTTGTGCCCGTCGGCGGAGAAGTTCGCCTTCTTGACGACGGCGACGACCTTGTCGCGCAGCAGCGGGATCTCGCGCGGGCGCTGCATGTAGGCGGCCGACGTGAACAGGCCGAGGAACACCTTCTCGCCCACGACGATGCCGTCGGGACCGTAGACCTTGACGCCGATCGCGTCGAGATAGGCCGAGCGGTGGACGGTCGAGCGGCGGTTGGCCTTGGCCACGCGCAGCACGTCCGGTGCACGCACGAAATGCTGGAGTGCGGGCAGTTCGGCGATGCGGCGCAGCACGTCGAACACGACGAACTCGGAATTGCGCGCAAGCCCGAGCCCGCGCTCGGCGTTGACCACGCTGCGGAAGGTCGTGCCCTCGCCGTGATACGCGTACTCGCGATAGCCCAGGAACGTGAAATTGTCGGCCGCGAGCCAAGACAGGAAATCGCGCGTCGTGGCGATTTCGGCGGCCGGGCGTGGCGGCGGCGAGTTGTCGAGTCCGTCGAGCACCTCGCGCACGCGCGCCAGCATCTGGCGCCAGTCGGCCACGCATGCGCGCACGTCGGCGAGAACGCCTTCCACGCCCGAGCGGATCGAATCGAGCTGTGCCTGGTCGCCCTGCGCATCGATCTCCAGATGCATGAAGCTTTCGCGGCCCGCACCGTCGGCAAGGGCCGTGGCCGTCCCGGTGGCGTCGCGCGCGACAGGGACGACCGGATGGATGACGAGATGCACCGACAGGTCGCGCCGGTTGATCTCGGCCGTGATCGAATCGACCAGGAACGGCATGTCGTCGTTGACGATCTCGACGACCGTATGGGTCGAACCCCAGCCATGTTCCGAAAGGCGCGGGTTGTAGACCCGGACCTTGGCCGCACCGGCGGTGCGGGTGCGCCCGTAGGCCCACAACGCGATCGCCGCCCCGTAGAGATCGTCGGGCGTGCGCTCGGCGAGATCGTCGACGGCGACGTTCGCATAGAACCGGCGGATGAAGGCTTCTGCCGTTTCGGCGCTTGCGATGGCCCCGCCCGCCTGCAGGCGCTGACGGACCATCCCGGCAAGCCGGTCGAGGATTTCGATCTTCCGAGCTTCGTCGCGCTTCGACATGGCACCACTCCCCCCGTCCGGCGATGGCCGACGGCGCCAGCATAGCGTCCGGCCTCCCGCTTCCAATACCGCTATTTTACAGACATTTAGTGACGATTAGTTGCGTACGGCCGACGCCTCGGGCATCTTCCGGTAATATGCGGTAACACGCGGTAACAATCGGGCTCAACCCCGGGGAATAGCGTGGGTATCTCCGTCGTTCACCGTAACGACGCGGCGGAGGAAATCGAGGAAATGGCCCACCTGACGATGACAACTCCAGCCAGCGAGACGCCTGTTTTGCCCGACTCAGCCCCGCTTCGTTCCGAGCCGTTGCCGACCGCCGCTTCGTGGGTCCCGGCGCTTGCCTGGCTGACCCGGCATTTCCATCCCAAGGGCACCGACAGGCTTGTCCGGGCCCTGCATCCGCCGGGCAACGCACGCCCGGTTCGCACCGTGCTCGACTACGACCAGGGGATGGTCATCAACATCGACACCCACTCGTTCCTCGAGTGGTACATCTATTTCTACGGCGCCTTCCGCCCCCAGATCTCGAAGCTGCTCAACCGCATGCTGCGCCCGGGCCAGGTCGCGTTCGACATCGGCTCGAACATCGGCATGCATGCGATGATCATGGCCAACCGCGTCGGCCCCACCGGCCGCGTGCACGTGTTCGAGCCCGATCCGCATCCGCTGGGCCGGCTGAAGGCGAACCTTGCCCTCAACGGTCTCGACAACGTGACCCTCAACCAAGCGGCCGTCGCCGGGCGTACGGAAACGCGCCAGCTCTTCCTGCACGACGACTCGATCGGCAACTTCGCCAATGCCTCGCTGCAGCAGTCGAATGTCGGCCGCTCGACCCGCTCGATCGACATGAAGGTGTGGAGCCTCGACGACTATGTCGCGGCCAATCCGATTCCGCGCCTCGACGCGATCAAGCTGCTGGCGCAGGGCGAAGAGTGGAACGCGCTGCAGGGCGGCATGGAAACGATCAAGCGATTCCGCCCGAAGATCTTCTTCCTGTGGGAACCTTCCTATTGGGCGCGCCAGTCCTTGTGCCTGATGGACGCCGTGCGCCTGTTCCGCGACCTCGGCTATACGACCTATCAGGTCGAGTTCGGCGCGCGCCGGCCCGTGACCGAAGAGATCGCGATGGGCCAGGTCCTTCTCGCGGTACCGGACAGGCTCTGAACGGACCGCTGCGGCCCCTTCACGGAAAAGGAACGGGGTCTGCATGCTTCTGGAAACGCCCGGCGACATCGCAAGGAGTTCGCCGTGGGCGTTCGCGCTGCGTGCGTTTGCCGTCGTGGCGATCGTCGCGATGGCGCTCCCGACGCTTCGCGGCGCGCCGCTGATCTATGGACCGCCCCTCACCGAGGACGGGTATTACGCGCTGACCGTGGCGAAGAATCTTGCCCAAGGCCGGGGCATGACGATCGACGGCACGACACTGTCGAACGGCTTCCAGCCGCTGTTTACCGTGATCGAGGCCCTGGCGTTCGCAATCGGCGGCGGGGACGACACCCTGGCCCTTCGCTTCGTGCTGCTTTTCGCATGGGCGTTCCATGCCGGCGGCGCGATCCTCTGCGGATCCATCGCCCGCGAGATCTGGCCTGCCCGACACGGGGCCGTCGAAGTCGAGCTGCGCGTTCCGCTTGCCGCCATATTCTATCTCGGCTCGCCATTGCTGTTCGGTCACGCCTACAACGGCCTCGCGACAGGATGCGTGCTGTTCTTCTATCTCGCCGTCATCCGCTGGCTCCAGGTCGGCGGGGCAGAAAGCACGCGCGGCCGGATCATTCTGGGGATCCTGATCGGCCTCATGGTCCTGGCGCGGATCGATGCGGCCTTCTTTGCCATCGCGATCGGCCTTCATCTCCTTTGGACCAATCGCGCGGCGGGATGGAGTGCTTGCATCGGCCGCTCGGCCAGCGTCGCGCTGACGGCGCTGTGCGTGTCCGGGCCGTGGTGGGCCTACAACATTCTCGATTTCGGATCGTTCCTGCCGACCAGCGGCGAAGCCCTGCAATCGTCGGGGCTGACGCCGGCGCGCGCGCACTATGCGCTCTGGGCGCTGCGGGCGGTCCTGATGCCCTGGATATTCTTCGGGCAGCTCGACGACCATGTGGGTTTCGCCACCGCGACGCCGCAGTACTGGGGCTTCGGTTACATCTCGGCGGCCAGTACGGTGCGACTGATCCTGATCGCCGCCATTGCCGCGATCCTCTGGCGCGCCGTCCGGCGGCGCGCGTTCGCGGACGACTTCGCGCGACTGGGCGGCACGGGCATGGCGCGCGCACGCCGCGGTCTGATGGCGGTCGGCCTGCTCCTGTCCGCAGTCGTTCCGCTGATCGTCTACTACACGTTCTTTTTCGGGTCGTACTGGTTCTACTACCGGTACTTCATGCCGCTTGCGATCCTGCCGTTCCTCGCCGCACCTGTC
Source organism: Rhodospirillales bacterium (assembly GCA_016794005.1). Taxonomy (GTDB): domain Bacteria; phylum Pseudomonadota; class Alphaproteobacteria; order CACIAM-22H2; family CACIAM-22H2; genus Tagaea. The sequence goes on from JAEUKY010000338.1 coordinate 3,600, forward strand.
GCTGTGGCACGCGCGATCCCGGCTGCGCGCCGCGCGGCCCGGATCGCCGTCGCAGCACTTGCCGTCGCCGGCATCCAGGCGGTCGGCTGGCCGGCACTTGCGCTGGACGGGTGGACGTTCAATCCCGAGGCGGTCTATTTCGACCAGGTGGCGCTCGCCCGGGCCAACGTGCCCGCCGACGAGTTCCTGGCGGCGGGCCAGTCGGGCACGCTCGGCTATTTCCGAACCCACGTCGTCAATACCGACGGGAAGGTCAACCTCGATGCGTTGAAGTACAAGGGACGCATCTGGGACTATCTGCGCACGCGCCGCGTGCGCTGGTACGTCGACTGGCCCTACTACGTGAACCGGCATCTTGGCGTTCCGCTCGACCCCGAGACGGGCCTTCCCGCCAGGACGGGCAACGGCTGGCACTACGTCGCCGAACGCAACGGCTTCTATCTCTACCGGTACGATCCGGCCGTCGCCCCGTGACGGACAGGGCCTGGAACCGCGCGACGCTCCTGCTTTTCGCCGGCGCCGCCGGTCTCGTCCTCGCCACGTTCCGCGACTACGGCGTCACCTGGGACGAGCATTTCCACGACACCTACGGGAAGGCCGTGCTCCGCCATTTCCAGACCGGATTCTCCGACCCGGCGGCGCTGACCTATTTCAACCTGTGGCTCTACGGCGCCGCATTCGACGTGACGGCCGCAGTCGCCAAGCGGCTGCTCCCCTTCCCGGCCCATGAAGTCCAGCATCTGATGATCGCACTGGCAGGACTCGCCGGTGCCGCCGCCGCTTCGAGGATCGGCCATCTGGCCGGCGGCCCGCGCGCCGGCTTCCTCGCCGGACTCGTGCTGCTGGTCACGCCGTCCTGGTGGGGCCACATGTTCGTCAATCCCAAGGACATCCCGTTCGCCGCCGCGATGGCATGGGCGCTCTACTGGTCGATGCGCGCCGCACTGGAACTGCCGCGTCCGGCCTTCGGCACCATGCTCTGGCTCGGGCTTTCGCTCGGGCTGTCGCTCGGGATCCGGGTCGCCGGCGTCTATGCCTTCGTCTATCCGGCATTCGCCGGCGCGCTGTGGCTGGCCATGCGCGTGCGGGCACGCGGGCCCGGCGGCCTCGTGCCCGAGATCGCGGCGGCGGCACGCGGCTTCGCAGTCGCCGCTGCCCTCGCCTATGCGGTCATGCTCGCGGCGTGGCCGTGGGCGCTGCGCGATCCGCTGCACCGGCCGATCGAGGCGCTGGCGGTCTTCGCCGCGACACCATGGGACATCAACGTGCTGTTCGACGGTCACCTCGTCAGTTCGATGGCGCTGCCGCGCGACTACCTCCTCGTCTATCTCGGCGCGAAGCTGCCGATCTTCGTGCTTGCGGCAGCACTCGCCGCACTCGTCGCGGGCCTGCAGGCCCTGCGCGCGGGCGGGATATCCGCCCTGCGTCCGCACGTCGCGCTGCTCGCGTTCGCCATCCTGTTCCCGCTGGCGAGCTTCGCGGTGCTGCGGCCGGTCACGTACGACGGGATCCGGCATTTCCTGTTCGTCCTGCCGCCGCTGGCTGCCGTGGCGGCACTGGGGCTCGACCGGCTCGTCGCCGCATCGCGTGGCATGCCGGTGGTCGCGCGCGCGGCACTCGCCGCCATGGCCTTCGCCGTCGGCGGGTCGCATGCGCTCTATCTGCGCGAGATCCATCCCTATCAGTACGCTTACTACAACGCGCTCGTCGGCGGCATGCGGGGCGCGGCCGGACGATTCGAGCTGGACTATTGGGGCTCGTCGTATCGCGAGGCGGCACTTGCGCTACGTGCGCACTTGGCGACAGCGGCGGGCGGACCGCGCACCGTCTTCGTGTGCGCGGAAGGCTCTTCGGCCGCGCCGTTCCTGGCACCGGAACTGGAACTGACGGTCGACGACCGCACGGCCGATTTCTACATCGCCACGACGCGGCTGGACTGCGACCAGGAGTACGAGGGCGAGACCGTCCTGACCGTCGCCCGCGACGGTGCTGTCCTCGCGGTGGTCAAGGACCGTCGGGCACTCAAACGCGATGCGCCCGAACGGCTCGACGCGCATCCGGCAGCCAGCGCGCTGGTCGCACCAAGGCATCCGGGCCTGTGAAGCCGGTTCCGGTATCCGGAAATTCTGGAAGGCGCGTTCCGCGGCGACTGGAGCGGGAAAAGGGATTCGAACCCTCGACCCTCACGTTGGCAACGTGATGCTCTACCACTGAGCTATTCCCGCCCGGTCGCCGTGGCGAAACGCGCCGGGATAATAGGACGCGCCGCCCCGATTGCAAGACCTAAAACGGGGGGTGTGGGGGGTTGTCTTGGCCCCGGAAAACCGCCATTTTCCCCGCGGGATCACCCACGACTGACATTCTGGATACGGGACGGATCATGGACCAGCTCATCGGGGCCGCGAAGGCCGGTGCCGCAGCAGCGGACCTCATCAAGGACTCGACCGACGACGCGTTCGAGCAGGACGTGATCGCCGCCTCGGCCAAGGTTCCGGTCATCGTCGATTTCTGGGCGCCGTGGTGCGGGCCGTGCAAGCAGCTTGGCCCTCTGATCGAGAAGGTTGTCAAGGAAGCGGCGGGTGCGGTCAAGCTCGTCAAGATCAACATCGACGAGCATCCCTATTTCGCCCAGCAGCTGCGCGTGCAGTCGATCCCGGCGGTCTTCGCGTTCAAGGGCGGCCGGCCGGTCGACGCGTTCCTCGGCGCACTGCCCGAAAGCGACATCCGCAAGTTCGTCAAGAAGCTGGGCGGGGCCGCCGCCGGCCCCTCGCCGATCGAGCAGGCGCTGGAGCAGGCCGCCGCCGCGATGGCGGCCGAGGATTTCGCCACCGCCGCCGCCCTCTATTCGCAGATCGTCAAGCACGATCCGGCCAACGCCAAGGCGATCGCGGGTCTTGCCAAGTGCCACATCGCGGCGGGCGATCTCGACGCCGCCAAGGCCACGCTCGACGCCGCCCCCGCCGAAGCCGCGAAGGACGCCGACATCGCCGCCGCGCGCACGGCGCTGGACGTGGCGCGCGAAGGCGAGAAGGCGGGCGACGTGGCGCCGCTGCTGGAGAAGGTCGCGCACGATCCGGCGAACCACCAGGCGCGCATGGATCTGGCGCTGGCGCTGTTCGCCGGCGGCCAGGCCGAGGCGGCGATCGACCAGCTGCTCGAACTCTTCAAGCGCGACCGCAACTGGAACGAGGGGGCCGCGCGCGCCCAGCTCGTGAAGTTCTTCGAGGCGCTGGGCAACGCGCACGCCGCGACGGTGCAGGGGCGCAAGCGTCTTTCCTCGCTGATGTTCGCCTGAAGCAGGGACCGGCCGTCATGCCGACGACAGCCGGACGCCTGACGCTTTCCGACATGCCGGCCACGCTGCCGGTCTTCCCGCTGACGGGCGTGCTGCTGCTGCCGCGCGGCCGGCTGCCGCTCAACGTGTTCGAGCCGCGCTATCTGGCGATGGTCGAGGACGTGCTCGGCACGCAGGACAAGCTGATCGGCATGATCCAGCCGACCGAGAAGGAGCGAAAGGGCGCGGCCCAGCCGCTCTATCCGGTGGGATGCGCCGGCCGCATCACGAGCTGGTCGGAGACCGAGGACGGCCGCTTCCTGATCCAGCTTTCGGGGATCGCGCGCTTCGCGATCGGCGAGGAGATCGCCACGACGCGCGGTTACCGGCGCTTCCGCCCCGACTTCGGACGCTTCGCCGCCGACTTCGAAGCGCCCGATTCCGGCGGCTTCGACCGCAAGCGCCTGCTCGCCGCCCTCAAGGCCTTCTTCGCTGCCGAGGGGCTGCAGGGCGACTGGGAATCGATCGAGCAGGCGAACGACGAACGCATCGTCAACACGCTCGCCATGCTGTGCCCGTTCAGCGCGGAAGAGAAGCAGGGCCTGCTGGAATGTGCCACACTCGCCGACCGGGCGAAGGCGATGACCGGGTTCTGCGAGGCGCGGACGGGCGGCGGCGAGCCGCCGCCCGGCGCCCTGCGACACTGAGGGAAGGAACCGACGATGGCCGAGAGCGCGAACACCGACCGGGGCGGCGTCGATCCGCGGCTTCTGGAGATCCTCGTGTGCCCGGTCACGAAGGGCCCGCTGCGATACGACGCGGGCCGGGCCGAACTCGTCAGCGAGCAGGCCGGCCTCGCCTTCCCGATCCGCGACGGCATCCCGATCATGCTGGTCGACGAGGCGCGCCGCCTCGACGCGGGTGCCGCGGGATGAGCTTCGCGGTCCAGCACCGCCCGACCGAGATCCGCCTGAAGAAGGCCGAGAAGATCCTCGAGGTCGATTTCGACGACGGCACGTGCGTGAAACTGCCCGCCGAACTGCTGCGCGTCGAAAGCCCGTCGGCCGAGGTGATGGGCCACGGCCCCGGCCAGAAGACGATCGTGCCCGGCCGCGCGGAAGTCGGGATCATGGATCTGGAGCCGGTCGGCAACTACGCGATCCGCATCAAGTTCGACGACCTGCACGACACCGGCATCTACAGCTGGGACTATCTCTACGCGCTGGGCGCCGACAAGGACCGGCTCTATGCCGAGTATCTCGCGGCCCTCGAACGGCTCGGCCTGTCGCGCGACCCGCGCGCGAAGAAGGCGAAATGACCGTCGTCGTCCCCCTCGCCCCGTCCGATCTCGATGCGCTGGTGCCGCTGTTCGACGCCTACCGCGTCTTCTACAGGCAGCAATCCGACCCGGCACTCGCGCGCGCGTATCTCGAGAAGCGCCTGGGGGCCGGCGAATATGTCGGCTTCCTCGCGCGCGACGCGGGCGGCAGGGCCGTCGGCTTCGCGCTGATGTCGCAGACCTTCTCGTCGGTCGGCCTCAAGCGCATCTGGCTGCTCAACGACATCTTCGTCGATCCTTCGACGCGCAAGACGGGTGCGGGTGCGGCCCTGATGAAGGCGGTCGAGGAATTCGCGCGTTCGACCGGGGCGGGCCGGCTCGACCTTTTCACCGCGCGCACGAACGCGACGGCGCAGTCGGTCTACAGGCGCGCGGGCTGGGTCGAGGACGCGGACTATCTGCGCTTCCAGAAGCGGCTGTAGGCGGCTACTCCGCGACCGCCGGCGTGGGACGGGTGGCGCGCAGGATGAAGTCGGGCAGGCCCTGGCCCATCGAATGCTCGAAGCGCAGCGAGGCGCGACCCGGGTTGAACTGGATGCCCAGTTCGGCGCGGACCGAACGCTCGACCTCGTCGCGCAGCGCCACGATGCGCTCGGACGACAGCGCGTCGGTGAACACGAACGCCTTGTAGCCGCCGTTGGGATCGCCCTTGTAGTAGTCCGGCGTCGTGGTGAAATCGACCTCGTAGGCGTGCAGCCGGTCGCCGGTCTTGGGCTGCGTATAGGTCCACACGCCCTTCTGCGTCTCGTGGGGCACCGCAAGATCGTAATAGGGCGTGCCGGGATAGGTCGTGATGATCGTGCAGTCGAAATCGTCGACCTTCATGCGCACGAGCCAGTCGCGGATGTCGAGGATCGAGGCTTCGGTCTCGCCCGGATGGCCGACCGACATCAGCGCCTTGACCTTGAGGCCGTGGCGCTTGGCGATCTCGACCGCACGCGTGTTGTCCTCGAGGGCGGCGCGCTTCTGGATGTTCTCGAGGATGCGGGGATTGGCCGCCTCGAAGCCGCACAGCAGCCAGCGGAACCCGGCCCGGTACATCGCGGCGGCCTGCTCGTCGGTGAACAGCTCGGCCTTGACGAACCCGCGCAGGCGGAACTCGACGCCCAGCCGCTTCTGCAGGTCGGTGAGCGAATCCATGAGCTCGACCATCGTCTTGTTCACGTTGAGCTCGTCGTCGTAGAACATGAAGCCGGTATAGCCGTAGGCGCGGTGCAGGTCCTCGATCTCGCGCACGATCTGCGCGGTGGGCCGCGTGCGGATCACGCGCAGGCTCTTCGAGTTGCGCCCGCCGCAGAAACCGCAGTTGAACGGGCAGCCGAGCTGCGCGATCAGGCTCGTCGCGGGGAAGGATTCGATCGAGTACTTGTAGCTGGCGAGATCGACGAGATGGCGCGCGGGGACCGGCGTGCGCGCATAGAGCGCGTCGTCCATGAAGAAGCCGCCCTTCATGTCGTCGCCGTCGACCACGCGCGGCGGCGGCGCCTTTGCGAGGGCCGCGAAAACCGCAAGCTCGCCGTCGCCCGCGACCATCACGTCGAACAGCGCCTCGAGCTGGGCGGCCGCCTTCGAGGCGCGGCCGAAGCCCGCGCGCCCGAGCTTGTTTTCGAGCTTCACGGCCGCGTAGGTGAGCGTCACGTGCGGGCCGCCGAGGACGAGGCGCGCGTCGGGGCGCACCTCGCGCAGCCGGCGCGCGATCGCCGCGACGGCGGGCAATTGCGGCGTCGTCGCGGTCAGCCCGAAGACCGTGTCCGGCGTGTTGCGCGCCCAGGATTCGAGCGCGTCGAGATAGTTCGCGATGCCCGAGAGGTCGAGCAGGTTGACGTGCACGCCCTTGCGTTCGAGGGCGGCCGCGACCTTCAGGATGCCGAGGCTGACGAAGACGCGCTCGTCGAGCAGGAACGCCGACGGCGGGATGACCAGCGTGACCGAGTCGTGAAGCTCGGCGAGCCGGGACGGGACGATGTCCGGCGCAAAATCGACCGGTTCGCTGATCGGCGCTACGCGCATCCTGGAATCTCTGGCCTTCGGAACAACTTGCTGCGTTTGCGGAATATAGGTGCGTGGGGGCGAAAAGGATATAGGTCCGCGAACATTAATGCCAATATCTTAGGAATATCTGCTATGCGGCCGATCGCGTCCCGGCGGCCCGCGACAGCACCTGGGCCATGCCGTCGGCGAATCCCTGCGCACCATAGCGCGGGCCGATCCACGTGCGCGCCGTCTCGCCGAGTGCTGCGGCAAGACCCGGCTCGTCCATCAGCCGGCCGATCGCGCGGGCAAGTCCGTCGGGATCGCCGGGCCGATAGAGAAGCCCGGTCCGGCCGTCCTCGATCAGTTCGGGCGTTCCGCCGGCATCGGTGCCGACGACCGCGCGCCCGGCGCGCATCGCCTCGATCGTGACGCGGCCGAGCCCTTCGCAGCGCGACGTCATCAGAACCGCATCCGCCTTCGCGAGCCTTGCCCCCAGCCGGTCGACATGGCCGTGGAACGTGACGTTCGCCGTCGCCCCTTCGCGCGCGGCCAGCGCCTCGAGCTTCGCGGTATAGCCGCGCCCGCCGGTCCCGAACAGGTGGAGATGGACCGTGCGGCCTTCGCGCGCGAGGCGGCCGACCGCCGACACCGCATCGGCCTGCCCCTTCTGCGGATTGAGCGAGCCGGGAAGCGCCAGATGGAAGCGGCCCGCCGGTTCGAGATCGGGGACATCGGCCGGCGGCGTGGGCGGAATGAAATAGTCGACCTTGACGATCTTGTCGGGCCGGATGCGTCCGGCGAAATGGCGCGCAAGCGCGTCGGACGGGGCGATTGCGCCCACGCACCAGCGGTCGAGCAGCCGGCCCGTGATCGCGTCGCCGAAATCGAAATGCAGGCTGTGGTCGGCCTTGCCGAACTCGTGCAGCCACCAGACATGCGGGATGCCGAGGGCCGCCGCCGCGCGCGCGGGCCCGCCGAACGTCGTCGAGGCCGACAGCACCACGTCGGGGGCGAAGGAAGCGACGGCCGCGTGCGTCGCGGCGGCGGTGCGCCAGTTCGACCAGATGTTCCGCCAGCGGCGTCGGCCGCGCGTCGACGCCCACACGCCGATCGGCGCCACGCGCCACGCCACGCCGCGCCTCTCGAGGGCGGCGATCATGCCGCCGCTCTCGGGCAGCAGCACGCAACCCGTGAAGCCGCGCGGGGCGAGCGCGTCGATCGCCTCGACGATCGGGCTGGTGGCGCCGCCGAGATCGCCCTGATGTGCGACGTAGAGAACTTTCATGGACCCCGCCGAAGCGCTGGCGCAAACATGTCTGGCGATCCGCCCGAAGTCCAGTTTCGAAAGAGGTCGACGACCTGTTGACGGACGTTGACCGTCAACTCGCAAACCATTGAATAAACTGGATAGTCTTGTTGACGTTGACGGGGAATCGCGACTCCGTATGACGAAACTTTGCAGCCAAAGCCGGCAAGTCAGCCGCCCGCTTCGTACCTCGCGATACGCTGCCGAGCATCCCTATTCACGATGTCAAAGAGCACGTTCTGACCGTGTTCATCTTGAATCGACGCGTTCCAGTTGTCAAGAAAATAAGTCTATTTGTGTGACGCCCCGCAGTCCGCTATTTTTGTCCCGTCGGGGCGTGCAGACTCCCGGCGTTGCAGACGGTGCGCCGTCCAAGTTCTGCGCCAATCTCGCGACCGCGGGGGCGCATCCATGTCCGGACGGGAACCGACGACACTTTCCATCAAGCCGGCGACGCTGCTGTTCGCCGCCCGCGCGCTGCGCGATTTCGGCGACGGGTTCGTCGCCGTCCTTCTGCCGGTCTATCTGCTGTCGCGCGGCCTGACGCCGTTCGAGGTCGGCGTGGTGTCGACGGCGTCGCTTCTGGGTTCGGCGCTGCTGACGCTCTGCGTGGGGGCGGTCGGCGCACGTTTCGACGGCCGGCGCCTGCTGATCGCCGCCGCCGGCCTGATGACGGCGACCGGCGTCGCCTTCGCGCTGATCGACGGCTACGCGCTGCTGCTCGTCGTCGCGTTCGCCGGCACGGTCAATCCGAGCGGCGGCGCCTCCAGCGTGTTCGCCCCGCTGGAACAGGCGGCCCTCGCGGCCGAAGCGCCGGCGGCCGGACGCACGAAGATGTTCGCGACCTACAGCCTCGTCGGCGCGCTGGCCGGCGCGGCGGGCGCGCTGTTCGCCGCCGTGCCCGACTTCGTCGCCGCGGCGGGCATCGCGCAGGCCCGGGCGATCGACGCGATGTTCGTCGTCTACGCCGCCTTGGGCGTGGCCGGCGGCGTCCTCTATTCGCGCATCCCGGCGCGCGGCGAAGCGCATCGCCAGGCGCCGCGTGCACCGCTGGGGCCCTCGCGCGGCATCGTGCTGCGGCTTGCCGTGCTGTTCAGTCTCGATTCCTTCGCCGGCGGCTTCGTCGTGCAGTCGCTGCTCGCACTCTGGCTGTTCGAGCGTTTCGACCTGTCGCTGGCCGAAGCGGGCGCCTTCTTCTTCTGGACCGGCGTGCTGTCGGCCTTCTCGTTCCCGGTCGCCGCGTGGCTCGCCGCGCGCATCGGGCTCGTCAACACGATGGTCTTCACGCACATCCCGGCGAGCGTGGCGCTGATGCTGGCGGCGGTCGCCCCGTCGCTGCCGGTCGTGCTCGTGCTGCTGTCGGTCCGCGCGGCCCTGTCGCAGATGGACGTGCCCACGCGGACGTCCTACGTGATGGCGGTGGTGACCGAGCCCGAGCGCGCCGCGGCCGCAAGCTTCACCGCGGTCCCGCGCAGCCTCGCCGCTTCGGTCAGCCCGGCGATCGCCGGCGCCATGTTCGCGGCCTCGCTGCCGGCCCTGCCGCTGCTCGTGTGCGGATTCCTGAAGATCGCCTACGACCTGCTGCTGCTGCGCCAGTTCCGGCACGTCCGCCCGCCGGAGGAAAGCTAGGCGCGCCTCACGCGATCTCGCGCACCAGCTTGTGCGCGATCGCGGCGGCGAAATCGGCGTAGCGGCGCACGGGCACCAAGAACGAGCCGGGGCCGCCGATCACCTCGCGCCGGTAGATCGTGTCGAGGTTCGGTTCGTCCGTCAGGATCGGCAGGCCGTTGATGGAGATGCCCGTCGCCACGGCCGCATCGCGCGCATAATGCGCGAGCCGGCCCTGGTTGTTCGACCCGTCGCCCGACACGTCGATGACGTTGCGCAGGCTCGCGAACGGGCATTCGGCCAGCACGCCGCGCGCATGGTCGATGGCGCTGCCCAGCGCCGTCGCGTCGTCCTCGGTCAGGCGCGGCTGGCCGGCGAGCCGGGCGGCGAACGCGTCGAGGGCGGCCGGCCGGTCGAGCAGCGTCCAGCCCACGGCCACGTGCTGCCGGCGCGCCCCGGCCCAATGCGTCATCGACACCGCGATGCGCTTCTCGCGCCCGGTCAGGATCGCCCGGCGCACGCGTTCGTTGCGGAAGGCGGCGGCGTAGCCCTCGGCCTGCAGGCGGTATTCCCCGGCGTCGACCGAGCGCGAGCAGTCGACCGCGAGCACGAGGTTGAGGTCGCTGGGCGGGCGGGTGAAGGGCTGGGTCGGATCGATGCTGGCCGCCGGCTGGGCAATTCCCGTCCCCGCCCGGCCGACCACCGCCAGGGCACCCATACCCGCCAGAAAGCGCCGGCGGGCCTGCGTCGAGCGGACTGGGGCCATGCAAGCCTCCGATTGCGTAAATCATGCGCCCCGCCCCCCGGGACCTGTCAAGGTCGATTGCCCCAAGCCGCGGAATTTGCGAGGTTCCCGCCCGTTCTGAAGGCCGGGGGTCCCTGCACATCCGCATCCTGCACGTCATCGCCTCGATCGCCGCCAGCACGGGCGGCCCGGCCCGCGCCGTCCTCGACATGGCGCGCGCGGTGGCCGCGCGCGGCCACGAGGTGTCGATCTTCACGACCGACCGCGACATGACGCAGGCCGA